>JBDSKX010000027.1:0-20368 GCA_039916665.1 Chryseolinea sp. | reverse complement strand
TTAAGAATCAGCGTCGATTCAAATTTGGCACCTAGTCCTTTACGCTCTTGGTCAGGATTTTTTTCGAATCGCGCATGATATGTTGGACAACAAACGACTATTACAAAATCTGACTCGTTGACCTTCTTTCTCATCCAATTCGGCCACCCGTCAGGAATAATTGCATCTTCAACATACCTATCGATCCAGCAATCGAGGCCCCCGGGATTTATGAGCTCATTCGAATATTTAAGAATGATGTCTTTGTGTTGTTCGGAGTTGTGAGCATAACTTATAAATACCTTACAAAGATTATCGGACATTTGGACAACGTTCTATACAGGTTACTAAGGATCTAACTACCCTTACCAGAGACCAATCATTTTAAATATCGCATTTAGAGCTGGATGGCTGATCTTGGGGATAAACCAAAGATATAGAAATTCTTGGGATGGAGAAAGTTTCCTTTTAAGTCAATGTGTCAAGCCCTTTTTGATCTACGAAATCTTTTCCGTTTTGATTTAAAAAGACTCTGAGGATGCGAAACAGATTGGTAATCAGCGTTGCCAATATTTCTACAATTGCTTCCCAGAAGCGATTCCAAATGTGCGTCGTGTGGACTGTTTGAGGTTTTGAATTCAGGCAGACCAATTGTTGAACCTGCGATTCCAATAATCTGCTGACATCCATCGCCTGACGGTGTGTTCTTTTCAAACCCGCGTCGATTACTCGAACGCTGTTTACTGTCTCGTCGCCGCTCGCCTGAACTGAGACACAAAGTCTTTGTATCTCCACCAGAATGGATTGAACTTGCTCGCTTGTCAATGTTGATGGACTTTGTTCGAGCATTTGCTTCGTGAATTGTTGCGCGATCTCGTTCTTGTTCATAATCGATACTGGTTTTAATAGTGGACCACTTGAAATTGTTCCCGAGCTTTGAGCCTGTGAAAGTCAACCCATCGTAGGAATAAGAAATACCACTGACGTATCCCGTAGATGCCTGATTGAATAGAACATTCACGCCCTTCTCGTGAAGCGCCTGCACAAATTCTGAACAGCTTTGACGTGCCTTCGACGCCAGGATATTGTTGATGATCACCTGCAGACTCATCTTGTGAGAAGGTGTATTGGTACGCTTCATCATCTCCAGCTCGTCTTTCGTCATTGCCCGCTCCTTTGCCTGACGACTCGGCAGCACTGCTGTTAGGTTATGTTTCTTTTCAAGATCTCGCAGGATATTTTCGCAACGCGCGAAGTCATTACTATCGCTCATTACTTTTCCGTCGTAGCCGATGCGGTTAACCAAGATGTGTAAGTGTGGATGATCAGCATCTCCGTGTCGGAACATGATAAACTGATGCTGATCGAAACCGCTTGCCTTGAGATAATCATTTCCGATTTCTTTCATCTTGACATTGTCAAGATTCTCGTTCGGCGGAAAATTGATTGATGTGTGATAAAAGAACTTCGCCAGGTTGGGTCGCAATATTTTAATCATATGGATTTCCTTCATGATGCTTTTTTCGGAGACCAGCACGAAAGAATGATCAAGTACTTCGGCCACACCCCTCTCGACCTTATCCAGGTTATATCGCAAGGCTCCTCCAAAACCTTTACCCTTTATCATGTTCGCGGTCATGCAGCAATGTTTTAAGTATTGTCGTGAGTAACCGAAGCAGTTCTGTCTGTGTTATTCGCAAATCTTGGGGAAAGTCGCCTTGATTAAGTTTATGTGCTACCTGATTCAGGTTCACCCCAATTCGTTTTAACTCCTGGTAAACAGTTGCATCCATCGCTGACACTTTGATCGGTGGATTCTTACCGGTAAATATTTTATGTCGTATCCAGTTCGCCGGACTTAGTCCACTTGATATAGCATATTCATTCACCTTTCCATTTTCCTCTTGGGTGAGGCGTATGTTCACTTGTACAATCCGACGTTCGGTTTCATTTACTTTCGGTCTGCTCATAACATAATGGTCTAACGAAGTGATTATTTTTTATTTCAACAGATTCTTACGAGCTGTTGGAGCGTAGCGGAAACATTGCTTGCTCCGTACTTGCAATTCTTTCTTTCTGTAACATGGAGGTGCCTTTGAATACCCATTGTTGAACTTGTTTTAACTTGCTTGAACCAATTTTAACTTCTTTTAACCTGATTGAACTAACTTGAACTGCTTTGAACTGCTTTGAACTAATTTAAACTAGCTGGAGTGAATTGGACCAGTGACGCCGAAATTTTGCGCAGTCAATTGAATTCGATGTTATAATTTCATACCCTTCGACCTGCAAGTAGAATCTCGATCAAGCGTGTACTTTTCGGAAGCGACCAGAAATTCATTCACATCTTTGTGATTTTGGTAGACATTAGAGTGGTCGTGAAAACGAATTGATCTATTGGTCAGATCGTGTTTTGCCTGCCTTGCGGCCCCGTCGTTATCGAGAAACAAATTAACCTCATCGTGCGATTGAAGATGGGTAATACTGCGGTCAAGTAACCTGAGTGAATTTAGCACCAGGAAGTCTGCGTCAGCAGCCAAGTTTTTAAACGCCAGTGGACCAAGTTGAATTATAGAAAGGTAATCCATGAATCCCTCGAGCACGCAAATTCTTCTGGAGTTATTATTTATCAGCGAAATGTCTTTTGGAGAGCAAGAGCCTTTGAACCAATTGTTGCGTAGCTCATAACCTCCCGACTGATTTGGGAAACCAATGGCTTTGTATATTCTTTGGCCAATGCTGAAATCAACCTCTTTACAGCAACTGGTCGCTACGCCTACTGAAATTTTCCGCTTCCGCAGATAGTAGAGGAGATCCGCACTCTTCAGAAGATTTACATCGACGATGCGCAATTTGTGCTCGTCATTGTGAGCTGAACTCTTACGGTGAAAAGAAAGGTGGCTGTAGTTTCCTTGCGCTAGCTTGTCCAGGAATTCCGATAGCGTACAGTTATTAAGTTTGGCTCCAAGGTCAAGGATTGTTCCGCCCTCTCCTGAGCCGTGGTCATACCACAGGTTAAGCGTTGTGTTGACTTTGAATGATGCCGTACGCTCATCGCGAAATGGAGAAAGGTACCAACAATCAGTTCCAAGAACCTTGGCCGGTTCAAATCCTAAGCCGCTCAGGTATTCCGTGATTGGAATTTGCTTGGCCACAAGAAATGATAAATGGGAACTCATCATGATTGACATTTTACCTCGTCGAGAATTTCTACTTCGCTAGCCTTCGATGGATGATACGAAGGAGAGGATTTCAGATACCCAAACTTCGTCAGCTCTGCCAACACCTTGTGGTAGGTTGCTTTTGAACGGATGTGAGAGGCAGCCATTAAATCGCGCCTGGACGTTCTATATGGAGAGCGAAATTCATTCAAGGCCCAGGCTTGACATAGTGCTATTGACAATGAAATGTGAATTGGCCTCAGCCGATCATCTCTAACAATACGGTCGATGAAATGTGTGATTGGATCGTAACTCTCCATAGCCCAAGTGATTTCCTGGCAATGTTCGAGTAGCAGAAATCAGGTGTTTACATGTTGTTAGGAAGGTGAGATCTAAATATTAAACGTCTGCCGGACTACCTGAGGGATTAGTGGATTCACTGGACATGTCATTCCGATTCGCATGCGACTTGTCAATACCTAGTTACCGAGGAACTAGAAGTAGAAAGTGGGAATTAATAACCTGTATGCTGTTTTACATCGACCACGCTATCTTTGAGGGTCGCGACAAATTTGTAACCCCCTTCTGAATACACTTCAGAAGATATAATCGTGTCATTTGGTATGAAAACGGCGATCACTCGGAACGCGTTTTCTCCTGAGCTTTTAAACGATAGGCAAATTTTCTCATTTGGCGATAATTGCCCGCTCACAATCTTTTCTCCGCGTTCTTGGAGAATTGCAGTCGAATTTGCGATTCTTCCTGAGGCGTTGGAGACAGACACGCAAACATTTTCTTGCATGCAATCACATCTCTCATCACGGCATGAGATAAGAAAGGTAAATGCAACTAGTGAAACAAGCATCAGTCGATTCGTGAAGGTCCGTAGTGGGCTAAGTGTTTTCATATTGGCATGCTGCACATCTCCGTATTTTACGGAGCCTTTTTATAAGGCGTTCGCTTTTTTACTCGAATCCTTCTTTGTCGGCCTTTACATGATGAGAAATTCGTCTCCCTAGCATGGATAGGGAATTCCTTCAATTGTCAATTGAGATATGTCGGATTCCATTCCTGAAATTTGGTTTCCGAGTTCAGTAATTTCGTGTTTTTTGTCGTTGGTTATTTTAACAGCCGGAATTGTCCGACTGGAAATTAATTTATCGTCAAGATCAATCGTGTTTTTTCTTACAATAGGACTTAAAGAATTTCAAGGTGTCTTGACTTCGATGAATGTAATTTGTCCAAAGACTGCTCTCATTGGAGCGTCCGGTTTCTTGATTATTTTGTTTTTGCAATTTGCGGGGATACTTATTACTTGCGCCCCTCTTTGCTGTTGAAGTTGGTAACTGTCTTTCCATCATATCGGAACAGCCATCCTTCAGGTCCCAAAGCTCCAAACCAAATACTTCCATCGTTTGCCTCCGAAATCCCCAAAAGCATACCTTGTTTTATTGACATTATTTCAGTTACCCTGGGCTCTATATCGTACAATGATTTTTGATCATAACGGGAAAGCGCCCAACCTCTGTCGGGTTTTGCCTCGCCAGTAGTCCAGATGTTTCCTTTTTTATCTTCGATGATAGCATAAGCATGCCTTCGCGATACCTTCATAAAGGTGCTGCCATTATAGCGCCAAAGACCATCAGCACCGAACCAAATATTGCCTTTTTTATCTTCGATTATTGACCAAACGTTGTTAAACGCCTTGCCATCTTTGTCTTTTAAAATGGTAAATGTTTTTCCATCATAAACGAACATATCTTCTCCTTGTGCACCGAACCAGAGCCTGCCAGTCTTGTCTTCAAGAAGCAAACGAATATTGTTACTGGGAAATCCATCTTTCGTGGTAAAATTTCGAAAAGATTTCCCATCGTAACGGCTTGCTCCAAACCAAATATTACCGGCTCTATCTTCATAGACATGAAGTGCCATGTTACTGGCGAGCCCATCCATGGTTGTAAAATGCTGAAAGGATTTGCCATTGTAACGATAAACACCCGAATCTTGAGAAGCGAACCAAAGATTCCCTTTGCTATCTTCCAAAACATCCCAGAAGCTGGCGAAGCGTGCTGAAATTATTTTATTCGTCAGATTTGTAAAAGATGTTCCGTCGTATCGGAACACGCCCAAGTAAGAAGCAATCAAAATGTCTCCGTTTCTGGCTCGCTTTACATTCCGAACCATCCCCATAGGCACCTTGGTGGTGTCCGCCTCTTTAAGTTGAGACTCCTAGTATCCTCTTTCTCTATTGTCTTGAGGTGCGGTTGCTTGGTTTTGTCCACAGGCGGTGTAAAGGACAAATACAAAGAGCAAACCAAATGTGTATTTCATCATCGCGTAATTACGTCCAACAAAGCTACTGGTCTTTGTGTCCGACGAAGTAAATGAATTGTAAAAAAATATAAACGAAATGTAAAAGGCGGTTGGATTCATAATGTTAAACACTGAGCCCTTGCCAAAGTTTGACCATTTCAATTTTCTCATTTGCCCAATGTTGATTGGCTTTAATCCAAGTGTTGTCTCAAAGGAATTGCTTGTCCTGCGGAAAAATCATTGTTAGTAAAACTCTAAGCATGTTAAATGACGAAATTAACTTGGTCCCATTGCTACCAACAATTCCATATGCGCAACACAGCCGTGATTACCCAATTGGTGAAGTGTAAACTCTTTCGGCCTGGACTATGCAGCATTATTTTTTCAAAGCGGCAGCATTAATCTCTTTCGAAGTTTTAGTGCTGTACTTAGCCCTCAAGACACTCATATCTTCACTAACCTTCTTATCCAAAATCTTCGCATAATGCTGCGTCGTCTTCAAATTCCGATGCCCATTTTGCTTACGGTTTCAATTGGAACTCCATTAGTCAAAGTCACCGTAGTCGCGAAAGTATGCCTGGCCGTGTGAAATGTCATCTTCTTCGTGATCTCGCAGGCGTCGGAGATCTCTTTCAAGTAGTTGTTCATTTTCTGATTACTCAGCACCGGAAGGAGCCTTCCCTTGACAGCGCACTGCGGATCATCCTTATAGCGATCAAGTATCTCCAGCGCCGGCGGCAGCAAAGGCACGCGTGTTGCTGAATCTGTTTTCTGTCTACTGGTCCAGATCCATTTCTCGCCATCAATTCCTATTGTTACTTCGTCTCGCGTGAGTTTCTCCACGTCAGCATACGCCAGCCCAGTGTAGCAACAGAAAATAAAGATGTCCCTCACTTGCTTTAACCTCGGCATCAGAAAATCCTTCCTGATAATTCTATTCAACTCGTCCTCAACCAGGAATGGTCGTTCAATTTCTCGCTTCGCCAATTTGAATCCGACAAATGGATCTCTTCCCAGCCATCCATTCTTGATACAGATGTGAACGATCTTCTTGAAGTTCGACAAGTATTTCATCGAGGTGTTGTGATCGCATTTGCGAACTGACTTCAGCCAGAATTCATAGTCAGCAATGAACTCGTATTTCAATTCTTTAACATTTATGTCCTTGATTTTATACTTCCACAACATAAATGATTCAGTGTGCCGAAATGACGTCGCGTAACGTTCAAATGTTAGTGGCGAGAATTCTCTGTTCACCAGCGCCTTGACCTGATCATTGTGCTGTTGAAAGATCTGCATTAACATTCTCGGCCGTTCTAACGAGATGCCATGCCATTTTGCTTTGAAGCTCTCCAGGGTAATTACTTTTCCTTCATTCATCAGCTCGCGCTGGTGATCAAAAGCCCTCATACGAAACCCATCCAACAAGATGTTTTCTGGAATGAAATAAATTGAGAGACTCGTCGGGATTGCCGAGACGGCGATCCCTTAGTGGGGTGTGTCACAACAACAATGCAATGGATTCGCTGCGCTCATTTTTTTGTTTATCCCTGTCCTCCCTCAAACGAGACGTTTGGGTTGGCCTTGGCACAAACAAAAAAACCCATGCTTTGCATGGGTCCATTGTATTGTTGTTGTGCAGAGGAGGAGGGATTCGAACCCCCGGTACCTTGCGGTACAACGGTTTTCAAGACCGCCGCGTTCGACCGCTCTGCCACTCCTCTGTTTAGTGTTTGTCCCTAATAAAGTCAGGGGCTTGCCCCGACCCCAGTCGGGGCGGTAAAATTCGGACTGCAAATTTAGATGTTTCCACCATCCGACCAAGAGAGGGTTCAAGATTTGTAGCAAACTTGAGCCTTAAGTCGGGAAGAAGTCGAGATGACTGGACACACGCAACTCGTTGCACCAGAAACCTGGTGCCGGCAAAGCACCATCCACACTTCAGATCTCCATCTATGTTAGATCCCGTGACTCTGCATGATTTTGATAGTCAATTGTTTACATGAATCAGGGTTTCCTGCGGACTAGTAGTCTTACCAAATGGCCTGACATTGTACCCCTGAGAATGCATAAAAGTTTCGAACTCGGTGGCATGGTTTGGATCCAAAGCGATCAGTAATCCACCACTGGTCTGCGGGTCTGCAAGGATTGCCTTTTGAAGCTCAGTAATACTACTCACGTTATTGCCATAACTATGCCAATTTCGAAACGTTCCACCAGGAATACTCTTCTGACTGATATACTCTTCTAAAAAATCGAAACGGGGGATCTTATCAAAGTTGATCGATGCGCTGAGATTACTGCCCTTACATACTTCAGTAAGGTGCCCCAACAGTCCAAAACCAGTAACATCTGTCATGGCATGGACATAGTCAAATGCCGAGACTTTTGCGCCGATCGAGTTTAATGTAAGCATAGTCTTTACCGCGGCATCGTAGTGTGACTGTTGTACAATACCTTTCTTCTGCGCGGTGGTAACAATACCAATACCGAGTGGCTTCGTAAGATAAAGAAGGTCACCCTCGCGAGCGGTATTGTTTTGTTTGAGGTTTTGCTTTTTCACCTTGCCCGTGACGGCCAACCCAAAAACAGGCTCCGGACAATCAATGCTATGTCCACCCGCCAACGGTATGCCTGCCTGTTGGCATATTGCACGACGTCCTTCCAGTACTTCTTTTGCTACCTCGGGAGCAATCTTGTCGATGGGCCATCCCAGTATCGCGATAGCCATGATGGGTTCACCACCCATGGCATACACGTCGCTGATGGCATTGACGGACGCTATCGCTCCAAATGTTTTGGGGTCATCGACAATCGGCATAAAGAAGTCGGTGGTGCTTACGATGCATTGTCCGTCGCCGAGATCAAATACTGCGGCGTCGTCGCGGGATTCATTCCCGACAAGCAAACTTGGGAAAGCTGCCTTCGGAAGATCGGAGTGTAGCATCTTTTCAAGAACACTCGGAGAGATCTTGCATCCACATCCGGCTCCGTGACTATAGTGCGTCAGTTTCATTGGGTGATTTGTGATTTAGTCATTGGGTGATTGAAGGCGCGGATTAAGTCTTCTGCTATATTATTGACATTGTTGCCGTTCCAGTGGAATTTATTCTTCACGCGATCAGACTTGTTATCGAGTCCTCGACGATAGGCTTTATCATAATATGTTAAAAGGATGTCAATAGTCGCGGGCATATCGTCGGCTTCCAATCTTTCCTTTGCGGCAATGAAATGTTGCCCTCCGAGTTTGCGGGTGATCTTTAACATAGCCTCAAGGAATGCGTCGCGATCGGCGCTGCCATATTCTTTTACCAGGCGCTCGACACGGGTTGATTTATCAACATCAATCTCTACTATGGGACTTATGCGCATCTGTGACCAGAATGGTTCAGGCAAAAATACTTGTCCGATACCAAGCGACTCGTCCTCAATCCAGATTCTTTTACTTCGATCAAGTTTGATGATGGCTTCAAACAAGTCATTGTGAAATTGTTCTGATGTCGGTTGGGGTGGCATCGACAGTCCACCAAATACAGAACCCTTATGACGGGCCAACATCTCAAGATCAATAATCTGTTCACCATGATCTCCCAGCGCTCGAAGGACTTCACTTTTTCCAGACCCGGTATACCCGCCAATAATGGTAAGTTGAAGCGGTTGACGAAATGACTCCAGGGATAACTGCCTGTATGCTTTGTATCCACCATCAAGTTGATGGGTCTTTTGTCGCGCCATCTCCACGAACTGACAGAAATTCCCAGAGCGCATTCCGCCGCGCCAACAATGAACGATGAGCTCATTACCAAGTTGTCGGGCATCATCAACGATTTGTGTTAGCCTCGGACCAACGAGTCGAAATCCGGTTCTGATAGCTTCTTGCTGACCCTTTTGTTTGTAGTCAGTTCCTACCTGGCGGCGTTCATCGTTATTAAGGATAGGAATGTTGTGTGCTCCTCGGATATGTCCAGTGGCATGTTCACCTTCTGAGCGAACATCAACAACTGGCAGGTCGTGACGAAGTTGAAGGAAGTCTGAGATGGAGAGGCGCACGATGCAAGATAGTGAATCCAGTTCCGTCGTGAAGGGTAAGCTGTGTTAGTTCAGTGCCTCTCGTGCGCGGTCAGGATGACGGATGATAGGGCACGACGGCGCTTTTTTTATACACCGAACAAAAACATCACGGCCACTCACCAACAAAAAAGATCCTTCGCGATAACATTTATCGTACTCAGTTCTTGTTTGCGTATCGATCGTCACTCCGATAAAGAGACTGCGCGCTCCGGATGACGAACACCAAAGAGGAAGCCGTGGACTAATTCTTCTGCTCATCCACATAGTCCACAAACGCGCGCTTGATGTCTCGATCATCAACCTTGGCATTCTTGGAATATGCGTCAAGCTCAAGCAACACAATACGCTGATCACTTAGTGCTGCTCTAAATTTCTCAATATCTTTCTCAAATTCTGCACCACGACGAGAGATCCTCAACGCATACTTTCGGGCAAATTCATCACCCGTCGATTGTATTTTATTTCTCAGGTCGATGCATAGTTTCATCTTATCAAGGATACCCTCTTTAGAACGACCGATAACTTCCGTCGCCTCAAGCGTACCAAAGGTAAGTACAGTTGTTCCACCAACACCAGCAACGACTTTTGCACTCTGAGAGTTATTGATTACAGCAGGTGTTGCACCCGTCACAGCGCCAAGAGAGGCATTGACGATAGAACGATTCTTCTTTCCTTTCTTCGCTTTCTTGTAATCACTGTTCAATTTTTTCTGATCGATATCCAATTGTTGGATAAGTATCAAAGCATCCACAAGATTGCTTCGGTATTTCTGAAACTGAAGTGCATCTTTCTTGATCATGTTCTCCGTCTCAAGAACTCTGACCTTCACTTTACGCTGGGTACGATTGTTCGATTTGTCCAACGCATAGAATATAAATTGAGGGGTCAGTGAACCTTGTGTGTCATCAACAAAATCATAACCCGGACTCCATGTCAGTTCATATTGAAGTTGCGTATTCTCTTTTAATACCGCTTGGGGTATACGCTTATCTGTTGTAATAAGTCCGACCGTTTTTACATCATCGTCACCATTAGGATCAGAGATATACAATTTCAAATTCAGGATATCATCTTCCTTGATTGTAAACAAAGTGTCGCCCGGGACAACAAGGATATCGGGTGGAAGATCAAGTTGTGTTTGAGCGATTTTAATCTTTCCGCGTGTTTCAGCTTTATCTGGTTGATCCTGCACAGCGAACTCTATGGTAAGCGGAGTAGTCTTCAGACCAGCGAATTGAGATCGTGACGGATTCCATGAGAATAACCCCTGCGATGATAGGTTGGATCCTTCCGGCATCTGCGTAAGGATGCTCTTGAACACTAAGGGATCCCCATCGGGATCATAAACGAAATCGCTCGGAATCGTATAAGTATTATTTGACGACTGCTTTACATACACCATTGGCAACTCTTCGACTACCGGAGGACGGTTTACGTGTCTTACGATAAAGGTGACTTCTTTGCGTTCGCGTTTTCCATCCGGGAGGAACTGTTGAAAAATCACCATGATGTCTTTCGATTTCTCGACGCGATCGACCAGGTCATAAGATGGGGTCCAGCTAAAATGTCCGAGACTGTCAAATTCAATTCCGAGTCCATCGACATTCTCGATACTGAAAAGTATTTTAGGTGAATGGTGCGTTGATTTTATATTAAAAGACACTTTCTGACCTTCATTTACGATATTCCAACCTGTTGAGTCAGGCAAGACGAAGGACGAGGACGAGTTCGTTTGTGCATGAACTGTAAGACCAACAAAAGACAAGGATGCAATCAGAAGAATACGATTCACTTTCAAGAGGTTAAACAAGTCAGGTATCAAATCAAGTTGCAAATTTAGCAAGATCGGAGTTCAGGATATGCCAGAAGTAAAAAAGAAGGGAGCAGATTACGACTTTTTCGACGATGTGTATGCTACGGTTAAGCTGATTCCGAAGGGTAGAGTCACAAGTTACGGGGCAATCGCTCACTATCTGGGAGTTAAGTCGGGCGCACGAATGGTAGGTTGGGCCATGTTCTCCTGTCCAAAGGGAGTACCAGCGCACCGCGTAGTGAATAGTGCCGGGCTATTAACCGGCAAACACCATTTCAAAACGGAGAAGACGATGGAGTTATTGCTGAAGAAGGATGGGGTTTTGGTGGTGAAGGATAAGGTTAAGAACTTCAAAGAGCTTTTCTGGGATCCGAGTAAGGAATTGCACTAGATACAGTCGAGTGCACCTTTAACGCAATGGCGCTACGGACGCAAAATCTTGTCAGTATTCCTTACGAACATTGCGTCGTTGCGGTATATTTTTTTCTCTGCCTACTTCATTCCGAGAATTAGCCATCCCAGAACAAGACATTTCAAAATGCCAACCCTCGAAAATTTACTGTAATCGAGGGTTTACCCTCATGGTATGTTGTTCGCAATAGGGCTAGACATCAACGAAATTAAAAAGACTCTCAAAAGAAAAAGTAGTTGATGGCCCCGATTATAAATCGGGGTAGTCTGATCGGATGATGAGTGAGTGTGACAATGAAAGTATCTGCGTATACCTCCAACGTTGCAATTTTTTACCTGCATCCGATAAAAGATACATAGTGGGTTGGTTTTTAATCGGGACTAAGGTCGCCTCTTCACCGGGGCGGCCTTTTCCTAAAGCCCCGCCTTGGCGAAAGCTCTGGCAGGCAAGCACACGAAATTTAAGTTCGATAAGTTGGGAAGGACTCAACTTTAAGAATTGAAAAATCCGCCTTCGCTAAGGCTTCGGCGGATAAAAGATAAATAGTGGGTTGGTTTTTAATCGGGACTGGGTCGCCTTCTAGCGAGGGTGGCCCTCCCTTTAAAACTCAGAAACACGAAAGGTTATAGTGGGTTGGTTTTTAATCGTGAAATGGTCGTCTTCTAGCGGGGGCGACCTTTCTTTTTTTGGTGGACTCCATGCTATTCCTCAGCTCCGCTGTCTCCGCGTTTAATGGATTTAAAGGATTTGAGTATTGTAAATAACGAATCTGCTTACCCCAAGCGTTGTAACCATTTTTACGCGGGATTTAAAGGAGGAAATACAACGGGGTTCGCGGAGGCTTAGGTGGCTTTCTTTGATATGATCCAAAGACCCGCGAATGTGATCAGCCCATTCACCACGAGAATCTCCAATCCGATTTTATAACCACCGAACCATACCTCTGAGTTTGAACTGATGATATAAGAAAAAATTGGTGATAGAACACAAATCAGGGGGACCAGTTTGTCAGTTACTCTTCTCGTTGTAAAAATCCCGAATGTAAACAGTCCAAGCAACGGGCCGTACGTGTAGCCCGCCACGTTGAGTACGGCATCAATCACTGACCGTTTGTTGATCTCCCTGAAGACAACGATGATCAACAGGAATAGCAACGAGAAGCCTACATGCACAAAAAACTTCTCACGCTTTTTCTGCGGCTCAGGTTTGTCTTTGAAATTTAGGAAGTCGATACAAAACGATGTAGTTAATCCTGCTAGTGCTGAATCTGCACTTGCGTAGGAGGAGGCGATAATTCCTAACAGAAAAAATATTCCGACAGCAAGTCCAAGTTCATTTAACGCGAGACGGGGAAATAGTTCATCCGAAGAAGCTGGTATTGCAAGATTTTCTGCTGCACTGTACTGATATAATAGCGCACCCAAAGTCAGGAACAACAAGTTCGTGACCACCAGCACCACGCTAAACCAGAACATATTTTTCTGAGCCTCGCCAAGGTTTTTGCAAGTCAGATTCTTCTGCATGATCTCCTGATCCATCCCGGTCATCGTCACGGTGATGAAAAGTCCACCTAGAAATTGTTTCCAGAAGAACATCGTGGAATTTGGATCATCGAAATAGAAAATGCGTCCGTATTGACTGTCTTTCACCTGAGATAACATGTTTGGGATCGTCATTCCAAGCTTATGTGTAATTTCCCAGACCGCGACACAAACAGCAGTTATCAGGAAAACTGTTTGAAATGTATCGGTCCAGACAATAGTTTTTATGCCACCTTTGAAAGTATAGATCCAGATCAGGACGATGGTGGTGGCAACAGTCACCACGAAAGGGACGTGCCAGGCATCAAAAAGGAAAAGCTGGAGGACGGTTGCGGCGAGGTAAAGTCGTAGGGAGGATCCTATTGTGCGGGAAATCAGGAAAAAGAATGCGCCGGTTTTATAAGACCAGAAACTAAATCGCTGCTCGAGATATGTATAAATAGAGACGAGATTCAGTCTATAATATAATGGGAGCAGAACGCCTATAATCACCCAATATCCTACTAAATATCCCAAAACAACCTGGAAATAGCCAAATCCGATTTTCCCCACGTTACCGGGAACGGATATAAAGGTCACGCCCGACAGAGAGGAACCGATCATTCCGAAGGCGACCAGATACCAGGGCGATTGACGGTTTGCCGTAAAAAAAGTAGTGGTGTCAGCGCCACGGCTCGTGATTACCGAAATGGCGATCAGAACTGCGAAGTATACTACCAGAATGGATAAAACCAGAAGCGGGGTCATGCCAAACGTCGAAATTTAAATTTCAAAGAATCATGTAAATCACTGAAATTCCAAATCTCCGGAGACGGTTTGTCTTCCCTGGAACACGAAAAACCCTTATCTTTGATATCCTAATTTCCCAGTTATGAGGCCCGAACATCAACAAGAGGTACTAGAGGATGTAATGGAGGCGATTGAGACCACTGACGTGATGGACCTTGTTGTTTTTAATGACGATGTCAACACGTTTGAACACGTTATCAATACGCTGATCAAAGTTTGTAAACATACTGCTGAACAAGCAGAGCAATGCACGATGCTCATTCACTACAAAGGCAAATGTGCTGTGAAGAATGGCACATTCGATTTCCTGCGCCCCATGCGTGAATCAATTTGTGAAGCCGGCATAGATGCGCGGATTTTGTAATGATTAGTTGTTCCTTTGTGAAGTGGAGTATCCTTCCCGATTAATTGAAAACGCTGTCAATGAGATTGCCAAACTTCCGGGCATAGGGAAGAAGACTGCTCTGCGTTTGGCACTCCATCTCATACGCGACAAAGAAGAAAATACAACGTCACTGACAGACGCACTGAACACATTGCGTTCACGCATCAAATTCTGTAGTACTTGTCATAATATTTCCGACGACGATGTATGTTCCATCTGTATTAGTCACAGACGCGATCGTGCCATACTTTGTGTTGTCGAAGATGCGAAAGACGTGATGGCGATCGAGAACACGGCACAATACAATGGCGTGTATCACGTACTCGGTGGTGTTATCTCGCCCATGAATGGCGTCGGACCCACTGACATCAGGATTGAAACGCTTGTAAGCAGGCTTAATGCCACGCCATGTGAGATAAGAGAAGTGATACTGGCGCTAAGTCCTACGATGGAAGGTGATACAACTTCATTCTACATCAACCGCAGACTTAAAGATCTAACACTAAAAGTCACTGTTATTGCCCGTGGTGTTCCTGTCGGGGGCGATCTCGAATATGCGGATGAGATCACACTTGGTAGAAGTATCTTGGGGCGAACGCTATTTTCTTAAAGCTGGGTAATCTAATCAACACGTTGCGTCGCGGCGTCATTGCGGTGATTTCCTCCTTCCCAACTTTAACCCCACCCCCCCCGTTAAAACCCTTCGGAATTACAACTTATTATCCTTTCTTTGCCGCCGCTAAAAAATTGAATGAACATGAAACTTTCTGACCGAATCGAAGCAATCCAGGAATCAGCAACATTGGCAATGGCCGCTAAAGCACGCGAATTCAAACAAAAAGGAATCGACGTGATCGGACTAAGCCTGGGAGAGCCTGATTTTAAGACGCCACAACACATCTGTGATGCGGCAAAGAAAGCTATCGATGACGGAAAGTATTTTGCATATCCTCCGGTAGCCGGATATCAGGATTTGCGCGAAGCGCTCGCTCTAAAATATCAGAAGGAAAATAATGTGCCTTACAAGGCAGAGAATATTGTTGTGTCAAATGGTGCAAAGCAATCCATTGCCAACACGTTCCTTGCCTTGTTGAACCCCGGAGATGAAGTGATCGTATTCTCACCTTTCTGGGTAAGTTATGATGCATTGGTTCGTCTGACGGAAGCCACACCGGTTATCGTTAAAGGTGGGATTGAAAATGATTTTAAAGTTACTGCGAAGCAACTCGAAGCCGCCATCACGCCGAAGACAAAAGCGATGATCTTCAGTTCACCATGTAATCCAACCGGATCTGTTTTTTCAAAGAAGGAGTTACAGGATATCGCAGACGTTGTGTTGAAACACAAAGACTTGCTGGTGATCGCCGATGAAATATACGAGCACATCAACTATACAGGGGAACAAGTAAGCATTGCTTCTTTCCCCGGAATGTTTGACCGTACCATTACAGTTAACGGTTTTGCAAAAGGCTATGCCATGACGGGATGGCGTGTCGGATATATCGCGGCGCCAAAATGGATCGCTGATGGATGTAACAAAGTTCAAGGGCAAATCACTTCTGCTAACTGCTCGATCGCACAACGTGCTGCTTTAGCCGCCATCACCGGCGACATCGAACCTACCAACAAAATGGTGGCTGAATACAAACAACGTCGTGAACTCGTTTATAAACTTTTGAAGGAGATTCCAGGCATCAATACCAATCTGCCTGAAGGTGCATTCTATTTCTTCCCTGACGTTAGTTCATACTTTGGTAAATCTGTTGATGGATTTACGGTTAAGAACGGCGATGACTTCTGCTTGTACATGTTGGAGAAAGGTCATGTTGCCCTGGTTCCGGGAGGTGCATTCGGCGACGACAATTGCGTAAGACTAAGTTATGCAGCTTCTGAAAAGGATTTGAAGGAAGCAATGAGGCGCATAAAAGATGCGTTGGCGGTACTGAAGTGAGGGTGGCACATGGCTCGCGTTAAGCTTGAAAGAACTTTGAAGGTTGTTTGGCGAAGACCTGCGCCAGAGTCTGTCCGTTTTGCTAAGACCTGTGACAGCGTCGCCTCTAAGGAGCAAGACAGCATTACATCTGCCGATGTACCTTTTTTTCCCTATGAATACTTTTCTGCGACCATTCGTCGATGATTTCTGCAGGCCATTGTATTATATAACCTTAAAACGAAGTTTTACCGCCGTAAATCTTTCCTGATCGGTTTTAAATTTCATTCCGTAACTTTATTCAACAATTTAGCAGGCTTGAAATTTATCGACGATATTCCTGTAACCTGGAAACGGGCCTACCTTTGGCTCTGCTTCTGGTATGCTATTAACTATAGCGTCGGTAGCTTTGTGGAGTGGAAACTCAACACTCATTACGCTTACGTCTTCTGGAATGCACTGTATTTATTCGAGGCGCTTTGCGTTCTGATCATCTTCATATTTTTTTACTGTAACTGGCTGTTCAAGTTCAGTATTTACGTTCAGGTCGCGGGCCATTTGGCGGGTACAATGATGCACTTCCTGATTATGGGGACGCTTTCATACTACCGGGAGAATTACATCGAGGGCTATATCGGTTGGTCTATCTGGCAGGATCACCTCATCGGATTACTTCGATGGGAAGGCCTACACTTTCACGATCAATATATTATTACGGTGGGGGTATATTACGTGATCCGCTATTTCCAGGGCTTACAGCGTCATGAGCAAGAAAAGAGCGAGTTGGCTTTGAAGAACCGCGAAATGCAGATCTCGCTGCTCAAGTCGCAGATCAATCCCCACTTCTTATTTAATACACTGAATTCGATCAATACGCTGATCGGGTCGAGCAAAGAACAAGCACGGAAAGTAATTACCCAGCTCTCGGACATATTCAGATATGCTTTGGATTCTCATGGCGATCAGATGGTGAAGCTTATCCACGAACTGGATTTTATTGATAACTATATTCGGATTCAGCAAGTGCGCTTTGGAGACCGGATGAAATTTGTGAAACAAGTTGACTTTACTTGTCTGAGTGTTGCTATCCCTCCGATGATTCTTCAGCCCTTGGTTGAGAACTCGGTGAAGTATGGCATCGCACCCAAAGACGAGGGCGGAACGATTGTGCTGACCATAAAAAAGTTTAACAACATGATATTTTTTGAGGTAAAAGACGATGGATTGGGATCCAATGCCAAGAAAGTGATGGATGGAACACCTGGCGGAGGCGTTGGACTCAAGAACACAGACCAGCGTCTGAAAAGCATCTTCGGACCAGGATCGGGACTCCGGATCCGTTCGAATGAGTGGGGATATTCGGTAAGCTTTTTTATCCCGCTTGAAGATGAACGGATTGAACAATTAACCATGGAAGACCTAAATAGCAAAGCTGTATGAACATAACCTGTGTTATCGTAGACGATGAAAAGTTAGCACGTGATCTCTTGCAAGAGTATTTACAACAAATGCCAAACATTCAGATCCTGGGAGAAGCCTCCAAAGGAAAAGAAGCTGTCGATATAATCGACAAGCTAAAACCAGACCTTGTATTTCTTGATGTCCAAATGCCTGGCATGACGGGTTTCGATGTGCTTGATGAAATCACGCATGACCCATCCGTTATTTTTTGTACGGCCTACGATCAGTATGCTATCAAAGCATTTGAGAAAAATGCTGTAGACTACATTCTCAAGCCGCTTGATCAGGAACGCTTCAAACTTGCAGTTGAACGCGCCATCGGTCGCATGAAGTTGGAGCAAAACAACGTCGGCGAATTGCTGCGTAACATGAAGACTGAAAACAAGACTTCATACGATTCTCACATCTTTGTTCAGAAATCAGAGAAGTTGCTTAACCTTCCTGTAGACGAAATCGTCTATCTCGAAGCTTCAGGTGACTATACAATTCTGACTACCAAAGCTGACCAGTTCGTAAGTTCGTCGGGTATCGGTAAACTAGAGGAGATTCTTAATCCGGAAACGTTTATCCGTGTTCATCGAAGTACAATCATCAACATCAACAACCTGAAGGAAATTGAGAAACATTTCAATGGTGGTATGGTGGTGAAGATGCTTAACGGAAAGAGTTTCCCTGTGAGCCGTACTTATGCTAAGCTAATTCGTAAGAAAGTAGTTTAAAATCACTGCGATGACGCAATGGGCGCTAAGAATTCCTTTGCGTCGCTGCGTCATCGCGGTAATTAAATTACATCGGCGTTAGCCGCATTGCTTCTTCGTACTTGATTTCCACTGTTTTACCGTGAGACTCAAGTATTTTCTTCAACTCCTTTTCCATGTTGTCTTGTGCTTGCTTAACGAATTGTGCTTCACTAGCATATTTCTTTGCGTCTGTATTAAAGGCATTCATCGCCTTTGCGCGATCATCCATGTTAACCCAATTCCAATAACCTTGTTCGTCCCTGAAGGTGATGTTGTTCAATGATGTGACTGACAGCAGTTGTGGTCTGGGCATATAGATCGTTGCCTTTTCTTCATCAATCTTGATTGAGAATTTTTTATGCAGATCAAACCCTGCCTTTGCTTCAAACCCTCCCGTAATTGAGATCTTCTTTGTACTTCCAAGGCGCGTGTTTGTCCAGTCGTATTGATGTTGAAACTTTTGTGACACGGTGGCGAGTTCCAGTATTGGCGTTTGTTGTTGTAAGACGATAGTATTGTTGACCGTGATCTCTGGTGTGAATGAAAAGAGACTCGATATATCGCGTCCGATTTGTTTCGCGCCATCATAAGTCCTCTGCGCGAGACGCGTCGGCACTACTACGAATACAAAGTATGACGCGATGCTCGCCGTGATGAGAAGGATGATGATTAAGATGAGCTTTCGGTTAGACATCAGGTCTGAATTTTTTTTCAAGGTACGAGTTTTGCACGGCCGGTCTGTCATAGGACGCCCGCTTTGCTTTATCTATCAGCCTGAGGCGCGCTTATTGAATTAGAAGTATTGACCTTGTCTAGGCATAAAGTCCTCCCGGTGTCATCCAGAGCGGTTTCACATTCGCTGGGATGTCGTGCGTTTAGATCATAGCTAATCAGGCGTTGATGAAAAATCGTGGATCTGTTTTGTTTTCGTTGGCATACAGTGAATGTAAAAAAGATCCTTCGCGATCACGTGCTCCATATTAATTCAAAATCATGCGTATGGGCATATCGTTGGAGCTTCGGCTAAAATTCTGTGCGCTCGGGATCACAGCCAAGTGGGGCGGATTGCACGAACCACGAAAATGCCAAGCAATGTCAATTGCCGCAATAGTTGATTTTGAATATTTGAATACAAAAAAATACTCCGCGACCTACTTCCTTTTCGGCACTTGAAACCTCATCTTTACTCTCACCATCCCGCGAAGCTTTTCAGTGTCGCGTTTGGTGGGAGCCCATTTTGGTCCAGACTTGATAAGGCGTATCACTTCTTCATCACATCCATCACCAATGCCTTTGATGACTCTGAAATCAGCGAGCTCTCCGCTGGGTTCGACGGCAAATTGAATCGTCACTTTCCCTTCGACATTCTTCCCAAGTGCACGTTCCGGGTATTGAAGATTTTTTTCGAGATACTGTTTATACGCGCGCCTTCCACCTTCTGGTGATGCGAGCTCCAAGGCAATCGTCATGTCTGAATCATCTTTTTCAATTCCATAGCCAGTAACGACAACCTCACTCAGCTGCGAGACATCTTCATCGAGACTGATGTTTATTTCTTTCTTGCCGGCGACATCAATTTCATGACTGCTGTAGCCGATAGAGGAATACACAAGCGTTAGATCTTTTTTTTCCGTGGCGATTTCATAATTGCCTGTAGCATCAGTGACTGTGCCGACCCCCGTTCCTTTGATGAGGATGTTAACGCCCGGTAAACCAGTGCCGGTTACGTCGAATACTTGTCCTTTGATGGTTTGAGAAATCGCGTTAGACGAC
>JBDSKX010000026.1:0-5684 GCA_039916665.1 Chryseolinea sp. | reverse complement strand
CTGGACCTTCAGGCGAAATCGGTCTCATTTCCACTGAAAATTTTAAATGAGAAGACTCTAATATTTGCCTTCGTCGATATCGCATTCGTTATTACATTTTGCTTATTCGGCAGACGGAAAAGCGAATACAACACAATTATGTTTTCTTCTACTGCAGTGATCAGCATAGCTAAAATTGAATGCAGATAATCTTCCTCATACCTTATGCAACAAATGTTCTAGTGAAAATCAAGAAAGTGCATTTGAATGGCTCACCCATTTCGGGGTAATTTCAAAAGCGATATGCCCCGTTTATGAGGCTACGCCCATATATTTTGAACATCGAATATTTAGCAGCAAAGTGACAGTACATCCAATAATTATTTTGTCATAACTTTCTTAAAAGTAAGTGAGTATTAACCTAAACCCGATAACTATGAAGAAAATTCTACTCGCGAGTAGTATGCTGCTGATTGTGTTGAGTACCTGGGCACAACAGCGAACCGTCACAGGTAAAGTTACCTCAGCTGAGGATGCAACAACTTTACCAGGTGTTAACGTAATCATCAAGGGTACAACCGACGGTGTTGTGACCGACGCAGATGGTAAGTACAGCCTGAACGTGAGTGGCAACAATCCCACTCTTGTCTTTTCATTCATTGGACTAGTGACTCAGGAAGTGGAGCTCGGCTCCAGAAATGTCGTCGACGTTCAGATGGCGCAGGACGTACGACAACTCACTGAAGTAGTGGTTGTCGGTTACGGCTCGCAGCTTAAACAAGATCTCACAGGGAACATCGCTCGTGTGGGCGGTAAAGAAGTTGAGAACGTACCGCTGCCCAGTGTCGACGCCGCATTGCAAGGAAAAGCTGCGGGAGTCTATGTCAACAGTCAGTCTGGTAAATTAGGACAAGCTGTATCGGTACGCGTTCGTGGTACATCTTCGATAAGTGCGGGTAGCCAACCGTTATATGTAGTAGACGGGATGCCCATTACTACTTCGAGCCAAAGCAGTAGTGGAGGAAATACTAATCCCTTGACTGATTTGAATCCAAACGACATCGAATCCATTGATGTTTTGAAGGATGCATCCGCTGCCGCCATTTACGGATCACGCGCCGCCAACGGTGTAATTCTTATTACAACCAAAAGAGGAAAGGCTGGCAAGACAGCGGTGAGCGTGAACTATCAAAGTGGTGTTTCACAAGAGACACACCGGGTTAAGTTTCTCAACTCCACACAATATGCCAAGCTTATCCTTCAAGCCACCAAATACAATGATGATGCAAATGGTTTATCCACGGACGATCCTGCTAGCGATTCAGAGTACGCACGACAACTGATGTCTTACAATAGCTTTGGTCAGTGGGATACAAATCCATCGAAAAGCTATGACTGGCAAGATCAGGCCTTCAGAAAAGGCGCATACAATCAAGCCGACGTCCAGCTTAGTGGAGGATCCGATAATACCAGGTTCTATGGATCGGTGCAATATCTTAATCAGGATGGTATCATTGTTGGCAATAGCCTGGACCGTATCAGTGGAAGATTAAATCTGGATCACAAAGCAAATGATTGGTTGAGCATCGGATTCTCGATGGGCTTAACAAGAACGCTTCAGAAACGCTTACCCGACGACGACTCATTTTCCAATCCATTGCAGTCTGTGGCACTCTTACCAATGTCGCCATTTACCGATCCGAATACCGGCCTGCCTACCGGAACTCCTCCAGGTGATCTTAACGTAGGATTATACTATAATCCACGCATATCAATCGACTATGCGAGCTATGTTCAGGAGGGTTTTCGAAATCTGAGCAACGGCTATGCTACTGCTAAACTTCTTCCCGGATTAACTTTCAAAACGGAATTTGGCGTTGACTTGCTAAGTCAAAATGAAGAAGCTTATTATCAAAGCCAGACCGTGCGTGATAACTCTACCGCTGCAAACGGCACAGGAACCAACTATGGAACATTTGTCACGAATTACAACACCAACAACTATTTTAACTATGTCAAACAGATTGGCAAACTAAATATAGATGCCGTATTGGGTACACAATATCAGCAATCTAATTCCAAATTGAATTTTATACAGGGTCAGGACTTTCCCTCTGATTCATATAAAAAGATTGCAAGCGCTGCGACAAAATCCGATGGAAGTTCATCTGAAACCAACTATCGATTCAATTCAATCTTCTTAAGAACGAATTTGAAGTTCGACAACAAATTTCTGGCAACGTTCAGCATACGCAGGGATGGGTCGTCAAGGTTCGGAGCTAACTCAAGGTTTGGCTACTTCCCTGCTGGATCATTGGGCTGGATTCTTTCTGAAGAAGGATTCCTGAAAGGAAGTCAAACGTTAAGTTTTTTGAAGGCAAGAGCTAGTTATGGCAGAGTTGGGAATGCGGAAATCGGGGATTTCCCTCAGCTGGGACTATTCACTGGTGATGCCGGATATGCAGGATCTGCAGGTCAACGTCCAACTCAATTGGCTAATCCCGATTTGAAGTGGGAGACTACAGATCAGTTCGATCTGGGCTTCGACTTTGGATTATTTGATAACCGCCTTACCGGTGAAATCGACTACTATCAAAAAATAACGTCTGGGCTATTGCTCAACGTTAACGTGCCTGCCAGTAGCGGGTTTCTAACTCAGACCCGGAACTCAGGTAAACTAAAAAATGAAGGACTCGAGTTGGTATTGAATAGTCACAACCTAACAGGTCGTTTCAAATGGAATACGAGCTTTAACATGTCGTACAACAGAAACAAGGTTGTTAACATCGGAGGCCAGGTGATAGAAGGAGGATTTTACAACCGTGTGATGGAAGGTCAGCCTGTCGGGGTATTTTATACGGTTGAATATGCAGGCGTAGATCCTCAGAATGGTGATGCTCTTTTTTATAAGAATACAAAGAATGCTGATGGCTCAATTGACAGATCGACCGTCAACCCGGGTAATTATTCACAAGCACAACGCGTCGTTGCCGGAAATCCAAATCCTGATGTTCTGTCAGGGATGACCAACACATTTTCGTATAGTGGCGTAGACCTCTCCGTTTTTGTCAACGGCGTTTTCGGAAATCAGCTATCCACATATGGAATGGGCCGTTATGCGTCAGCTAACATGAGATTTGAGGATAACCAGACCGTTGATCAGTTAAATGCGTGGACTACTCCAGGACAAAAAACTAACATACCACAGGCAAGATTCTACGCGAACAACGGCGCACAACTTAGTAGCCGTTACGTTCAGGATGGTTCGTTTGTTCGGGTAAGAAATGTAACACTTGGTTATAACTTCCCTGCGGCAACACTTGAAAGACTAAAGTTGACCCGGTTGAGACTTTATACATCCGTACTAAACCTGTTCACTTTTACACATTACAAGTATTGGGATCCTGAAGTCAATAACGATTATCAAAATAAGGATGCAGAGGGCGCAAACGTGTCGCTGGGTAATGACTTTTACACGCCTCCACAGCCGAAGACTTTTCTCATCGGTATAAATATCGGATTCTAATATCTGTTTACATGAAATCAAACACATTTATTGATATGAGAAAATTAATGGGAGTATTAATGTTTCTCGCGAGTGTAACAAGCTGCGATAACAAGCTTGATGTGAAACCAACACAGAGCATCGATCAGAACCAGGCGCTATCGACCGAAAAAGACGTGCTCGTAACATTGATCGGCGCATACGATGGGCTTCAGAGAGCAGAAACTTATGGTGGTGATATGCTAACCCTAAGTGAACTCTACGGAAATTCTGAAGACATATTTTTCACAGGAACATATGCCGCGCTTAGTGATATATGGAACCTTGGTCAGGTTTCCACAAACAGCAATGCAGAGGGCACTTGGGAGTGGGCATACAATACCATTAACAGGTGTAATAATGTTTTGTCCGCACTCGACATCATCACGTCAGATGAAGAGAAGCGCGCCCGCGTTGAAGGTGAAGCCCGGTTTATCAGAGCATCCATGTATTTTGAACTTGTTCGCTTTTATGCAAAGGCCTGGGATGATGGCGACAATACCATCAATCCCGCATTGCCCCTTGTGCTGGAGCCCACCCGTAGCATATCGGCTGAAGACTATAAGGCGCGCAACACGGTTGCCGAAGTCTATGAGCAGGTTATTTCTGACTTAACAACAGCCGAATCATTGTTGCCTTTGGAGAATGATATCTACGCAACCAAAGCCGCTGCAGCAGCGATATTGTCGCGCGTCAAATTGATGCAGGGTGCGACAGGCGCAACGCCACAACAGCTCACTGCGTTAGGTGAAGCCCGTGATGCTGCAGACCGTGCGATCGGCTATAACACCAATACACTTGAGGAGGACTTTGAGTCGCTTTGGTATACCCACCTGAACAACTTTGGCAATAGTCCTTCCGAATACATCTTCGCTATCAAAGTTACGACGCAAGACGGTTCCAACGAACTCAACACCTACTTTGGAATTAATGTCACCGAAGGAACATCGGGTCGTGGAGACTGCAACATCACGGATGACCATCTTGCGAAATACGAAGATGGCGATGCAAGAAAAGATTTTTTCGTTGAAGTAGGCGGACAACACTATACACAAAAACATCTTGATACTTATGGCAATGTTCCGATCGTAAGATTAGCAGAAATGTATTTGACTCGCGCTGAAACCAATTTTCGATTAGGAACAAGTGTTGGTGCAGATCCGGTTGACGATTTTAATGCCATACACGAGCGTGCCGGCCTTGATCCTTTAACATCGATCGATGACGTTGAGACCATTCTTAAAGAACGTTATCTCGAACTGGCATTTGAAGGCAGCAGACTTCACGACATCAAACGTACAAGAAGCACAGATTCCGGAATAGCGTGGAGTAGTCCCAAGCTTATATTTCCAATACCACAACGCGAGATGGACACGAATAAGAGTCTGGTTCAAAACGACGCGTATATTCAGTAGTTATTTTCATTCAGTAAGGTTTCAAGAAAGAGGTGAACAACCTCTTTCTTTTTTTATAGGGATGGCACGATCATTACGCCACAACGACTAACGATATCTTCAGGTCGCTGTACGAATCAATAGGAGTTAACAAAGGAAAAAGAGTGCAGAGGGAGTGCCGCCATAAGAGTGCTATTGCCTGCGCCGTTAACGCTTTTCATAAACGTTGATCCTGCATCCCGACCAGGATAATTTAATTTACCGAAAATGATTCAATTGAAGTTCTTGCGCAGCCATACCTTATAAGACTTATTCTTTGTCATTCCGATCGAAGCATCAGAATTTTCAATCTCTTAAGAAGGATTTTGTCTACTGTTTCGTTGTCATGAATATTGCAATATATTTCCAACCGATTAACGGTGTAATAGGGATTACGCTACCTTCCATCTTCCATTCTCATCCTTGGTGTAGGCCACGCCGTTGCTCATCTCATGGATTTCGCGGCCGCTTTCGTCTGTGGAATGCTTCTTTTCATAAACTCTTATTCCGCCATTTTCATGTGTCAGCAAATTTATCAACGCATTCATTGTCGGTGAAATTTCCGACAGCGATTGCTCATCACCTTCTCTTACAAATGCCTGGCTCATTGACTTAAATTGAGATCGCCCTAATGTACTTATTGGTCCGTGGAAAAATGAATTGCCACACCTAATTTTTTGGCCGGGGTGTGTAAAAAGGCGTATCCGATTAAAACCGAAAAAGAGTCG
>JBDSKX010000025.1:0-14090 GCA_039916665.1 Chryseolinea sp. | reverse complement strand
TGGGGCACAAAGAAATTAAGAAAATAGTCGCTAAACAAGGGATTGGATTGACTAAAGGCAGTATAATCCTATCTTAATTGACCTGTCCGAAGAAATAGAACTGGATAAATCTGATGAGTCAATACCCGCACTTGGCCGTGGTCAACAAAACCTACCCGCAGGAAGCAGATGCTTTGAAGGTATAAGGCCAATCGAATTAATATCGTCATCCGGCACTTAACAGGCAACCTGATTGAGAAGGGACACTATCTTGTCCACAGATCAAATTGATCCATGGGGGTATGCAACGACAGTGTTCAATAACATGCCGATGGGAAGTGAAATCAAGGTATCGGGCTGTAGTCATCGGGGGTAAAGTCACCAGCCAGGACGTTGCGCTTTAATCGGATCTAAAGGAACGGTGATTTATAAATGGCGAATTCAATGTAAATGTTAATCTCAAATGGTGAATGTTGGATTGGCTTGAATTCCTGCTCAAGGACGCACGCCATTACAGTTTTCAATCCGCCATTCACTATTTATTGGACATTCGACATTTCAAATTTGACTCACAAACGTCATCAAGCATTTGACGTATTCTGTTCCGGAAACAGGAAATGCCCTCAGGATCTCCCCCAGGATTTCCAATTTGAGCCGCTCTGTGGGTATCATTCTACCTCTGCATTTCGCGCGCGACCATTTGTTACGGCAATTACTACTGCGATACCGCAGAAAAGCAAGGCCACGAAGGAACGTAGGATCTCATTGCCATCGGGTCCAGGATTGGCAATGGCTTCCGGCACGTGGAAGAAAATAAGGAAGAGAAACAGCATGATCGCTAGAAGGAATGCGCCCAGCCTGATCCATATTTTGAAAATCATTGCACACGCTGAGAGCAGAAGCGCGACTCCAACAAAGTAAGTCCAAAACAAGGGTACTCCAATCCATTTAGGTACCATGGACGACACGAAGTCAGTAAAAACAAAATGACTGCCGGCGAATATCAACATCAAAATGGAGTAAAAGATCCTGCCCGATGAAATGAGTTTCTCCGATAATAATTGGAAACCACTATTCCTCCATGGATCAACAATATCATTCGAAAAAGAACCAGCCATTGCAAATGCACCACCACTGTATGCAAAGGCTTCCCCAATACCAAACCAAACATCCAAACGCAAAGCGCTATGCGGACTAAAGATTAAAATATAGGGTAGATGACTAATTACACAAAGTGTAAGGAACCAAAGTCCAAAATAAATGCATGCATCTTTTGCGCGTTCAGGTTTAATCTTAAACACGCCTGAAATGAATGCACCAATGTATATTAAAAATAGTCCAGTAAGAATTGGGAACACATCATACTTATGAGGCCATTCAGGAAATGGAGAAAGAATTTCAGAACGAAATTTTTTACTGATCAATTGTTGCACCCCTAACGCAATGATGCCTACACAATAAAATAAACGACCAATTTTGTTAAGGAGTATCATGCCCAGTATTTTTGTCGTTGACTGAGAGAAACGATCATTTATAATCGAACGATTTGTAAGTGCGGTTTCTTAAAAACAAATATACGTATTGCCAGAACTTGCTGCAGCGCCAGACCTCAGCAGTCTATCTAAACATCTTTTCGTTGTACGGATAGGGATTAATGGAAGATGAGTTCACTTTTGTGATTCGTGGTTTCTGAGGGTAGTCATCGGTGTTCATTCGCCTTCAACACCCTCAAGAAATTACCGCCAAGAATTTTGTCGATATCCCTCTCACGGTATCCCTTTTCAACCAAAGCCTTTGTTATCAGTGGATAGGTAGTGACATCATCCAGCTGTTGTGGCGTAAGGTTAATGCCATCAAAATCTGATCCGAGACCGACATAATCAACACCCACAAGTTTAATAATGTATTCAATATGATCTATGATCGCAGACAACGGCGGGCGTATGCTATTAGCTTCTGCAACATATTTATAATTCAGATAGTCGGACGCATAAAAGCCCTGCATGCCGCTTTTCAGAAGTGAATCATATTCCGCTGCGTGTTTACTGGAGAACGCCTCATCCTTTTTATTGAAAGTACTGTCAATAAATCCGGGATTGAAATTGATCTGGATAACGCCGCCATTTTTTGCAATGGCTTTTATCTGATCGTCTTTCAGATTTCGGCGGTGTGGTACGAGCGCGTATACTGAACTATGTGAGGCAATGATAGGTTTCTTAGTCAGCTTAATTACATCCCAAAAAGTCTGATCCCCTGCGTGGCTTATATCAACCAACATACCAAGTTGATTCATCCGTTGTACCACCTGACGGCCAAAATCTGTAAGCCCTTTATGAGGTAGTTCTTTCCCGCTGGTCTCGTCGGCAGCACTGGTTGCCCACGAGGGTGCAATGTTATGCGTTAGGGTCAGGTATCGGGCTCCACGTTTGTAGAGCGTTTCCAATTTTACAAGGTCATCTTCAATCATATGACCACCTTCCACACCAAACATCGCGGCGATCTTGTGTTGCTTCACCACTTTCATCAACTCGGCCTCATTAACGACTTCCACAATTTTATCCGGGTTTCGGGATGCAACGGCGTCAAGACTGTCCATCGCTCTGATCGCATACGCATAAGGATTCTTTTGATCACCGTCACAATACACAGAGAATATCTGAACATCCAGTCCACCCTTTTTCCATCGGGTGAGGTCAGTGTGCGTCTTGCCCTTAAGGTCCGTGTCCATCACCATCCCAAGATCCACCACTCGCATCAAAATATCATTGTGGGTATCTACGACGATGGCATTCTCATGTATCTTCAAATAAGACTGAGCACTAATCTGAAATGTGAACAAGGCACAGATGATCGACAATTTTAATTTCACAGGTTTGGGTTATTGGTGATTGAAAAGCCAAGGACGAAGGTGCTTACTTCTGCTTCACAATTTAAGCAAAGATTACAATTGTAAAGAAATTTGATCAAGTCTGACTACCGATATGCAAAGATTTCACCTCTTCTTCCAAAAGTTACTGATAGCATATTTTACGCCCGTACTGACACACCAGAAATCGCCTTTGCTCGTTGCAGTCCCTGTCACGACCGGAGAACTATTGACGACGTAACTTATCTCCAACTGATCAGTCGTTTGGAATCCTTTATAGTCGTTAGCAGATGCGGTAAAAAGCAATCCATTGGACACTTTAAATTCCAAGCCAATACCCAATTGTAACAGGGAAAAAAAACGCGAAGCAACCGGGACATCGGTTTCAGTATAGTATATAGTCGAAGTAGTCGACCTCTGAGTGCCGTAGCCAAATCCACTAAAGTTTAAGGGAGGATTAATACCAAAAGTATATCCGACAATTGGTACAAGATTTATCCGGTGTTTGTAAAGATTTACATTGGCGCCGAATCGAAGCGGAATGAGCCAAGAGTTTTCAGAGCTTGAACTTGCTTCGTACGGAATGGTCCTAAAACCGTATCCCTCCTGATAGGTCTTTAATGTCACGCCCGCCTCAATAAAAAAATACTTGCTTACTTCCTGCCTTAGATGAACTCCGCCTTGAAAGTTATAGAGCGAAATAGGCTTCAGATAATCTCCGTTGTCTCTAATCTTGAAAATGTCGTTCGCTAATGAAAATTCGAAACCGAAGTAGGTTTTGTTTTGCGCGAAGGTGTTTCCGGCCAAAAGTAGAATGAACAGGGATAGGAGAATTCTTCGTTTCACTCCAATTTAGTGAGGCATTTCACGACAAACGTATTATTTGATATATTATTGCAGTAGAGAATCACCAGAATACAATAGCTGCCCAATTCTGGCACTTGATGAACAGAATTCGATATAATGTTGACCAAGATAAGAAAATGGCAAATCAAAGTCGACTGACTTCATCGGAACGCCTGTAGAAAGCTTAGAAGATAATCCATCAATACAGATAATACTTTAGATAATGCACGCAAAGAATGTTGGAGTAATCCGTTTGAAAAAATCAATCTTTTTGCATAAACATCCATCGTTGTCCTTCGAGGTCTTCGGCGCGGTACCTTGCTGCCGGGCCCCCTGTTTCTATGTCGGAGAGAAACGTGACGCCAAATTCTTTTACCCTTTGGTAGTGTTTTTCGATGTCATCGACAAAGATCAAAACACCATTAATGATGTAAGGCACTTCACTCCACTTTGCAGCATCTTCACAAATTTCACGATGATGCTTCGGACACTGATAATCCCTGGTCGGCGTGGCTAATATAATGATGCTGTCACCCCAGGCAAGTTCTCCATGTGCAAGATTGCCATTATCATCAAGCATCTTTTCCTTTTCTGAAAAACCAAATGCTTTGGAAAGCCACTCCATCGCTGCTATGCCATTTTCATAAGAGAGCATTGGAATGATATGTTGACTGTTGGCACTCATGGTAAACCCGATTAGAAGTTTAAAGTCATAGTTTTGCTCCCTTCACGAGCCAGACAGATTTTATGGATTGCTCCTTTAAGTGAAGAAACTTCTTCCGCTCTCCATCTTTCATAAAATTATTAAAATCATCCTCGGCATCAAATTCAACGAAGTGAATTTCGTAGGGTTGATCGATGCTTATCTCGATGAATGTATCATGTGTTGGTCTTACTCGAAACAAGAGTCGGCCGTTATATTTTGCTATAGTAGGAATAGCAATGTCCTCAAACTGGTTAAAGACTTTCTCCTGTCCTTCTTTTATGTATATGAGTTGTGTTATGTAAATCATTTTTTTGTCGACTACGAGGTTGTTCTTCCAATGTCTGGGATTTTTGTCTAAAAACCGCGCAATCTTCATACAAAAATTGTTCCTCCCAGGTAGAGCAATGTCATGTACACGAATGGCAATCCATCGGGAGAACCACATTGTTCTTTCTTGTGCGCTCGGTCGGAGAAACCAGAATACATCTCTTGGAAATTCGTTAACGAAGAATTTTTGTCCGTTATTTATCGCACAAATTCAAACTAAAACGCTATATCAATTTCTGACAAATTCATAGGGCGTAAACTCCACAAAATCAGAAACAGTAAGCGTGAAGCCAGTAATCTTTCCATCTTTGACGTGAAAGGGAAATGCCTTTACACCGTAAGTCGGTACAGAATAAGTGCACAAAAATGAATTGTCTTTAAGGAAGTCCAGGGATCCCGTTAAGTTCGGATGATGGGAGAATGTAATCTTCAATTTATTTTCGATCGCGACAAGGGCGATGTCTCCATACACTGCGTTCGTATATTTCCCAACATAACTCGCCAGAGGCAAAGCCGATTTGTTTTTCTGAGCAACAATTGACTTGAGCGAATCGGTTTTATGGTTGTTTGCAAGGTGTTCCTTCTTGCTTGCCTGCAGCTCATTATTACTATAACCGACGTAAGGGAGATTCAAATAGGCATCACGTATTTCATTGGTCAAATTTTGAAACAGACCATTTTGATCCGTATTGGTTAACACTACAATTCCAAGTTTGTCCTCAGGGACTATCATAACGGAAGACAAAAATCCATCAACGCCACCGGTATGCCCAACAATCAACTTTCCGTCACGATCACTGAGGGCCGTGCCCAGGCCATACAAACGAAAATGTGTGTATTGTTTGTCACGTTGATCCAGGCCCCGTATTGACTGAGGCATTCGCGTCTGCACGATAGCCTCTTTCGGTATGACCTGTTGTCCTTCAAACATCCCAAAATCGATTTGAACTTTAAGCCAGTTGACCATATCCTTTGCGCTGGAACTCATCGTACCTGCAGGGGCAAGGTTATCAATCGGAGCATATTGGAGAGCAGTAAGTTTGTTGGCTACCATTGTGTAAGGCACTGCGATATTTGATGCCTTCGGCAAGTCAGCCACCAGCATCTGCGTGTGATTCATTTTCAAAGGCTTCAAAATATTTTCACGAATAAAATCTTCCCATGCCTGTCCGGTAACCGCCGGCACTACTTCACCCGCTGCGGCAAAGGCTGCGTTGCAGTAACCATACTTCGCGCGAAAACCATAGGGAGCTTTGATCAGTGCCATCTTGCCAATGACTTCCTTCCGCGTAAGGGTGGATGCCCAGTAAACAAAATCACCCTGAAAAGTTTCAAATCCGATACGATGAGAAAGCAGGTCCCGTACTGTTGCGGCTTCGCCAGCTAATGGATCCTTCAGTTTGAAGTATGGCAGCCATTTCGTGACTTTATCATCGAGTGAAAGTTTCTTTTGCTGTTCAAGTATCGTGAGTGCGGTCGCTGTAAATACTTTGGTGTTTGATCCTATCATGAAAAGTGTATTCTCGTCAACAGGTTCCTTAGACTTTATGTCTTTCACACCATAACCTTTCATGTGCACGATTTGTCCGTCTTTAACTATGGCGATGGCAAGGCCGGGGATCTGCCATTGATCCATACCTCGAAGGATGTATTGCTCCAGACTGTCTTTGATAAAAACAGGCTGGGCATGAAGGGCGCTCATCGAGAGAACGATGGCGATGAAGCAAAGTCGAATCATAAGATTGAGGCTTTTTAAATATATCTAAATCGCGAATATCGGCGTCCCGATCTGATTATGAAAGTTCAAAAAATAATTCTAAACACCTTGGAGGCATGCCGTGAAATGGGAGACCCAGAGAAAGTCGTCGTCGGCGTGTCTCAGGTTGTTATCTCGACGAATCTCCGAGTTTACGAATTTAATGAACGCTACAGTGCGGATAAACTATGTTAAAAACAAAAAACTGACTACCATTTTGGTCTGATTCCCGGAGCAAATGGATAAACAAGTTTTTCGTAATACTCCAAATTATGGTCAGGCTGTTCCAACGCTGGCGGTATTGGCCGTTTCGAGAAAGTCTGAAAATACAACATACAGGAGTTTCTCCATTGCACAGCTTCTTTTTCCTGGATCGTCATTAACATTGTAACCTGTTTAAACCTGTCTGCATCTACTTTTCCATCGAGAGCATTCCAGGAGGTCTGCATCTGACGCACCGTGCGCACGCCATCATCATACTTGTAGCAGAGCTCGTCCCAGAGCGTGCGGCCCGACTTCATTCTGTAATCCCACCGCACATGATGAAACCACAGCAGATACTTGTCCGCACACTGCGGCAAGGTAAACTCTTTCTGTACCACCGGAAAATATTGGGCCAAGGCGTTGCTACCGGTTGATGTTCGATCAAATCCAACGCCGAGGCTATCCGCGTTATGATAATATACGGCAGTCCAATCGGCACGCGGTTTATCCTTCACCCATGGTCCAGGACCATAATGGTGATCCCAACCCATAATGTGATGCAGGCCAAGGGGTGTCATGTAATTGACCACTGCTTCGTGAGATGAAAGCATTATGGATTTAATCGCTGACAAAGGTTCATTATCATTGGTAAAAGTCATGCGGGTCCATTCATCCGCGATTTCTTCCGGTTTCAAACCGTAGTCCCATGCCAGTCGGCCGAATCCATACCAGTTGCTCTGCGCGAAAGGATGCCCACACCAGTTACGGTCCATACCAATATTTGCAACGCCCGAGATACCTGTCAGTGAATGTTGCTCAAGACTTCCATCTATAACTTTCGCTACGGTGGAGTTGTCGCCTTGGGCATGCGTATCGGTCTCAAGAACCTCTTTAAATAAGGATGGAAGGAAGACAAGATGCGTGCTAAATCCTAGATACTCCTGTGTTATCTGAAATTCTATCATCAAAGGCGTCCTTGGCATCGCACCGAACAATGGATGAAAAGGTTCGCGTGGTTGAAAGTCGACGGGGCCGTTTTTTACCTGCACCAGTACATTGTCAGCAAAGGTGCCATCAAGCGGTTTGAATTCATTGTATGCTTGTTTGGCCCGGTCATCAGGAACATTGTTATCATAGACAAATGCACGCCACATCACGATGCCGTTGAAGGGCTTCAAAGCTACTGCCAACATATTCGCACCATCGGCATGTGTCCTTTTGTAGTTCTGAGGACCGGGTTGACCTTCAGAATTTGCTTTTACGAGGAAGCCACCAAAGTCTGGAATATATTGATAGATCTCTGCAACTTTATTCTTCCACCACAGCTTCACATTTTCATCCAATGGATCGGCCGTCTGTAATGCTCCTATCTCTATGGGGGCACTAAATCGTGCCGTCAGATAAAGTCTGATACCGTACGGACGGAATACGTCGGCTAAGGCAGCAAACTTCTTCAGGTAAGCTGGCGTAAGTGCAAATGCATTAGCATTCACGTTGGTAACAACCGCACCATTGATGCCAATCGAAGCATTGGCACGCGCATAATCATAATACCGTTGCTCGATGTAGTCAGGCAACTTGTGCCAATCCCATATTGACGATCCGGCATAGCCGCGCTCGACAGTCCGATCGAGATTGTCCCAATGATTCAGTATCCGTCGTTGAATTTTAGGTGAGCTTTCGATTGCGAGCTGACTGATGTCTTGATGGGTTTGAAGCAAGCGAAGGAAATGAAATACGCCATACAACACGCCTACATCTTCAATGCCGGTGACGATGATTACTTTTCTTCCGCGTAGGGAGGTCGTTGTAATAATAAATCCTTCCGCTCCGATGGATTTTAGTTTGTTTCCCAACTTGATTTCGGCCAACGCTGGCGACGATGCCTTACCGACAATAAGCGTCGCCCCTTTATTGATGTCCATTACTTCCGGAATCTGCTTACCGAGAAGTCCGTCGAGTCCTAATCGCAATTCAGTCCTGATTACGGCTGCGGTTGCCGATCCGCCAATCACCTTCCATCCGGTGAGTGCCTGACGATAAGCCATTAACTTTTGCAGGTCCGATGTAAGATCATAGCGTAGCCAAAGACGATAACCATCTTCACCCTTTAACGAAGTTTGAAGAAGGGATAGAAAAATCACGAACACACATGACACGTTCTTCATCATTATTAAATATTTGCGTTGTGAGATGCCACAGAGATTACTTTTTCCTCAGCGAGGATTCACGAACAATCAATTGGTGTCGCAGCACCATTGTATTCAGACTTGCGCCCTCCTGCTTATCGAGCCTTCGGATGAGCGTCGAAACGGCAGCCTCTCCCATTTCATGTCCGGGATAATTTATTGTCGTCAGATCTGGCTCGATTACTCTTGAAAACGGATCGTTATTAAATCCACCGACAGCAATTTGTTCCGGGATCTTAATACCCGCACGTTTCAGTTCTCGTATACAACTTACAGCAGCGGGATCGTTTGCCGCAAATATTCCATCGGGTATGGGATCCATCTTCAGTATCATTTGTGCGGCTTCGGTACTCGTCTCCTCACTCAGACTGTTAATGACAAGGAGATGTTCATCAAAAGGAATGTCGTGATCCGCCAATGCTTGTTTATATCCTCGAAATCGGTCGGCATAAACATTTCTTTTTAGATTGGTCGTGACGTGCGCGATTCATCAGACCAGTAAGGATTTAAATGTCGTGATCAAACCGTTTTGAAATAATCATTCAAACGAAAGTAAATAGAATTAATCGAGAAAAATGCAACCGGTTTCATAAATAGAAGGAAAATCAGCCTTGCAATTGAATTTGTCTGCCCCTATGCGTTGTGATGCACTCAACGCAATTGACTATCCCCACGTCGATTATTAAAGTCGGGGTGATTCTAAGCCCTGTCGTATCCGTAACGCCGATCATTACGCGAGGCCGTTAAAGTTTCAAAGTTGTGTTTGCGCCCAGGACGGACAATACTTTATAACGGGCAATGATCCCTCGTCAACACCGGTCGTGCTTACGCGCTTCTCAAAGCTCCACCGACATTGTAAGCTCGCCCCTGATCCTATGACCATAAGTCAACCCGGAGATGTTACGGTTGATGGAATTGAACTAACGATAAGATAGGCAATAACAAGATTTGGAACCCAACAAAGCCACGAAACAATAAGATAGGCCTCGCTGGTGAACGACGTTAGGATTGGCAGCCATATTCTTAGTGTTACTGCGGCGAAGGTGCATGAATAGCTATAAATCATCATTGCCTGATGTTTACCTACATTCGCTTTTCTTATACTTACAAAAGCCTGCAACGTAGTGACGAACCAAACGACACCAAGCATGATGAAGCCAAGTGCAGTGAAGAAACCACCCGAAGCATTAGTGCCAATAATAATACCCGCGACAGCGCTAACAAGCACTGCGACTACATAACTTTTTCCAATGATTTTGTGTAAATGAGGTCTGCGGATTCTCAATGATAGGCTGAATTGGATCCATCCGATCAGCAAGGCGAGTCCGCCGAGAATGATATGAAGATAAAAGCAAATGTTCCACAACGGATCCGCCAACAGCTCCGCAGTTTTAGAAGCCAATAAACCAAACCTTCTGTCGATCAGGAAGTAGATGAGTGGGTAAACACCAACAATTGTAGCAAGGATGGCTATGAATATGTAAAGTACTTTTTTCAAACTTTTAACAATCGACACCTTTCAGGATTGACTTTTTCCGCCGCCCGTTTCGTAAACGATACTCGAAACAAAGCCCTCAAAATCCCGTTACAACGGACTTAAAGATACACTAAACATTTCTCCTGGTCAATCCAATCAACAAGGGTGTCAAGCTTAAGTTAGAGGGAGTGGTTTCATAGCAAGGAAAAAGACACTGAATATCAAATGAATATAGATACACCAATACAACAGTCCTCTCACATTGGTCACAAACAGTCTACTAACCCATTGTTATTTTAAAATCCAACTGAAGCTTCGATCATCAGACCATTAAACTTTCCTTCCGAACGGATATCAGTGGCTGCAAAGTTCTTATACTTCTGGCTAACGTACTCTGCTTTTAACATCACATTCCTGGTTAGGAACCAGCCCACTGAACCAACACTTCGGTTTATCGTTATGTCGCGCTGATTAGCTGTTAGCGTAGACGTTACAGAATTATATCGTGCACCAATCCAAAAATTTTCCGTTCCTTCCGGAAATCGATAAATCAAGTCGACCGCGGTTTGTGTTGCCGTCCGCATCGTTTTCTCTGTGATCAATCTGCCCCTGGCAACTTCATAAGTTCCAAATAACTCAAGGCCTCTATATTTAACGAAGGGGTTAATAATAAAAGTAAATACCTGCTGACTATATCCCGGATTGTACCGTCCTGAGAAAGCATTGCTAGTTGCATTTGCCAGTGTATTCTCCATCACAAAGAAATAATGGGACCCAGTTCGATCTCCGAAGAATAACGTGTTGCTGGCTGAACTCTTTACCGCATAAAAAGAACCGGTCAACCTAGCTCTTAAATCCTTGCTTAACTGTTTATCGAATCCAAGCTTTCCATGAAATGCCGGACTATATTTAGTGATGCGACCCGTTGCTGAATCAATTTTCGTAGGCGCTATAATAGTTGGGTTGAGCTCACCATTAGTTACGCCCAACATAGCAATCATTCCTTTTACAGGATGGTAATAAACTTCCCCTCCAATCTCGGTGGCAAATCCATCCATGATATAATTCTCTACGAACGGATTATAGGTTGAATTACCTCCGTCACTTCTTCTAAAATGCTGGTCACCATAATCCACTTCATAGTCTCCAATTTTAATTGTAACGTTTTTCATGATCCTATCGATCGTAGCACTTTTTAAGAAAAGTAGCTTATCAAACTGGACAAAACCGCCCTTCACCCATGTCTCCTCATGATGCCGTGAAGACAAATACATGGTGAGATTCAACCGGATTCCATCAGCGAGTTGCACATCAATATTTAAATTAGCCATCGCGCGATTGAATCCATTCGTTAGCCCTATGAGCTGATTCTTGTTTACTCCGTTGACGTCCAATACCTGAGTAGCATTATTTTGATGACCTATTCTTTGGAAATCCTGCGTAAAGTTTCCTCCGATCCTGACTTTCGCTCCGGTGAATTCAATGGTATCAATTTTTGTAGGCTCAAAAACATTTAAGCCAGCTTTGCTATAGGATCTAAAGAATTGAATGGTAGGCTGCTGTGCTTGCAAAACAATGGACCACACTAAAAACATTAACAGAGGAATAATTTTCATTTGGTAGAGTTAGATGGTGACCAGAAAAAAAACTAGGCGCCTTGTTGTTTTTTGAACACCACGGTGAAATCCAATTCAATGGCATCCCCGGTCTTCATCGCCCCCAGCATAAATGTTGGTGGCTTAACATTATAATCAGTCATATTCAATTTTTCTGAACCAGTGCAAGTAATAGTACCGTCCTTATTCACAACACAATGAACATTCATGTCAATTTCCTTTGTAACGCCGGCAATTGTGAGCATACCAATAGTCTTTAGTAAATATTTATTCTCCTTTTCGCCAGAAATGATTGATGATATCAACTTATAGTGGATGTCTTTGAACTCATCCGACTTCAAGGCTTTGTAGGCATTCTTGTCGAGCCCCTTGCTGTCGCTCTTCAAATCCTTTACCTCCAAAGCAAACCAAAATGATTTCAATGATGTGAGATCACTTTTGCTTCCTGACTTAAATACAAATTGTGCTTCCCCAGCAACTGATTGTGCGTCCATTTCCCATTTGTGTAATGTGGACGTCCCAAGCAATTTCATATCTATATCTTTTGTCTCTGCGATTTTATAAACCGACTGAGCAAATCCTGTGAGGCTGATTCCCTGTATCACAAGAAAAACCAATAGCATATTTCTCATATTATTCTTCATTTGTGTTGATTACTTCGTTGCTCTTCCTTTGCGGTGTATTACGCTACAATTCGTGCTCGTTCCAGTAGGCAGGTTTGTATATAACTGACTTGGCTCTATTTTTTTAAGGATCGCTCTTCATTTAATTAATTGTTAACGTGTTGTTGTCTCACATCAAAGGTGCAAAATCATCATTTGACCAGTATTGTATATTTACTACAGTAGGTTATATAATTCACGCATTTACAGTGACGCCACTTTATTCCATTACGAATAAACTAAGATGAGAAACCGCAGACATACTGCTTTCAAAAGCTAATTATGAAAGTTAATTTCGGTTCATGCAGTAGGCGCGAAATTCTCGGCGTCCTGCTCCCCCTTGACTTAAGTCAGCCAATGGGTTGATGAATAAGGCTCAATTGCCTCCGAGCGTGGTAGATTCTTGCAGGATAATTACATTTTCATGACGTTCCGATTTCTCAAAAACTAGCGCATAAATGGAACTGTCTCTCCTCAATCAATATTCTCCCAACATAACATCTGACGAACGCTTTTAACTCTTTGCCGGTAATATTCTGCCGACTTTCTTTTGATTACCAGTCGGCTTGGGTGTGCGTTTTAAATTGGGGTCCTCGGAGTTTGGGAGCCCCTTATTAAAGTCCTCAAAAGTTTTCTGATTTAACATGCTGCCGGAATTATCATCATTTTGGTCTTCATTGGACTCCTTAACTATCGGCTTACCTTTCGATTTCAGAAATTTACCAGCACTGTCAGCACTGCTGACCAAATTCTTGACTCTTTTCATAATTTTTTCCTTTATATCGATCAATAATGAAGTTTTGCAATTTTTGAGAACTAATGAGCAGCACAAAACCAAGTTGCTCTGTTGATCAAAGATATAGGGTTATCACGCCTAGAATATTATACAATTCACTAAAATAGATTGTACAATTCACACATTTCTGTGAAGCCTAAGAGGGCGAAATATTTTGGCCAGCAGTTCGTACGCAGTGTACTTTGTTGCTCATCCGCACGTGGTGATATGAGTTACCTCGCTCAGATCAGGTAACAGCGCAATTCATACTTGAACAAATGCGGCAGAAGTTTAAGGACAGCGGCTTAATCTGACGTTATATCAAAACCGTTTAGCTCTTGACCTACTAAATGTCTAATTTTCTTGATCGGTGTTATAGCGCAGGTTTCATCAACTTTTTCTTACAAAGCAAAACATTCATTGACTTCCTGCAAAGACATACTTGGCCTACTGGAACAATATATCACCGAAATTCTATATAGATACTTGACGTGTGCGACCAGGATGGTGCTACCTTAAGAACGTTAATATATTTCTAAGATTCGGAGCCCAACAAAAAATAGATCATTCTCCCATCTTCTTCCAGAGTCGCTTGTTGATCACTTTATCGATTACCTCATCCCGGTAATTGCGGCTAATAGGTATGCGGGCCGATTGAATGATAATGTCATTATTCTCAATGGCTTC
>JBDSKX010000024.1:0-19506 GCA_039916665.1 Chryseolinea sp. | reverse complement strand
GTAGGCAGGCGTATTATCAGCACCTTAAAGGTCAATCACAGGAAGCATTGCAGGAGGATCTTCTCGTGCAAGAGGTATTGCGTATCCGTAAAACACAAAAGCGGATTGGCGTTCGGAAGTTGCTGGTGATGATGAATGTGTTTATGCAGCAACACCGCATTGGAATAGGGCGTGATTCATTTTTTGAAATGTTACGTGACCAGGGTTTGTTGATACGAAAGAGAAGACGTTCAAAACCACAGACCACCTTCTCCCATCATTGGCTGCGCAAGCATCAAAACCTGATCATTGGTTTTGTACCAACGGCACCCAATCAATTGTGGGTAAGCGATATAACGTATATCCATTTGAACGAGGGCTTTGCGTACCTCAGTTTAATTACGGATGCCTATAGCCATAAGATTGTAGGTTTTTATCTATGCGAAGACCTATCGGCCAAGGGTTGTGTAATGGCCTTGAAAATGGCACTGAACAATAATCCTTCACATGATAGACTCATCCATCATTCAGATCGGGGTTTACAATATTGCAGTCATGAGTATGTAAAGCTGTTACAGGATAATGGCATTGAAATTTCTATGACACAAAACGGTGACCCGCGAGAAAACGCAGTAGCCGAAAGAATGAATGGCATCCTTAAAGACGAACTTCTGGAAGTGTGCTACCCTACCTTCGCCAGTGCACAAGAGGCCATCGCGAAAGCCATTAATATTTACAATCACCATCGGCCACATTCCAGTGTTGATATGCTCACACCGGTTGTGGCGCACTCCAAAACAGGAGAACTAAAGAAGCACTGGAAGAATTATTATAAGAAAAGAAAGGAGGTTGTGATATGTTAAAATGCCTTAACGGCAAGGTTTTAAAAGGCATAAACCAGAATGCGTATGACAAAGTAAAACCCGCCTATAAACTGTAAAGCCATAGACGGATTAATACGCTATCTGACCAGTGTTATTCCTGATGGGTTGCTCCTCAGCATTGCCAACGTCCGCTTCACCTGGTTCAACAAAATGTAAACGGTTTGCAGGATTATATTTTAAGTGTAAACTTAGACACGGATTATCAACAAAATCTGTCAACTTTTTTCAGGACGAGTAAGCACAAGTGACTTAGTTTTACAAGACAATTACCCAGGAGTCTATCGAAATTATAAATCGGAACTCCAGCCTTAACTAAACGACATTGAAGTATGAATTACAAATTATTGAAGTATGATTATTGTGTTATAAGTTCATCGGGTGGCTAATTCCTGATATAGTCAGATGATCTTAGGGAAACAGTCGCTCGCCGAAACCGGAATTCTTAATTTATAATTAACTCACGATTCATAATTCTCTCTCCGATCTTCTTCCAACTCGGGTATATCAAAGGTAACGGTCGTGCCAGTACCAAGCACAGAATTAATATGGATGTGCCCATTTAATTTGTCGACAGTTTCTTTAACAATGTAAAGACCAAGTCCCGACCCCGCGCCATCATCGGTGCCGCGATAAAACATCTTGTATATGTTTGGCAAATGATCTTTGCCGATTCCCTTTCCATTGTCACGTATCGATAGCGTTGCATGATTGTTGTTAATGGTCACACTAACCTCAATGACCGGATCTCTGCCATTGCGATATCGAATGCTATTGGATATAATATTGTTCAGGATCACTTTCAACCGCCATTTATCAGAATAGAAAGGACCGTGTTGATTCACTTCAACTACTTTCTGAACAACTTGTCCGGAGTGCGCAACATAACGTAGCTGCGAAAACGTCTCCTCAATCAGTGACTCAAAATTGATCTCATCGCGCTTGACGTCAAGTCTTGAGTTTCTTGATTGATCAAGAATTTCTTTTATGAAGTCATCCTGCTGCATAGTGCTATTGTGGATCATATCGAGATACATGTCTTTCATATCTGTCTCAGGATCCTTCTTTGCGAGATTGATGAGTCCAAGTACCGATGCAATTGGTGCGCGTAAATCGTGCGACACACTATAAACAAAATGATCGAGCTCAGTATTGCGTTTACTCAATTCCTGATTGGTTCGGTAAATCCTTGCTTCAGCGTCTTTCCTCGTCGTAATTTCTTCATTGAGCAATTTCGTTCTTTGCAATACCATAGACTCGAGATTCTCATTGAACTCCTCGAGCTTGCGCTGAGTATCCCCGCGTTCTTTTACAGTGGCGGAAAGTATGATGGTAGAAACACACATTACGCAGACGAATATTTGAAGCAGAAGCATCGAATTGTATGCATTCCCCAACACAAATGGTCCAGCGCCGGTTGTTGTAATATAGATCGCCAACAAGGAAACAGCCAATACGCCAGACAAGGCAACGATGAGTTCAAAGCGAAATGCAAGCCACAGGAGAAATGGGATTGTAAGAAATGGAATCGCCCTTACCATTGTGGCATTGAGATAATCTACCTGAAGTAGCAACGAGATACTTCCAATACAGAACAGAAAGATTCCTGCTTCAATCGCCTTCTCAGCATTCATCACAAGATTAATTTTCCTGGCGCCGGCAAGTATAAACGGCGTGAACAACAAAATGCCAACAACATTACCAAGCCACCACGAGAAGCCTGTACGCATCAATCCCGGAGTAATGCCGACGCTATTGACGAACAATGATGTTGTTCCAATCCCTGAGCCGACCAGACACATGATCAAGCTGATGAAAAAGAATCTGAATGTATATTTTGGATTTGCAAATGGATAGTCGCCTTTGATCCATTGCTTCATAAAATAGTTACCGACTACTGCTTCCAACGTATGGCCTATAGCAATAATAGTACTGATCGATATGACCGTTTGTGCCGGAAGACCTGGGTCATTCCAGTTAGCCATGAGATTAGCAATAAGGGACCCTATAGTAATCCCAGGCCAGGCTGCTCTGCCCAACAAGATGATCAGAGCAAACCCAATACCCGAGGGTGGCCATGCGGGCAGCGTTGTCGAATCCTCAAACGCGAAAAAGTAGCCCAGCCTGGCCGAGAGGTAGTACAGAAGCGCAACCCCAATTATTGTTAAATCTGGCTTATACTTAAGCGACAGTTTACCTATCAAAATTAATCAGCTCATTCTCAAATAAATATACATCGGTTTTCACGGGGTTAACCCGGTCGTCGGGTGGCCTTTACGCTTTACTGGACGAGCTGTCATTTTCCAAGGTCGGAGTAACATTAAACATTTCGGTTGGCAATCTTCTTGCCATCGCAATTCTTACTTGAGATCAGTACCGCAACGTTTTGATGAAAAGTATATCTTCACGGATTGATTTAGCAGCCTATGGATTTAACAATCTTGTTCTCACCAATTGACGATTCACTCTATTCCAATATCGCTTCTCCTTCCAGCTTTGTAAAAAATATTAGCATATTCGGCGAGAAGATGCCTGATTATCGAAATGCGCACATTGCAATTTTTGGCGTGGCAGAGGAACGCGGCTCGCAAAAAAACAAAGGAACAGCGCAGGCTCCAGACGAAATTCGGAGGAAATTGTATAACCTGAAAAAAGGCATTGGTGCTTATCGCGTGGTGGATCTCGGAAATCTCAATCCAGGCCACGATCTCAACGAGACGTATACACGCATAAGCGAAGTTTGCAGAATGCTTCTGGAGTGCAACGTTCTGCCGTTAATCATTGGCGGAAGTCACGACCTTGACTATGGTCAATACAGCGCATACGAGACGATGGACAAACTTGTGAGCATGCTTAACGTTGATGCGTTTGTTGACCTGGATGATCGAAAAGATTCGGGCGAAAGTATGCAACACATCCACAAGATATTACTGCATGAACCAAACTTCCTCTTCAGTTACACGCACCTTGCTTACCAGAGCTATCTTATAGATCCGTCATCAGTAGCTGTATTGGAAAAGTTATACTTTGAAGCTTTCAGGATCGGACAAATGCGAACGAATCTTCAGGAAATGGAGCCTACAATCCGCAATGCTGATTTAATGTCGTTCGATATTACAGCGATACGCGCCTCGGATGCTCCAGGAAATGGAAATGCTCAACCTTTTGGTTTAACGGGCGAAGAAGCCTGCCAGATTTGTTGGTATGCCGGCTTGAATGAAAAATTGAGTTCGGTTGGATTTTATGAATATAATCCAACCTTCGATGACGTTCACAAAGGCACAGCATCTGTCGTGGCTACGATGATCTGGTATTTTATTGAAGGCTACTATCATCGTAAAAAAGAACAGAATTTCAAAAGTAATGACTTCATGAAGTATTCGGTGTCGATGCCGTCAGAACCCGAAGTGCTTACTTTCTACAAAAGCAAACTGAGTGAAAAGTGGTGGCTCGAGGTACCTTACCCCAATGGTCGCGAGCGGTACTCAAGAAATAGTATCGTGCCCTGCAGTTATAGTGACTATCAAACTGCTGTTAAAGGCGATGTACCTGAGAGATATATTAGTATGCTGGCGAAGTTGTTGTGAGATACATGTTCATGAAAGTGGTCACTTCATTCAATTTATCCTTCTAACCCCCATAGCCTTTTCATCTTTTTTAATTGACATCAACCTGCATCTTCCGTCCAGTCCATCCTTCGTTAGTATACCCTGCCAGTATCGGTCATCTTCTGAACTTGCTCCGAATTCCGCAGCCCTTTTGATGCAAATACGTATACCCTGACTCACCTGCCGACATCCTGTTGTCACAATGTCATTATTCATTTCAACTTGCTCAGCACATTTTGTAGAGGAATTATTCGAAAGTTAAATTGAAGTGACTTAGATCATCACGTTGGTTTGCTGTTGAATCGATTCTCTTCAAAGTTGTCTATTCGCGCCTGTTTCCTCTAAAAATTAATATTCCAACAACTATAGAGACGACAAGTGATCCCATGAGAACAATTAAGAAGTGGCCTCCCACAAGACCAAATGTTGAAGTCACACTTTTATCAATATTATTAAAACTGATCAGAACAATACCGCAAAGCATCATCAATAAAATAATATTGTAAGCATTACTGTGTCGGGCATCTTCCGGAATCACTGCCGGGTCATTAATGACAATGATTAAAAAAATCACCAGCAATGGTAAAATAAGTCCGTTCAAAGCCTGCACAAATAGAATTACGGGAATCGGTTTAACTCCGCTGATCCCGAAGATGAAACCCGTAGCCAGTACACCGATCCATACGAGTTTTACGCGCGTTTCATTTGATACTTCAAATACGTTTCTGGCAATGATGGCCGCTGCATAAGGCGAGGTTATCGCCGAGGACAAACCTGCAGCTGCCAACCCTAATGCCACGGCTATTGCTGCTGTAGGGCCAATTTTAGTTTGAAGACCAATGTATAGATTTTCAAAAGAAGAGAAATCCGAAACGGCATTACCTGCTATGAGTATGGCAGAGGTTATCATTCCTCCAATCATTACCGAAATAGTCAAACCGACCCGCATCATTTTAATAGTCTGACCTTTGCTGATACCTGATCCGAGAAATATATTGTAAGGAACGACTGTGGTTCCTAAAAGACCCAACAAAAGAAGCTCAGATTTCGGAGGTATTGAGGGCACGACTGCAGAAAGGACAATCTCTGAGAGAGAGAAATGCTGCGAGAATGCTACTGCGGCGAACGCAATTCCCATGATCATTACAAGTAGCAGCATTAGGTTAGAAATCCAGGCTGGATTCCCTTTCCACAATAATATAAAAGAGATCGCGACGATAATTATTGTCAGCAATTCTGTTTTCAATCCAGTAAGCAGATTTACGCCAACTACGGCACCTAGAATATTTCCCGCTTCATAAGCCGCGCATCCGGCGATCACACTGCCTCCGACCAGGATCTGAAGATATTTACCGCTCTGGCCATATCGCATCATCAGCACCTGTCCAAGATTTCTTCCACTGGCAATTGTAATCCGTGCGGCAACCTCCTGCAATACTACGCAGGCAACCGTAGCAAAGGTGACGGCCCATAGCAAATTGAGTTGAAATTGAGAACCTGCTGAAACTGCCGTCGTTACTGTTCCAGGCCCAATGAATGCAGCAGATATAATAGACCAGATGACAACGCTTTTCCAGGACTGACTTTTTTCCATGCTAGAATTTCAGCGAGCAACTTAAGGCCTACACAACGTTGTTCAACTGCTCTTTGATCTTTTCGAGTTCTTCCTTCATCACAACGACATGTTTTTGAATCGCGGCGTCGCTCGCCTTAGAGCCAATGGTGTTGATCTCGCGTCCGATTTCCTGGGCGATAAATCCTAGTTTCTTTCCATTGTTCTGCCGTTCGCCAAGAATCTGGTTGAAGTATTCAAGATGCGATTTCAGCCTGACCTTCTCTTCGTTGATGTCGAGTTTCTCTATATAGAAGATGATCTCCTGTTCAAGCCTGTTCATGTCATATCCTTCGTCACCAAAAAACGATACGATGTTACCCTTCAACCTGTCCCGAACGCGATCGACGCGCCTGGGATCAAGCTCCTCGACGCGGGTAAGTTCAGTCCCAATGACAGCAATACAATCTTTGAGCATTTTACCTAAGACTCTTCCTTCTGACTGCCTGAATTCCTCACATTTCTTGATCGACTCGAGCAAACAGTTTTTCACATTCTTCCAGATAGCATCGTCCGATTCTTCCTTGATTTTACTTTGGATGACATCGGGCGAATTCAACGCCAATTCAAAAAGATTGGCTTGAGGAGCAGCAACTTTATCGGCAAGCTTTTTCAGTTCATTGTAGTAGGCTACAAACAAATTCTGGTTGTAAGACTGTTTGATGTCGGCGTCGGCATACTCCAGGTATTCTACAATGACTGTGACCTTTCCCCGTTCGAGGTTTTCGCTGATGAGGTTTCTTACTTCTATCTCCTTGTCTGAAAATATCCTTGGAAGGCGAAGATTCAGGTCGAGGTACTTTGAGTTTAAGCTTTTGATCTCCGCCGAAATTTGAGCATGTCCGTCATCAAAGGCGTGTTGACCAAAACCCGTCATGGATTTTATCATAAAATAATGTTACAATTTTTGTTAGTGAAAACAATGTCCCGCCCATGTTTGTACACGAACGGGACTTGTTTTCTAAAGGGGATGGGCTTGTTTACCTCTAATCAGAAGTCAAATCCAAGAGTCACATAAAACCGCGGTTTCATCACTTCATAATTCTCTACGGGATATGCAAGATCAAATTTCATGTAGTACCCTAACATCACGGTACGCATACCCAATCCATAACTATATAACCAAGGGTTGAGATAATTCTTTATCTGTGCTTTGAATGGTCCATTCTGGACTTCATCGTAGCTCACACTGTTTCCTGAATTAAAAGGAGGTTTGCCAGACCAACTTGTTCCAATGTCGTAAAATGCGATGAACTGCATATTACGTAGAAAGTTTGAAGAAATTGGTCCGCTGCTTAACGCACGTATCAAAGGAACCCTCAACTCTGCGTTTCCAAGTAGCACGTTATTTCCAAACAGTGTCGCGTAATCAAATCCGCGAAGCGTGGTAGCGAATTCTACGAATAACAGATCCTGTGTCTGACCCGGATATCCAAGTGGGTTTGGTGCACCATCACTGGTTTTACCATCGGTCTTCGCCTTGTTGAAGAACCAATTGTCCATACCTCCCAGCAAATATTTCTTCGGTGATCTTCCAAAGAATGTTCCACCAAATCCACGCACTGCAAATACAATCTCTTTGTAAATCTTTTGATAATGACGGATATCTATCGATGCCTGGCTAAAACTGAGGTCTTCATTCTTTAAACCCTGATAATGCTGGAAGCTTATTTTCCCACGTGTACCTTCAATGAGGTTAAGTCCGGTCGATACCGAATTGTCATAGACGACTTCAGACTTGAATCCTGCGTAGAAGTTGTTCACAGGATCACCCGTTGGAGGAGTAGTTGCGTAGTCTTCAGGACCCAAGGGCACCGATCTTGCGAGTGCCCCAAACGGCTTCACTGTAAATCGAATTCTGTCTGAGATCGGTAATGATGCACTGACTTCAACCCGGTTTAATGAATAATGATAAAGACTTCTCTGTCCACCATCTTCCAGGGCGGGCGCGGCCCAACGGATACCCTTGCGATCAACACGAGCACTGAAATCTATCAACGACTTTAGATATTGAAATTCGCCATAGAAATCTCCATTACGCAAGTTGGCACTGGTCATTAATCCACCGAAGAACCTGTAGTTCTCCAGCATATCGTTCATTTGAGTTTCAATGGAAATACCAAGACCCCTTAACGGATCGACAACAAGTGACGTGACAAGATTGTTAGAACTAAACTTAGACTCATATCCAAAGGGCCCTGTAATTCTGCTTTTGTTTCTCGCCTTCTGATATTTCGTGAGGAATGATTCGCTGGGTTGGTTTTGTTTGACCGCCTCATCTTCGAATACATAGTTGTCAGTATTAACCTCCGCTGTTTTTGGCTGAGGCATCGTCGCCACTGCTGTGTCTTTTGCAATGGCCGCAGTCGAAACTGAATCTCTCAACGAGTCGGTAGACACCCTCGGTTGCGCCAGTATAGCGATAGGTTTAACTACCTCGAGAGAATCTGATTTCTGAATAATAGTGGTGTCCTGAATACCCTGACCTTCGCGACGCCTGGCATTCAAAAGATCTTTGATGCTCATGCTCTTATCCTCCACCTGTTGCTTGCGTCGTTCCTTGATAACCCTTGCCTGCTGAAGATCCTTGCGTCTGGTAGCCGGAGTGAACACTTGTCGATTGGGATTAAATGCACGATCCACAAAAATATTTTCTTTCATGTTCCGGGTCATCACCATCGCGAAGGTGTTATTTGAAAGATTCAGATCGTAGTCCTTTATTCCAGCCGCATAGTTGGTTACCTGTGAGTAAATACCGGTCGCTAAATTGAATTTAAAAAGGTTAACGATTCCTCGCTGATCACTGAGATAATAAAAATTATTTTCATCCTGCGCTTCTGGCGAATGATCCTTGCTCAGCGTATTGGTTACGCGCCGAAGCAAAAATTTCGTGCTATCTAAATCGTAAAGGAACAGGTTGTAATTATTGGTTAGTTGTTCAAAATGAGGTTTCGTGTTGGCCCTAAGCGTATCATTTGAACGATTGGAGCTGAACACGATCCTGTTTGTATTAGGAATGAACGCCGGATCAAGATCGTCGTATATATCATTGGTAAGCCTGCGCGGTGCGCGATTACGTTTTGAACTCATGAGGAACAGATCGCTCTTGCCTTCGAAGTCAGCGCTGAGAATTACTAACCTTCCATTGCTTGAGAAATCGAAGCTTCTGACGTTGCTGAATTTCTCAAGTTCTCTCGGAAGTTTTGTTCGTGTGGTGAAATCATAGAGCCAGAATATATAATCACCATTCTTCACGCCGATAACCCCAAGGGTATTGGCATCTGCCCATGCAATCAACGGCAGCCTGTAGTCGACCCGTTGCTTGATTACCTTGCTGCCGCCTGAAATTACAATCCTTTCACGCCCCGTATCGAGTGAACGTACTTTAACAATGTAGCGCCCGCGGTCATTCTCGGCATACGCAATGTTGCGCCCGTCAGGACTGATCTTTACGGTCGTAAATTCGGTTGTCTTGTTATGTTGTCGAGTAAAAGAAATTGAATCCTGAGGGAATGTGTAAGATTTGCTGACGGCAACCTCCATATCGGTGTAATACTTTCTCCATTCGCTAAGCAATTGGCGGAAGGATATTCCGAGCGTGATATACATGCTCTTTTCTTCATTCCGAGTTACGCGCGTGTAGTTCAGAATGTTGGCAACACTGCTCTTCCCGTATTTTTCAGCGATAAAATTCCAGATCGACTGCCCCACGAAACCGGCATCCTTTCCAACAACCTTCGTTGCGTGTTTCGCTTTACGGGTCGTCATCAACTGACGGATATAATCATCCATCTCCATGCTCCATCCTTTCGCTACATAAAGCGATGCACCATCGACGAACCAATCCGGAAGGTTCATCAGGATTGAACTTTGAAATACATCCTTGAGATTTCCCCCGAACATCATTTCATTCACCATGAGGTCGGAGATCTGAAAGAGAAGCTCATCCTTGAATTCCTGTGCAGTTCCAAGATGGGCAACTTCGACGTAAGGCTTTATGAATTCTGTCTCACCACCAACGTTGAACACATTGTGATTCAAACCGACGTTACTCTGACGGAGGTCACTTAGAGAGTTATAAAGAAAGACTTTGGTTTTAAAATAAGGTGGATAGCCTATCAGATCAGTGATGCGATCAAATTCGGTCTCAAGATACTCGAGCGCTTCCTGTGCAACAGCCTTTCTCGCGTCGTAGTAATATACGTCGAAGTTCTCGCCGCTGAGATAAAGCCAATCGAACTGACGGTATTGAATACGATTCTTACCAAACACTTCCCTCGATTGCTGGCCATTAGCCTCAGCTAAACAGATAAAACACAACACCAATGGCAGTAAATATCCTCTTCGCAAATTCATATTCATTAAGGGGAAGTCCAATATAATAATTTAAAACGTTCAATATCCACCTCTTTGTTTAATGGCTCGCCATTTTCCATCGAGTGGATCAAAACCTCAGCAAAATAAGGAGCAAGGCTCACACCTTTTGTTCCCAGACCATTAAATATCCAAAACGATTTTATGCCCGGATGACGACCAAGCATTGGCCTTCTGTCCGGAGTTGTTGGCCTTAATCCCCACTCCTGACCCTCAATTTCAAAGGATTCAGTGATCAAACCTTGGAGTCGCTCAGATAATTCCTGCCTGGCATTCTGCGTGGTTCCGGGTACCAGATCATTGTAGTTGTACGTAGCACCTACACGCCATTTCCCACGCGTCGGAACAACATAAACGCCGCGATTAATGATCATGTTATTTGCAATCGCCGACTTAACGGTAACGGCTTCGCCTTTTAGTGGCTTTACCGGGAGCCATCCGAACCATTTGTTGCCATGCGTCCCATTGCAAAAAACTACCTTTGAAGCTTCGAAGTCCTGAAAATTCGTCAATTCTCCAACAACCTCGAAGTCTTCGTCCGACACCTTATGCTTCAAAAACATGTCCTTTTCGTCCAATATTTTTCGAACACTGCTGATGTACCGTACTGTGTCAACATAACCACACTGTGTCAGTGTTAGTCCGCCATAAATATCTGACACGCCATTTACCGTCGAGGTCGACGTCACGGATGCGACATACGCACTAAACTGGGGTTCCGGACTCTTACCCATCCATTCATTTTGTTCTTCAATTGATATGAAAGGACGATAAACAGGCATCGAATGAAAGAAGGAATCTCCTGCTAACGCTTCAACCTCGCGATAATGCGTGTGAAGGGCGGGAAATAATTTATCGGCCAGCCAGGTCTTCACCATCTTTCTGCCAGTGATCGGATTGAAAAGTCCGGCCGCCACCCTCGAACTCGTATTGTCATCCGGCTCATCGATGACCAGAATTTGTTTATTCAATTTCAACAACTTTATGGCAAGAGTCGACCCCGCGAGTCCTTGTCCAATGATAATATAGTCGAGTTTTTTTCGGGTCATGTGAGATCGGTGTGAAATGTAGGGATAGAAGCTCAAAGTTTAAGAGAATTTTTTTACCGCGACGACGGGAAGAAGGCATGTTCAACAAAGGATCCATTGTCTTTCATTGCGACCATTGCGTCATAGCGCCGTTGCGGTAAAGGATTTGTCTCTGCAACGGAATTCCTACCTTTGAGGAATGCTTCAGGTCCAATCGTTTGAATTCAATCCCTTTCATGAGAACACCTATATCCTTTACGACGAAACTGGCGAGTGTGTCATCATTGATCCTGGCTGTTATGAAAGCGACGAAAAAGAAGCAATGGTTAATTTCATAACGTCGAATAGGCTGAAGGTTGTAAAACTCCTGAACACACATTGCCATGTTGATCATGTGTTGGGGAATTATTTCATCAAAGAGAAATTCGGGACAGAACTTTATATTCACGAAGCCGATGCCCCCACGCTTAAGGCTGTTAGCGTTTATGGACCGAATTACGGATTTCACCAATACCAGGAGACCACAGCCGACAAATTCCTTACACCCGGAGATGTAGTGTCTTTCGGCAATCAGAAGCTTTCGGTTCTTTTTGTTCCCGGTCACGCACCAGGTCATATAGCATTCTACAACGAAGCGGCTTCCGTTGTGATTTCAGGTGATGTACTCTTTTACAATAGCGTGGGACGCACTGATCTTCCGGGTGGAAACCATCAAACGCTTATCAAAAGCATTCGCGAGAAACTTTATAATTTGCCGGATGATGTGGTGGTGTATCCCGGTCATGGCCCAAAAACATCCATCGGCTTTGAAAAACGCACGAATCCTTTCACGAAATAAAATATGAAGCACCTGCCAAACTTTTTGACGTGCTGTAATCTTGTATGCGGATGTCTCGGGATAATCTTCTTGTGGGAAGGAACGAATGTTCCCACTGCCTACTTCATCTGGGCAGCATGCATTTTTGATTTCTTTGATGGATTTGCAGCCCGCCTTTTAAAATATTCTTCACCCATTGGAAAAGAACTCGACTCACTCGCGGATATGATAAGTTTTGGCGCGCTTCCATCATTGTTTATGTATCGATGGCTGGTAACCGAATCGCATGCGCAGTTTCTTCCCTATCTTGCATTGATCATCGCGGTCTGCTCTGCTTTGCGGCTGGCTATTTTTAACATCGATGAAACGCAATCAGACTCTTTCAGGGGTGTGCCGACGCCGGCCAATACGTTATTTCTGACGTCCCTGCCATTCCTCGAAGACTCTGTTTTTCACATACATTTTGGCTATATCACGCTGATCATAATTTCGATCGTTTTTTCTCTGCTGTTGGTCTCCCGATTTGAGCTGTTCGCCTTGAAATTCAAAAATTTCAGCTTTGCAGATAATAAATTGCGATTTGCTTTCCTTTTGATCTCAGTATCGCTCATTGGTATACTTCAATTTGCAGCATTGCCCGTGATCATACTTTTATACATCGGCCTATCGTTAGGAAGCCGTGTAATGTCGAAATAAGACGGTAATTTTTGATTTTTAACAGTGTAGTTTGCATTCTTCATCATTCATACGGACTGTATTCGCGGGCCTTTTTGCTTTACTGACTAACATCAGCATGGGCCAATCGTCTGTGCTGCAAAACGGATCCTGGTATAAGGTCGCTGTATCCACGCGCGGCGTGTATAGGATTTCGTATGATCAATTTAAAAAAATGGGGTTTGATCCAGGCTCGACCGATCCAAGAAAAATAAGAATCTATGGAAATGATGGTGGAATGATCCCTCAGGCTAACGCAGCCACAAGGCCGATAGATCTACAGGAAACTTCAATATTTGTCAGCGGTGAATCTGATGGTGTATTCGACAAAGGCGATTACATCGTGTTTTATGGTGATGGTCCTGATAAAGTGAATTATGATCAACAACGCCAGATATTCTCCTACGAGCACAACCTGTACGCTACACGTAATTTCTATTTTGTTACGGTTTCAGATCAAAACGGAAAGCGTGTTGCCACCGCGGACAATCTTGCCGGAAGCTTTGGACAGGTTAGCACCTTTGATGATTTTGTTTACCATGAAGTAGACGACTATAATGACCTTTCCTCAGGTCGTGAATGGTTTGGCGAACGGTATGACCTCACAACTACTTATGCTTACCGCTATGATATTCCCGGCATTGTCGATAATTCAAAAATCAGGATCGTATCAGATGTCATGGCACAATCATTTGGGGGATCATCATTCAAACTTTCATTTAACAAGAATGCCATCGCAGAACAGATCGTTGAACCGATCGTAAATTCGCAATACAGTGTGAAGGGTATTCATCAGCGGGACACGCTTACGATAGATGCGTCGGCAGTGAAGGCACCAGGAAATACACAACAGGAATTACGTTACGATTATGTCAAATCTTCAACAGGAAAGAATATTGGTTTTCTTGATTTTCAATTGATACAATACACGCGAAGACTGGCCCTTTATGGTAATCAAACGATCTTCACGGCTTCGGCCAGTCTTGCGCAATCGACATCAACTTTTGTGATTCAGGGTGCAGATAACAATACCATGATCTGGGATGTTACGTCCAAGGATGATATAAAATTTCACACTTACGAATTGAACGGAGCGGTTGCTACTTTCTCTGCGCCGAGTATCGTGCTGAGAAACTACATTGCATTTAATGCTGGTGTGATGTCACCTGAGTTTGTTGGCTCTGTTGCCAATCAGAATCTACGAGGATTGCCGGCCGCAAATTTTATTATAGTATCTCATCCGAATTTCAAATCAGAAGCCGAGCGTCTTGCCGCACACCGACGCGTCAATAACAACTTATCCGTGGTGGTGGTTACACCAGAAGAAATTTATAACGAGTTCTCCTCTGGACGTCAGGATGTGAGCGCGATCCGCGATTTTGTGCGTTCGATGTATGCAAAAACTCCAGGCACACTCCGGGCCCTGCTGATTGTAGGCAAGGGATCTTTTGATTACAAAGACAGACTTCCAAACAACACGAACTTTGTTCCTGCTTACGAATCACGGAATTCGTTGTATCCTTTACAGACCTATTCTTCGGATGACTTCTACGCATTCATGGAAGATAATGAAGGCGAATGGCGTGAAGAACCTGTGCAGAATCATACGCTTGATATAGGGGTTGGACGACTACCGGTCAAGACACTTGCCGATGCAAAAAATGTCGTCGATAAAATTATCGGATATGACACCAACAAAAAGAATTACGGTTACTGGCGAAAGGATATCGTGTTTCTTGCAGACGACGGCAGCAATCTTGACGGCTTTAGTACGAGTCATCAATCACAAGCGAATTCAATTGCCGATAATCTTGAAGCAATTTATTCGTCCTTTGATACCAAGAAAATTTTCCTTGGAACATTCAATAAAACCGTCATGCCCAATGGCGAAGTTATTCCAGAAGTAAACAAGGAAATAGACCAGTGGTTTAATCGCGGAGCTGTGGTTATCAACTACACGGGTCATGGTAGCGAAAAGCTGCTTGCCGACGAGAAGGTTTTTACCGAAGTTGATATTGATGGCCTGAAAAATAAGTTATACCCATTCCTGGTCACTGCAACTTGTGAATTCGGTCGACAAGATCATCCATCGATAACATCGAGTGCTGAACTTAGTTTGATCCATCCATCAGGCGGGGCGATTGGTCTGGTGACTACTGCCCGGCCAGTTAATTCACCAACGAATTTCATTTTGAATCAGCAGTTTTATACCTCATTGATGCAAAAGGAAAATGGAATGTACAAAACCATTGGTCAGGTGTTCCGCGAAACAAAAAATAACAGTATCAGTGGCGTTGCTAACCGTAACTTCTCTTTAATAGGAGATCCATCGTTAACACTGTCGCTTCCGACAAACAATATTGTTATTAACAATCTGCAGACCCAGGCGGGCACTGATACCCTTAAGGCTTTATCAACGGTTATCGTCAGTGGTGAGGTGCAAGATCAAAATGGAGTTCGCATGGACGACTTCAACGGTACGATAGAATCAACTTTGTACGACAAGCTAACCGATCGCGTAACGATTGGCAAAAACAATCCTGCCTTTAAATTTAAAGAAAGATCAAATGCACTTTACCGCGGAAAAGCTTCGGTGAAAAATGGCGCATTTGAGTTTCAGTTTATAGTGTCCAAGAACATTGCCTATGAGTTTGGCAAAGGGAAACTGAGTATGTATGCATCAGACCCGATAAAAAACAGCGATGCAGCGGGTGCGATATCCTCGGTTATTGTTGGTGGTAGTGAGCATGAGCCGGGAACTGATACAACGCCACCAGCAGTTGCCGCTTTTATGGGAGACACAACCTTTGTCAATGGCGGTGTGATCACGCCAAACACCACCCTGGTTGTGAAACTTTCAGATGCAAGCGGGATCAATATCTCCACTTATGGTGTAGGCAACACGTTGATCGGCAAACTCGACGATGGTACCGTAACGTATAATCTTTCGGATTACTATCAATCCCAAACTGACGACTTTACAAAGGGATGGGTTTATTTTCCGATTACGGGCCTTGAAACCGGCAAACACACCATCACAATAAATGTATGGGATACCTTTAACAATCCGGCACAAGCTTTTGTCGATTTCATCGTTACAGATGGCGAAGACCTCATCATCGAAACTATGGGGAACACACCTAATCCTTTTCAAAATGAAACCACGATCTTTTTCACCCATAATCGATCCGGCGATGACCTCGAGGCCATGCTTTCCATCTATACTTCAACCGGTCAGGTTATAAAGTCGTACAATTTTGATATCCCTGCCAGTCCTTACCATGTGAATTTGCTTGAAATCAACGGGCTGACCGATTTTGGCAAATATCTTCCCGGTGGCGTATACTTGGCAAGGCTGGCTGTTCGTTCCCTGGCAAATGGTTCTAAAAGTGAGCGAGTTGCAAAACTTATTGTATTGAATTAATTATCTTTAGGCCCTTGAAACTAAAACTGATGCATTTTCGCATACTGGCTCTAACTACCGTTATTCTTTTTACTTTTCAGCGTAGTTTCTCACAGAATGGCACTGTCGTGGGAAGTCCCGATGAATTGCTCGGTCAACAAAATGCTATCACTACTGCCGTTCCTTTTCTTTCAGTATCTCCCGACGCCAGACATGCGGCACTAGGCGATGCCGGCGTTGCCACTTCACCGGATGCAAACTCATCCTACTGGAATGCGGGCAAGCTTGCTTTTATCGACAAAAAATACGGCGGCTCACTGTCTTATACGCCATGGCTTGGTAAGATTGTGAATGACATGTCTATTTCCTACCTCACCGGATTTTATAAGATCAATCGTGAACAAGTAGTATCTGCTTCCATTAAGTACTTCGACCTTGGTGATATTAGCTTCAGAGATCTCAATAACAATCCCCTCGGAGATTTTAATCCACGCGAATTCGCCTTTGATGCTACTTACTCAAGACTGCTCACCGAAAACTTTAGTGTCGGTATTACCGGCAGATATATTTATTCAAACCTCACAGGTGCATTTTCCGGGATTGATGCCAAACCAGGCAATAGCGTAGCGGCAGATATCGGTGCGTACTATACAACAACATTCAAGACTGCTAAGACCTCTTCGTTGTCATTGGGCGCAACAATAACAAACATTGGCGCCAAACTTTCCTACACCGATAACCAGAACAAGGACTTCCTTCCTACAACGATCAGGCTGGGTAGTGTGTACAAGATTGAACTTGACGGATACAATTCACTCTCGTTCATTCTTGATTTCAGCAAGCTGATGGTACCAACACCACCAATACGCGCGACAGATGGAACCATTATATATGGCAGAGATGATCACCGTGCATTGCTGAGTGGCATGTTCGGGTCATTCAGCGATGCTCCTAACGGTTTCAAAGAAGAGATCCAGGAGATCATGACCTCCGCGGGCGTCGAATACTGGTACAATGATTTGTTCGCAGCACGCTTTGGATATTTTAATGAGGCAAAGAACAAAGGCAATCGGAAGTACATGACTATCGGTCTTGGTTTCCGCAGAAAGAAATTGGGTATTGATGTGGCATATCTTGTTCCAGTCAATAAACGCGAAAGCCCGCTTGCAGAAACCTTGCGATTCACCCTGTTGTTTCAGATTCCTATGAAGGATAATGAAAGGGAAGAATCCGTTACCGAATAACTGATGTTAGATCGTACCCTTGCACCTCCGTTTGTCCGGAGTACATCCTTTGAACTTATCCAACCCATCCAGAAATCTTCAGCCAAAGGCGCAGATATTTTCTTCGTGCTCGGCGGCATGCAGACCGTCAGCAAAACAGAACTAATCTTTCCGGCAGGACGGTGGCAGGAGAAAGTGTGGGGAGCATCCTACTTCAGTTCTCAAATGCTCTCCAAAGGAACCCGTGATAAGACTAGCTATGAAATAGCACAGCTATTCGATCATTACGGTTCACATCTTGAAATTAATCCCGGACTGGATTTTGTGTCAGTCGCTGTCTATGCCCTCAATAAAAATCTCGAGGCCTCAATAGTATTATTACTCGAGTTATTGCAGTCATCGGTATTCCCTGAGAAAGAGTTGACCCAATTGAAATCTATCTATCTACAGAATCTTCGGGTCAATAGGGAGAAAACAAGTTTCCAGTCATCTGTGCGACTTAGAAGAAGTCTTTACGGAGATAGTCAACCGTACGGAAAGGAATTGGAAGAACAGGAAGTCTCCTCACTCTCAAAAGATCAGTTGATAGATCACTTTGATCAATTCTACAAGACTGCTACAATTATTGTATCTGGAAATGCATCAGACGCACATCAAAAGGTGATCACGGATGCCTTTGGCTGCTTTGCCAACAATCCATTGAGAAAAGAATCAGAGATTGCTAGTATGCCACAAACCAAGGAAAGACAAGTGGTGTCGAAAGAAGGCAGCGTGCAATCATCCATTCGTTTAGGAAAGCGATCGATCGGACGAACGCATACAGATTATGCCGGAGTCGTTTTTCTTAATCATATTCTTGGAGGATATTTTGGATCACGCCTGATGAAAAATATCCGTGAGGAAAAAGGGTTGTCATACGGCATATCTTCGTCTCTTACGACAATGATTCGCGCCAACCATCTGGCCATCGGCGCGGATGTAAATCTTGAAAACGTCGGACTCACATTCCAGGAGATTCGTAACGAATTGAATCGACTCAGAACAGAAAGCATAAATCCAGCCGAACTGGAGATCGCAAGAAACCATTTTATAGGAAGCCTTCAACTCGAAATTACAACATCGTTCGCCCACGCCGACAAGATCAAAAATCTTTTGTTGTTTAATTTGCCGAATAACTTCTACCAGCAGATGATCCTTCTGATCGATAAATTTGGCCCTGACGATCTGATCCGCATTGCAAACGAATACTTTCACGAAGACAGCTTCCTGGAAATTGCTGTCGGTTAGCAGGAATTATTCTTTCCCCTTTGTTTGTTACTATTGACTCAGAAATTTTCAAATTAGCGACAGTGATGAATCGATATTTTCTTTTATTTCTGATCGTTTGCTACAGCGGTGTGAGCCAGGGTCAGGATGCCGTAAAGCAACATTACGTTTGTATCCAGGCATCGAGCGTGTATCATGACAAGGAACATTGCGCAAGTCTGCAGATGTGTTCTGGCGGTAAGATTAGAAAAGTAAAGGACGTATCGAATCTTAAACCTTGTCCGAAGTGCGCACGACCAATCTACACAAGCGCCGGGTTTGCAAATATTAAGCGTATCCTGGGGGTGAAAGACAGAAAACAGATCGCCGACTCGCTGGGCACTCCTGAAAGCAGCATCAAACGACCTGCTGGTTTTACGATAAGAATATCCGGCCTTCCGCAGAGCAAAACAGTTAACACACTCGAATTTTTCTTTGATAAACCTTTTGAATTCACTGATTACAATCTTCTTTCGAAAGACTTCTTTTCACTATTAGGTCTTGAGTTTGATCCTTGCAAAGCAGATACTATACGCAATACCACGCTTCACCCGGTAACCGG
>JBDSKX010000023.1:0-4235 GCA_039916665.1 Chryseolinea sp. | reverse complement strand
ATTTCTTGTACTTTCCTTCTTCCGCAAAAACGGTTTGTTCTTGCCAGTTTCTAGATGGTGAGTGATTATCGATTTCGAATACATCACAAGGCGAATTAACCCACGGTCCAAGGATTCTATGTTCCGGATACTGTGGATTGTAACCAACTGCTCTGATGCGGTACCAGACCTTACCCGTAGGGTAATATACCTGATGATGGTAGCTATTTCCTTCAATGGTTACTCCAGCAGGCTCTTTAAACGCAAACGGATCGTTTCCTGACTCAAACCCATCATGGTTGTCAATGAATACCCACTCCAAATCAAATTCCCGGGCAGTGCCATCGAATGCCCAATCGATTTGAAGCTCGTTATTAGCAATGAATGTGTATGGACAACTGACCGTCAAAGTAGCATTGGGATCGAAATCATTCTCCAATTGTTTAAAAAATAAGGTTTGGAAGTATATACTGCTGGTTTCTGGGGCCTCTCCTGTTAATACTTTCTTTCGTATTACAAATCTGTAGTCCTCACTACAGGAGACTGCGCTATCATGAAACACCGTAGAGGTAAATGTTTGACTTGTCATATCTACCTGAAGCGGTTGAGTCCATACAGTATCATCGACATGAAGCAGTGAGACTTGCATATAGGCGGACCAGTCTTTAGTAGTTTCATGGTCACTCAGGTCGCATTGTAACCTAAATCCGAAGTAATATTTACCACCCAGACAACCATCAAAAACTGGCTGCGAAACGTCCTCGCCGAATCCGTACAAAAGACCTACACTGGTGAGGGGAGCGGCCGGCAGTTGATATTCCCGCCTGGCTTTAACTTCTTCGGGAATACCAAGTCTGGTTACAGCGTTCCCCTTGACGTGAATAGTTGCCTCGAAGAAACTTCCGGAACAGCCGCCTCGCTGGCTGAATATTCGCACCTTATTATCTCCCGGCGTATTGAAGGAAAGTTGGACTTTATTCTGTTTAGCGCTGCTGTAATTAATCTTCCCGGGCGAAGGAACCTGCCAAATATAAAGATCAGCATGTGCGGTGTCGATAACCTGGTACAGCGCGCGTTGACCTGCCCAGATTATAGTGTCGCCTGTGATCCCGGTTATTGCCGGCGGCGGTGGCAGTTGTGAAATCGTTACAACGGCTGAGCTATCTGTACATTCGCCGTCGTTAATCTTCAATCTGTAATTTCCGGCAGCATTCACAACAAGGGAACTTCCCGTCTGCCCTGATGATGTATTATTTATCAACCACTCATAGCTGAAGCCGGGTTGCGGCGAATAGCTAAGTGTTGTGCTTAGTCCATCACAGAAGTATCGCTTTCCGTTAATAGCAATGTCCTCTAAGGCTTTATTTCTAATTCTCAAAGTGTCTGACAGTGCTTCGCACCCATCATTCGTAATCTTTATCTGGTACACACCGCTGTTACTAATGTCTATTATAGAATTCGTAGCACCCGGAATCGCTACACCATTCTTCACCCATTGGTATTGGTAACCAGAACTGGTAAAGGCCTCAAGGACTGTACTTACTCCGTTGCAAATAACAGTTGTGGACGGCGTGAGTATATGTGCGTCTGGCAATTCGCCTTCTGTTACAACCAAATCATCAGATGCTTCACATCCATTTGCCGTTGCAATGACCTTGTAAGTACCCGGTTGATTGACGGTGAGCAAAGAATCAGTTGCGCCTGAAATGGTTGCATTATCCTTTTGCCATAGATAGGTGTATCCAATACTGGGTGTTGCGTGCAACTGTATGGATCCACCTGAACAAAAAGAATTTGCTCCAGTTATTGTCATCGCAAAAGTACCACTATGCACGGCGTGAACCGACGACAATTTGAAACATGTACCAGAAGTTACCATGACCTGGTAATCCCCTGGGGTCTCAACCGTTAGCTCGTTAGATGTTTCTCCTGAGATCGGACTACTGTCTTTAAACCATTGGTAGGTATAACCAGTTTGAAGAACTGTGCTCAAGGTTATGTCTGACCCTACACAAACACCTGTTTCCCCAGTAATTTCTGCGATTGGTAAAGTAAGCTCTGTAACTGTCGCAGCACTTGACAACTTAGTACAGGAACCAACTGTGGCCTGCGCGGTGTAGTCGCCGCTCTGTGATACTTGTAAAGTTGTATTTGTTTCTCCGGAAATTGCAACGCCGTTTTTATACCATGCATAACTGTAGCCCGATATCGTAGGTACAGTTAGCGTCGTACTCTCTATTCTACTCCCCATTCTCTAGACCACTTTTTAGGCTTTCTTAGTTAATGATAACTAGATCCATAACTATTACAATTGATGTTGGAATGTGGGAAACTCCCCCTTTCGGGAGTTATCCATATTTCAACATCTAAACTGATGCGTTTCGCTCCGCTTTTAGATGCATTTGTTTTCATGCTGCCTGGAGATAGAGATGTGCTGGAGGTATTCGTCCGATGCCTTGATGTGTTTTCTTGTTGTTGTAAAAGTTAAGAAACTTCTTAAGTCCATGGAATAGTTCCAGTGCATCTTCCGCCGGATGGAGGTACACATAGTCTTGTTTCACCGTGCGCCAGAGGCGTTCTATGAAAATGTTGTCGGTAGCTCGTCCCTTGCCATCCATGCTGATCTGAATTTGTTCCTCCTGTAGATATTCAGTCCATTCTTCACAGGTGAATTGACTGCCTTGATCAGAGTTAACAATCTCAGGCTTACCGTAACGCTTGACAGCCTTCTTTAAAACATTCAGGCAGTGTGAGGCATCAAGTGTATTGTGAAGGTCCCATCCTACGACAAATCGACTATGGTGGTCAATGATGGCGGTTAGGTACATGAATCCGTGAGCCATCGCGATATAGGTTATGTCTATTGCCCACACCTGATTGTTGTGCGTCACCTGAAGGTTTCTCAGCAGGTAAGGACGCACATATTTCGCATGGCCCAGTTTGCTAAGATTCCGCGATGGATAATGCGCCATCACCCCCATAAGGCGAAGAAGCCTGCGAATTCGCTTTACGTTTACAAAAATGCTCAGTGACCACAAGTAATCCTGCATTTGAAGTACGCCATGTGTGGGATAACCCAAGTGCCGCTTGTCAAGCAAGCTCATGATGGCCAGGTTCTCTTCGCTCTCCTCCTTGCCTTGATAGTACAAAGTACTCCGGTTAAAGTCCAACAACTCGCAACGCTTGCGAATGCTTAACTCATCTTCTTGCTCCAAGATCGCTTTCATTTGATCAATCCCAACTGATTCAAATTTTTTTTTAACCAGTCGCGCTCCATTTCCAGCTGACCTATCTTGGCATAAAGCTGTTGCTTTTCCTGCTCGACATCCTGATGGCTTTCTTCGCTTCCAAAAGCCGCAGATGCATTCTGCAGAAACTCCTGCTTCCACTTGCTGATTTGTACAGCGTGTACTTTGAATCGCTTTGAAAGCTCGCTCAATGATGAACGTTCCTTCAATGCCTCAATCGCTACCTGCGCTTTAAATGATGCGCTAAATTTCCTTCTAATCCTTTTCATTTTCGTTCCACAAGTTTAGTTTTCTTATTCCAAATTTTAACTTAACCTGTGGTCTAAATTTTGGGGAGTATTATACACCACCTTCAAGCGGTGGTTTGTTGGTAGCACTCTTTTTTTATTAGGTAATTTAGATAAAGTAGACCCCCCAAACTTAGCACAACTCAATTTTGGTTATCGTTTGACAGGAAAAGATGTAATTTCACTAGAACTAATTACATGGAAGCATTCCTTTCCACTTGGAATTAACCCATTTTATAACAAACAATACGGTAAACCGCAATGGAAATATCCAGGGTATATTCGTGAATATGGTATTGGACTTGTTTATCAAAGGTATTTTTGGAAAGGTTTTTATGCAGCAATACACATAATGCCAATGTCGCAAACATTTTTTAATGATAAAGGTGATAAGGTGGGTAGTGGCTTCATTATTTTCAACACTAACCGAATTGGGTATCACTTTAAACTCTTTAAAGATAGACTATTTATTGAACCATCACTTGGAATTGCTGGCCGCCCATATTACACTAAAATGCCTGATGGTTTTAAACAATTAGATGACAGATGGCCAAAATGGACGCCTGAACCAGGGTTGCATTTCGGGTTTAATTTTTAGTAATTTACCAGTTGCTCTACAATACTGACTATAACAAATAATAGAGACAGATAGAATACCAGCTCATAATCGAGTAGACGGCCTCATCGGATTTTTCACCGATGAGGTGCGCCTCTCACACCA
>JBDSKX010000022.1:0-4292 GCA_039916665.1 Chryseolinea sp. | reverse complement strand
AATAATTCATAATTCATCCTTATCTTTCGCTATATGGAATTTGGAAGATTAGAAATTGATGATTTGCAGCAGGTCGAATTCAAACTTCCTCCTGATGCAACCGGCACGGATAAAATGTTTACTGGCTTAACGAATAAAAAGCCTTCTCAGATTTTTGTTGGCTGTGCAAAATGGGGACGCAAAGATTGGGTAGGTAAAATATATCCTGCAAAAACCAAAGAAGCAGATTTTCTTAATCACTATAGTCATCATTTCAACTGCATCGAATTGAACGCGACGTTCTACAAGATGCCAACCATCGCCCAAACATCAGGGTGGGCCGCAAAGGTTGAACCCGGCTTTAAGTTTTGTCCGAAGTTTCCGAATCAAATCACTCACATGAGAAGATTGAAAAACGTCGAAGAACAAACGGATAGATTTCTGAAAGGCATTAGTGGTTTTGGAGATTCGCTGGGACCGTTGTTTTTAATGCCGCATCCTCAAATGGGGCCGAAAGATCTGGATAGACTAACTGCTTTTATAGACTATTTGCCCAAGGATGTCCCATTGTTTCTGGAAATGCGTCATCCGGACTGGTATGCTGATCAAACGGCATCTGAAGGATTATTTTCAATGATGGAGCAACGTCACGCAGGATCGATCATCACCGATGCATCTGGACGAAGGGATTGTTTGCACATGCGACTTACTACACCCGAAATATTTATTCGCTTTGTTGGCAATGGTCTACATCCCACGGACTATACGCGGATTGATGATTGGGTGATGCGTATAAAATCATGGATACAAAAAGGAATCGAGAAAGTATATTTCTTCATGCATCAACATGAGGAACTTCATTCGCCTGAATTGAGTAAATATCTGATCGAGCAACTAAATCTTCACTGCGGCACCAATATTCCGGTTCCGAAATTTGTCGAAGCAGCATCAGATCCTGAGAAGGAGGTTCCAAATGAGAACGCGGTTCCTAAGAAAAGTACGACCAAAGTAGTGACACCGAAAAAGAAAAAGGCAAAGTAATTACTGCGGAACAGTGACTTTACGCTGTCCTCCTTTCGTGTCAAACACCACGACTTCAGTTACTTCCGCAGGTATCCTCACGCACCTCGACGATTGCGACAAATATCCACTGCCGTAATACAATTCTGTTTTTCTGGTCTTACCGTTTGCAAACTTGAATTCAACTTTCGAATCCAAAGCTTCTGGCACAAATAGCTTTTGCTTCCTCTCTTTCCGAAACCCAAATACTTTGAGGCTGTCCTGATTCTGCGTAGCGATGATAAGATCTCCGTTGGGTGAAGAAAGACACGCCAATGCCTTTGCATCACCTGGAACAAAGAATCCACTTTCTTTTGAATTCTTCGGTGCAAACTTTCCTTTGCCATCACCCAACAACACCATCCCGTAAAACGCATCGTGCCTTCCGGAAAATACTTCATTGCCATAATCATTGCCAACCATGACGAGATCCAGATTACCGTCTTCATCAACATCCGAAGTTACGATACCATTGACCGGCGCAAACTGAACAGCAATTGGCAGTGGCGTAACTTTGAACTTACCGTTTCCAAGGTTCTCGATATAACTCGATGACATGTAATTTGCCTCGAGAATTATCATTCCCTCTCGTTCTTCGGGAGTAAACAATGAATCCATTGGAGTCTTACCATATTCACGGTAATGAGAAAATTTTCGTCTGAACTTTGGACTCTGCTGATTCAATTCATCCCAGAAATGAAGTGGATATTCTTTCAGTTCACCCTTTACTGATTTGAAATAACACGACATCACCGGATCGATGCTACCATTGCCGTCGATATCCTTGGCGTAGATTCTTAATGGCGTTTGATCAGAGGCTTTATAGAAATTGTTTTGACCAAGGTTTCCTGCAACGTAGTCCGTATCGCCATCGTCGTCAAAATCAGCGCCAGTGATACTGTTCCACCATCCACTATATTTTTCAAGGCCTGAATCAGTAAGCTTCGTAAATTTTCCACCAGTGTTATGATACGCAGCGATAGCGTTAAATTCTCCCGTCAGTATCAAATCCAGTTTGCCATCATTATCGAAATCAGTCCACAGGGCATCCGTGATCATGCCGGCAGTCTTTAATCCAGGAGCAATCTCATTGGTGACATTGACGAATTTTCCGTTGTCATTTCTAAGGATACAACTTTCATTCGCGAATGGATAACTTCCGGGAATCACACGAGAGCCGGTGAACAGGTCAAAATCACCATCGCCATCAAAATCAGCAGACCTGATACACGATTCACTTTGCTTGAGAATGGGCAAAGCTTCTGTAGAAAGTTTAAAGTTGCCTTTGCCGTCGTTGATGAAAAGTCTATCCTGATAATTGGGATCATCGGGTTGATATTCAATACTTCCACTTACGATATACAAATCGAGGTCGTGATCATTATCAAAATCAAAAAACAAAGCGCCTTCATCCTCTTCTTTTTTCTCTGCAGCGTTACCCAACGGACGTGACTTGAAAGCACCCTTCTTATCCTGAATGAACAAAGTGCCAGAACTTTTTACTGAGCCCCCGATGTAGAAGTCCTCGAGCCCGTCGCCGTTAATATCACCGATCGCGAGACCAGGTCCTGCTTGTGAGAATTTGTGCGGAATGGTTCGTTGAACATTAAAGTCGATTCTGTCTTCTTCAGGATGGAAGAAGTTTATTCCCTTTGCGCGATTTTCTTCGACAAGTAATGGAGCCGCAGTGTTTTGCTTAAACATGGGAACATTGGATTCTTTGGCATCGGCATGGTTAAGTTTAAGTACCTGATCGCACTTTACATTTGTAAGCAACTGTGATTTCCCATCAGGCCATAAAACTTCAATGGAATCGATTAACATATTCTTACCCATTCCGAAGTGTATAACGTCCTCCACAGATGATATATATCCGCGGGAAACTGAATGATCATGATACTGTTGCCTGCCCTTTGCTTTAATTACGATTTTGGTTCCGAAACCAGAGCGATTGGCATTGTCTCCAAGTAGTCTAATTCTGATAAAATGAGATACGTTGGCGGTATCTTTCCTGGCATCCGGTGAGTATAAGTTGTTTTTGTACAATGACACCTGATCGTTGATGTTATTGACGATGTAGTCGAGATCTCCGTCATTGTCGAAGTCTGCGAACGACGCACCATTTGAAAATGATGGCGTGTTCATTCCCCATTCTTTACTGACATTCGTGAAAGTGAGATCGCCATTATTCCTGAAAGCATAATTTGGAACTTTAACAACGGGTATTGAATCGAGAAGAAATTCGGTGCCAGCGATAGCTCCTCCAGGATCACTTCTGAAATTGCCAAAGTCTTTATCTGTAATATCCCGTGGAAATCCATTGGTGATCATGAGGTCTTTATTGCCGTCATTATCGAAGTCTGCAAACAAAGGTGACCAGCTCCATTCTGTTTGAAAAACGCCGGCGAGTTGTCCGATTTCACTGAACGTGCCATCACCATTGTTGAGTTGGAGCATGTTTCGCACATACTGATGCGTATAGTGAAACTTTTTGTTATTGATATAGTTCGTGTAAGGCGGGCCACCGATCACCGTCTTCCGTCGCAGGTTTCCTTCCGGCAACATATCGAGCGTTATGATGTCGGGTAAACCATCATTGTTAATGTCTGCGATGTCATTACCCATAGAGAATTGCGACTGGTGTTTAATCCACTGATCAATCGCGTTGGTAAAAGTGCCGTTCTTGTTGTTGATGTAGAGAATGTCATTGGCGATATAATCGTTGGAAACGTAAATGTCCTGCCAACCGTCCTGATTGATATCTGCGATAGCCAGACCGAGGCCATAGCCTTCGTGGAGAATACCTGCTTGTTTAGTAACATTTGTGAATGTTTCGTTGCCGTTGTTTCTGTACAGCCTGTCTGCATTCAGTGCCGTACCATCATCCACCTTCGGCCGGAATGTTGTGGGCACGCCCTTTTCTATAATGTTAATGAGTACAAAAAGATCAAGATCTCCGTCATTGTCATAATCAAAGAATGCCGCGCCTGAGCTATAGCCCTTGTCTGCAATGCCGTATTTTTCAGCTTGTTCTTCAAACGTGGGGATACCGGCGGCATTATTTCCCTTGTTTAGGTAAAGCATATTCGCTCTCGCCATAGAGTCTTTCCTGATTGTGGCGCAGACGTAGATATCGAGCCACCCATCGCCATTGACATCTGCTACGGCAATGCCAGATCTCCATTTATTGCTGGGTGCAATGCCAGACTCAGCGGTAACATCTTTGAATTTGAAATCGCCCTGGTTCAGGAAGA
>JBDSKX010000021.1:0-6237 GCA_039916665.1 Chryseolinea sp. | reverse complement strand
TGCCGTGAAGGAAATAATTGAATACGAGCCCGGCGGTTACGGGAATGATCACGATTTTTGTGATGTCCCATGCCATCGTCCAGAAATCAATCTCGACATACTGCCCTGCGAATAACTGCATAAACATTGGCGTCACGAACGGGGCTATGAAAGTTGAAATCGCAGTGAGTGTCACTGACAATGCCAGGTTTGCGCGCGCGAGGTAGGTCATAACATTAGAAGCCATCCCATTTGGACAACTACCGATCAGAATAATGCCTGCGGCAACTTCTGGTGGAAACGTAAAGATCTTTGTGATCGTGAAGGCGACGATCGGCATGATCAGATAATGACAAAGCACGCCGGCGATGACACCCTTCGGCATTTTCACTACGCCGGCAAAATCGTTGATGCTGAGTCCTGTGCCCATGCCGAACATGAGGATCTGCATGAGCGGAACAATCAGTTTAGACAACTTGAAATCGCCCACTGTGACAAAGTATTGCGGATAGTACATTGAGAGACTCACCGCCGCGAAGATCATGATCGTGAACGAGTAACCTTTCAACAGTTCAAATTCCCGAAAACCGAGAGCAACAAACACAAAGAAGAGCATCAACAACCAACCTGCGTAAGTATGCTGGCCCAGCATAGTAGTGATGGTATATGCTCCGATGAAAAGTCCGGCAACAACAAATAAGATACTACTTCCTCTCATCCCCATAAAATTAAATCACCGCAGCGGTGCAATGACTCAAAGCACGCAAAGAATTTACATTGCGGCCATTGCGTCATAGCGCCATTGCGGTGATTTTAACAACTCCTGCTATTGTGCCCAGAACAATTTAGATCCGAGCTCATCTTTGCCTCCGTACGACGAAAGCGCATCTGTATAATTTGCTGTATTCACCAAACTCTCGGAAGCCGGATATGTGATGCGATTGATCCAATCGACAACTTTGCCGGAATATGGATTAGTCAAAAAGAGTGGCGCAGCAACGGCCGGGTTAGGCGTTCTGTAACTTCTTTGTTCCATACCCACGCGGCGGAAGTTCGCCCAGCACTCATTACCGTTTAGGAAGCTTGCTATCCAGTACTCATAAGCAATTTCATTCACGCGCGAGTCGGCTATCGCTGAACCAGTTGGTGCTGCTGTAAATGTTGCAGTCCGTGCTGTTACATACGTCGTGATGTCTGCGCCAGGAACAGTTGATCCAGCGCCGTAAGATGTCATCTGATCCATGTGTGCCGTAATACCCGCTGCGAAATATGCAGTTGAAGTACCTGTGACACCGGCGAGTCCTCTTTCAATCGCTTCTGCGAGCAACAGGTTATTCATGCCTGCAGTAACCAGAAACATAGGTGAGGCGCGACTTACAACACGCGTACGATCAGCCTGACTGAATGCATAGCGACTTCCACCACTGGGAAGCGTAGCGCCTGCAACATCAGCTGATGCATCTGTACTTCCCATAGGCATACCGTATTGATTAGCCGGAGCAAAATTTGAGTTCGCAGTTCCACCGGAGTACACTTGGGCGGGACCGGAGTTTGCTCCTACATAACGTACAGCGATTGCCGTAAGTCGCGGATCATTGTTTGCCTTCAAGGCGTCAACAAAAGGTTGCGCCAGGTAGAAATTCGCCGCTTCAGTTCCATTCACAGTGTTACCAATATTGTTAACATAGTTTGCATCGTGTCTGATGATCGCATTGTCAGCATTATCAAGAATAACTCCACCGTTGAATGCAGCAGCCACCACAGTTGCCGCTTTACCCGCATCAGCATTGACAAGTCTCATGCCTATACGAAGCAAAAGTGAATTACCAAATTTCTTCCATTTAGCGATATCACCTTTATAGAGAACGTCTGACGTTTCAACTCTGCCGGCAGGATCAAGTCCAGCGACTGCAGCAGTTAATTCACTGATGATGCCGTCATAAATTGCTGCTTGCTTGTCGTACTTTGGAAAGAACGTCGCGTCTGTAAATCCTTGCCCGGCTTCACTATAAGGAATGTCGCCATAAGTATCTGTAAGAATCAGGAATCCATACTGCTGAATGATGCGTGCCATATTATACAGATTGGCGCGTGCAGGATCATCCTGCGTACGTGAGAGAACATCAGAACAATACTTGATCAGGTTTTGAAACGTGTTAACCCAGTTTCCATTGGTTTGATTGATGTTCACCTGATTGTAATTCCCTCCGACGTTTAATCCGGAGTTAGAGGTGATCATCTGCTGCACCGCACCCATCTCGTACACCAGTGTAGATGCCGGAGGTGAAGAGAAGATTATAGCGTTGTTAAATGTCTGAATAGGATCAAGACTCGTAGCACCGGTTTTACTTTTATTAAGCTCGTCAAACCCATTATCGCATGATGATGCGATAACTAATGAGAGGCTGAGTATAGCAATGTGATATATCTTTTTCATAACTCAGTCGGGATTAAAATTTAACATTTAGGTTGAAACCAACGCTTCTCGTAGTCGGCAAGCTTGGGGATTCCATTCCAACAAGGTTGTCGGAGGCGAATCCAAATGCCTCAGGATCGATGTTGGGTACCCACTTTTTGATCATTAACACGTTGTTACTTACCAGACTCAACCTTAGGCCTTTGATCGGTACGCGCGCAGGAATAAACTTGGTAAAGTCATAAGTCAAAGAGAGCTGTCTTAATTTCCAGTAACCGGCGTTATAGACAACGGGTTCAATAAGACCCGATCCACGTACAACAGAGTAATAATCTTCAACTTTAGCAGATTTCGCGTTGGTGACACCATTGATGTCTACCCCGTCCGTGTTAAGAACCCATCCGCCAGGATCGGCAACGCCCAGGTCACTGGTAGGATTGTCACGGCCAACGAGTGTGGCCTTTTGAAGACCATGTCTGTAAGCATTGAAGTTAGTACCGGAAAGCATTTTGCCACCAAGTTTGAAGTCGATCAATACGGAAAGCATGATACCCTTGTAGTTGAAAGTGTTTGTAATACCACCGGTATATCTTGGCAACGCACTTCCGAAGGGAATTTGTCTTGTTGTTGCTAATGGAATTCCGTTAGCGCCGATCATGATCTTTCCAATGTTCTCCTGATTGGCTAAACCTTCAGGATTCAGAGGTTGGTTGGTCGCGGGATCATATCCATATCTACGATATCCAAAACCAACGATCTGCCCCATTTGTTCTCCTACGATCTGTTGTACACTGCCGTTGAACACGTGGTTACCGACAGTAATGTTTGATCCTGGTGTATCGGTGAGAAGGCTAAGTACCTTCGTGATATTATACGCACCAGCAAATGTGAATTCCCATGAGAAGTCTGATGTTTCAATCGGAACGACATTGACCAACAATTCAACGCCTCTGTTTCTACTACGTCCGCTGTTAATCAGCGTACTCACAAACCCAGATCCGTCAGAGACCTGTGCTCCAATGATCTGATCGATCGTGATCTTGTTGTAAGCAGCGATATCAACGTTTAATCTATTTCCAAACATCTTGGTTTCAAGACCAATTTCGGTCTCATTTGTTTGGGATGGCTTCAGATTGGGATTCGGTACAACAGTCCCTAAGCTACCGACTGCTTGTCCCTGAAATTGATTGGCATTGACGGTATAAAGTAGTTGTTGTGAATATGGACCGACCGCATTGTCACTTCCTACGGATGCGTAAGCTGCGCGAATGCGTCCTGAGTTAAACCATTTAGGCATAGTACCCAGCGATTCTGTGAACACATAACTGCCAGAAACGGATGGATACAAAATACTTCTGTTGGCTGGTGATAGTGTAGAGAACCAGTCGTTACGCGCTGTTGCGTTTAAGTACAAGAATTTCTTGTAGCTAAGTTCGAGCGTAGCGTAAAGTGAATTAATTTTTGATTCACTCAATGCGTAAGTGGGATCTTTTGCCCGGCCAAAGCCTACGTTATAAAGTCCGCGGACAGAGAAATCTGTGACTTGCGTGCTCTGCAGATCGGAGCGTACATGTCGCTGGTTTCCTCCGACCGATACATTGATCCCGAAATCTCCGAAATCCTTTATCGCGGTCACCAGGAAATCTGCATTGGTTTCCCTGAACGTTGTAATATCCTGTGTAAAGAGACCGTTGTAGAAAGCAGGTGCCGAGGAGGAGAAGATCGATCCCGAATTGATCGATGCTTTTCCAGTTGGCAAGTTGGTGTAAGCGGCAGTGCGTGAAAAGTAGTCCTGCCCCACGCGAGCCTGAACCGACAGCCAGTCCGTGAGATCATACTTCAACGAAACGTTACCAAAGAGGCGGTCACGAACGATGTTGTTTTTTATTTCAGCAAGACCCCAGTAAGGATTTGTCCGATTGGTAAATCTTGAATAGAGATATTCACCACCACCGGCGTTGTACTTATTTGCGTCTAGGACTGAAAGCGGCATCGTGTTCGCCATTGCAAACAAAGCAGTAGGCATTGAGTTGTCCTGGTCAGCAACGACCGGCGGATTCGTATTCTTTTCGTTCGAGTAGTTGATATTTGTTTTAAAATGTAACTTTTTCGAAAGGTCATAGGTAGCCCCAAAGTTGATGCTCTTTCTTTTGAAGGAGTTGTTGGGTGTTATCCCATCGCTCTTGGCATCAGAGATAGACATATTGAATCCGCCCTTGTCAGAGCCCGATGAAAGCGTGATCGTGTTTGTCAAATTTTGGCCATGACGATAGAATTTCTTCAGGATACCTTTCTGCGCTTCATACGGCAAATTCGGCGAGTTGAAAAGTGTTTGAGTCATCCCTGGCTGAATCTTTTCACCGAATGACCATTGACCTGATTGTGGGTTGGGTGTGGTCGGACGAATTCCATATTCCCCTTGACCGTAGTCATATTGATAATCGGTGTAATCTAATGGTGTCTCATTGGTATAATTCATATTATAAGAGACGCCGATACCTTTGCCCGTTCCTTTTGACTTTGTAGTGATCATGATTACCCCGTTCATGGCGCGGGATCCATACAATGCAGAAGCGGTTGCTCCCTTTAGTACGGTCATGCTTTCGATGTCATCAGGATTGATACTCGAGAAAGTGTCACCACCATCAAATGCTGCCCCGCCGCCTCGATTCCCGGAAGAACCACTTTCATTACCAGTGGCATTAATGGTTGTGCCGAAGTTTTGATTGGTAATAGGGCTACCGTTGACGATAATGAGCGGTCCATTCTGACCGGTAACCGAAGACTGTCCCCGGATACGGATCTTTGAAGTACCCGCAGGTCCTGTGCCTGTAGCAGCGATATTCACACCTGCGACTTTGCCTTGAAGGCTATTCATTAAGTTCGGTGTGCGATTGATGGATAATGCATCGCCATCGACTTTTGTAGCGGCATATCCTACGCTCTTGGATGATCGTTCAATACCAAGCGCAGTAACGAGAACTTCATCAAGTGAAGTAATATCCGTCTCCATCAATACGTCAATCGTTGTTCTGTTGGCAACAGATACTTCCTGATCTTTGAAACCAATAAAGCTAAACACCAGTGTTTCGTTACCATTCGGCAAACTGATCGAATACTTTCCATCGCTGTCGGACACGGCACCTGATGTAGTGCCTTTTACAATCACGTTAACACCTGGAAGCGGGTCGTTCGCGTCATCCCTGATCACACCGTTTAAAGTGAGCCCCTGGCCAAGGGCGATATTGGCCTGGCAGCATATGAGGATCATGATGCCATAAAGCAAGTAGTGTTTTACCATAGAAACTTATTTTTGAGTTGAACATTTTTTAGACACCGTTAGGTTAAATTTTGAATGGTACTGGCCGGACAAAGCATACCACTTCAAAATGCAACCGATTGTCAAAGATTTCAAACGATTGAATGAACTTCTTCCAATAATCACCACCGATGAATATTAGACAGATGTTACAGGTGTGTTTGGGCGCACGCCGATTAAAAATGGCGGTGGAGTTATGGGTTATAAGTAATGAGTTATGAGTCTTTTGGCTCTCTGAGCAGGCTTTTTTTAGCAACGAATTACTGTCTTTGTAGGTTTGAAAGCTCCTCGAATTCGGCATTAAGCTTGGTGCTTAGCTTCTCAAATACAGAGAAATACTTTTGATAAGTTCTGTTGTGAATGGTGTCGGGCTGGTATGTGGTGGCTAACACTACTGTGCGGGCAGCTTCATCTAAAGATTTGTAGATACCCATCTCGGTCGCTGCCAGCAGAAATGCACCTTGAGCAATGCTGTCGGGATTGCGACCGATGCTGACAGGCAAGCGAAAAATGTCGGCGATGA
>JBDSKX010000020.1:0-61337 GCA_039916665.1 Chryseolinea sp. | reverse complement strand
TCCCTATCTAATGTGCTACTTGTCAGGTTTAGGATTTGGGGTAAATATTAAAGAGTATTTAGCATTTAATATTGTACCAAGTAGTGATAGAGTAGAAGAAACACACAAGAGCATCCCTGCGAACTTTGAAGTCGGCAGACTTCGACTATGTCGAATGACTGATAAATGATACGAAATTTCACCAACTCAATTGACTGTCTATATGAGGACAATAGTCGTCTAATGACTTAAACTCTTTTTTTCACGTTTTGCATCCTCAATTTCCTGTTTAATAGTCCAACGCAGGTCTTTGAGGTTATGCTGTGAAATAAGGTACTCTATTCTGTGTACGATAAGGTTAAAGTCGTCACCAAATTCTCCTTTCACCTGATTGATGAGATATTCTTTTATCCCCCTATCAAGAAGCGCGCGTCCTGCTTTATCCATGTTGTTTTATTTAAGGTGGAAATCAGAGCACAAAAACACTTACAAGGAAATATTGTGCCTGAGTTAAAATGGGTAAGAAATGGACTATACCGGAACAATTAGGTGATGGGCATGCTGTACCTGCCCTATTTTGACCACAGTTTGTTTAATCGTCAATAAACTTTTCCTCAGCGGTCTACGGTGAAGTCCACCCACCGTCCTTCGCGGCGCTTAGGGAAGGCAAGCAGGAACTCGGAGGTAAATTCAGAGGAAGTAGGAGTTAGGTGCATATCACAAACTATCACCTTGTATGTGTCGATAAGTTCCGGAAGATATCATAGTTCAACTTAATATCACCTCGTCGCACGCTTTCGTGGAAAGTAAGAAACACTGTATTGCATGTTTTGTAGAAAAATCCAACAACTATTCACCACCAAGCTTCATTAGATCGCTTGTCTCGCATGCATTTGATGTGTTGGCACGAATTTGATTCAGGGTATGTCAAATTATGTTTAACAAATACAATTTTAAACCATCTATTAATTAAACCGAATGATCATGAAAAAGATAGTCTTAATTTTGGCAGGTGCACTTTGTTTGGGTACTGTTGCTGTTCAGGCACAAGATCAACAACCAGCAAAGGATTCAACTACCATTGCTCCGCCACAGCCACCAAGTCAACCTTCATCAAATGCGGTAGCTGCTCCAGCGTATCGTAAGGATATGTCACAAATACAAGCAACTGAAGTGCCTGCAGGGGTGAAGTCAACACTGGAACGCCCGCAGTTCAAAGGCTGGGAAAATGGTTCTGTATATTCCAACTCCGATAAGAGCGTCTTCATCGTAGAAGTTAAAGACGAAGTTGAAGGAAGATTAAAGGTTTACAGATTTGACGCAGAAGGAAAGCCAATCACCGATAATTAACTAAATGACTTTTTATAGAAAAAGCCGCGCGATAAGCGTGGCTTTTTCTATGTTGTTACTTTTCCTATTGTATGCTTTTATTGAACAAGCTCCCTCATAGGGAAGAGACATTATTACTCTCCATTGCTTGCTTATGACTAATCTCAATAGTTGATGCCAAACTGAAAATCGAGAGCATCGATTTTCCTCTTTCAGTAAGTGAGTACTCGATGTGCAGCGGCTTTCGATTAATTACTTCCTTTCTAAGCACTTGTGCTTCCTCAAGTTCTCGCAACGCCAACGCTATAGCTTGCTTGTTTGACCCGGGAAGTTGTCTGAGTAATGAATTGAATCTGATCGCTCCGTCCATCGCGACTCTTATTATCTGAGGCTTCCATTTACTTGCCAACAACTTCAACAGCGATTCGCCAGGACATTCTGACGACGGTGTGCACTTATCGCTATCGATAATAATATCCGTGTCACCAGCAGTCGCATTTTCCAGACTATGGTTATTGAGGACGTTCATGTGTGTAATCATCCCGGCACAAGCAATAAAACCAATAAAAAGTTCATCGGTCGAGGTGAATAAATTCAAAAAAATCGATAGTCAACATTCTATGACTAATTGATTCAGCATTAGCGGCATTCAATCTTTGTCAACTTGATATTAAACATCATTTGACATGAAAATCAATAATAAATTATTTCAATCGGTTTCGAAGCATGGAATTGAGTTCGCCAATAGGATAGCCATGGCTCCAATGACGCGTTCAAGGGCTATTGGGCATATTCCCAACAAGCTTATCGCTGAATATTACGCCCAACGCGCTACTGCAGGATTGATCATCACAGAGGGAACTTCACCGTCTGTAGATGGTCTCGGCTACGCAAGAACACCTGGCATTTACTCAAAAGAACAAATTGAACAGTGGAGGCTGGTTACTGATGCTGTACGCGGCAATAATGGCAGAATTTTCGTTCAACTCATGCATGTTGGCCGGATTTCTCACGGATCCAACAAACCGGCAGGTGGCCGTACGGTTGCACCATCGGGCATAATGGCAACTGGCGAGATGTGGACTGACACCCTCGGCATGCAACCCCATACCGCTCCTGCTGAGCTCAGCAATGCGGATGTCAAACAAACTATTCAGGATTTTATAAAAGCATCAAAGAATGCCATCGCTTCCGGGTTCAACGGCGTCGAATTTCATGGGGCAAATGGGTATCTGTTTGAACAGTTTCTGAATCCAAACACCAATACGAGAACTGACGAATACGGCGGATCTATAGAAAACCGTATGCGTTTCCTCATCGAAGCAGTTGAAGGAACTGTGAAAGCAATTGGCAAGGAGAAAGTCGGTGTCAGGATTTCACCTCATGGGACGTTCAACGATATGCTTCCATACAATGAAGTATTTAAAACATACACTTTGCTTGCCGCAGAACTATCGAAACTTGATATCCTTTATCTGCACATTGCCTTTGCTTCAAGAGTTAAACAAATGGACAGTACGTTACTTCCGGATATTCGGAAGAACTTTAAAAACATCCTCATGCTTAACGGTGGTTATAATGCTGAAAGTGCTGCACACTCATTGGATCACGAAGGCGCCGACATGATTTCGTTTGGTTCAACATTCATTTCCAATCCAGACCTTCCTCACAGACTTCAATATGATTTGGAATTGTCAAGCGCTAATCCTCAAACGTTTTACACACCTGGTGAAGCAGGTCTTACTGACTATCCTACTGCTCAGCCGGTCATGCGTTAGCAACATGCTCCTGTCTCAATCTTTCAAGAGTCCGCTGGGCATCTGAGCACAGGCCCGGATGGACTTTTGAAGTTTGGATCATCGTACTTCTCGAGGCTGTCAGCCATCGAAAACGTTCGGGTAATGTCAGCTGTCCGATGGGACCAGCATCTTTTCCTCCAATACAAATTCTCTCAAAGGATTGAACGTGTGTCGAAACTACATCCAGATCAGTTTCGGCCCAAAGGGTTTTGATACGTCCAGAATCTATCGTCACCATGCATTGCAGAAACTTCTGCGGTGTACACAAAAGAATCACGCCAATGTTCAAAAACTCTTCACGTTCTACCTTGGGTACCAGGCGGATAACTGCATACTCAAATAAGTGCTGATCTTGCATTCAATGCTTCATTTAGAAAGTGACCGGAATTGGCTATGCGTTGGTTCAAAAAGTGCGTGTAGGCATTACGATGTTCTGCGACGGAGTCGAACGGACTTTCAGTAAGCCAGAAGTCGGGAACAACGGAGACGATTGCTTCGATTACGTCGGGTGTCAAGATCTTTTTGAAAGTTTCATTGACTTGCTCCAACTCCCCGGCCCGGCGCAGAAGTACATGATCTTTAATATATGGAAATGGCCTTTGACCATCTTGCCACCCTGCCCAGGTATGATGAAAATAAAGCGCAGCACCATGATCGATGAGCCATAGCTCCTTGTGCCACCACAGCATGTTGGTATTACGCGCGGTCCGATCAACGTTCATCAGCAACGCATCCAGCCAAACGATCTGTGATGCCAGCAATGGCTCAACTGGTGTTGCCAGCAGATCGAAAGTCACGGATCCAGATAAGTAATGCAATGCAAGATTCAGCCCTGTGCTGGCTTTTAAAAGATCCTGAATTTCTTCATCGCCCTCTATTCTGCCAAATGCACTATCCAGATTTGCAAACACGATCTCAGGAACGCGCAATCCAATTTTTCGCGCCAATTCACCACCAATAAGTTCGGCGATCAAGGCACGTGTTCCCTGACCTGCTCCGCGGAACTTAATGACGTAAAGGAATTCATCGTCCGCTTCAACAATCGCCGGTAGCGATCCACCCTCGCGTAAGGGTGTCACATAGCGGATGACGTTAACATTTCGGAGACTTGGAGGTATAGCCGGCATTCCTGAGGTGGATCATACACCAAAATTAAAACTAATCCGCTAATAACTTTGAAATGAATTGAATCGGCTCCGCCACGTCATAATAAATAAACATAGTACCTTACCCATGTATTTGATTCATTTCTTCCTTATTTCATTGTGAACTGAACCTGTACCGGAATAAATAAACTATGGTTTGCAAATCCTGTCATCAAGAAGTCTCTGGTAAATACTGCAGTAACTGCGGACAATCCCTGGCGGAGGGTAAGATAACGGTGCCAAGCCTCCTTCATGAAGTTTTTCATCTGTTCACGCACCTTGATCACGGAATTCTTCACACCATCAGTGCGCTGATCAAGAAACCAGGATTGATGCAACGGGAATACATTCAAGGAGATCGCGCAAAACATCAAAAGCCATTTTCCATGTATTTTGTGGCCGCGACTGCGACTGCCCTTATACTTTACTGGATCAATCACATTATCACTGATTATTATCATGCTGGAGAAGCCGGCGAAGTGGTCTTCTTTAACAAGTATCTGGTGATGACATTGCTCGTTACAGTCCCCATCAGTACGCTGATCGTTTATGCATTCTTTTTTAATTCGGAGTATAACTTTGCGGAAATCGGCGTGATGCAGCTTTATACCTTATCGGTACTACTTCCGATGGTAGCATGCATCTCGTTGGTGAAGTTTATCTGGCATGATTTCGAAACACGATATATAGAATTCCTGCTTATATTAATATATAGCATGATTACGTTCTACAACTTCTTTGACTACCAACGCAAGTGGAAAGTTTTACTGAAGTGTCTGCTAACGTCCGCAATTTTCTTTTTCTCGATTACTCAATTACAGGATTTTATTGTTCATAATTTTTTGCATTGAGTTACCCGATCAATTGAACCTTTACATTGTATGGTTTTATGAAACGGACTCGACAATTTATTTTATCCTGAAAGGACGGGTGATCGATTAAGAAGTTGTCTCAAAATACCAATGTGGAATTTGCGTCCTTTATTTAAATAACATTGTTGTACGGCTTCGATCTATCTTCGTTTCCTTTCTGCACCAAAATCCGATTAAATTGCCATCACTCGCACTGATGTTTGCTCACGTTGAAATTATATCGTCGCCCTCTGTGACATTCCACACAAATCGGATACTAATTCAGTAAATCGACTCCCAAATGGCGCAACGGCCCGAAGATTTGTTCTCGAAGATGATCGTACAATACCAGGGTATTATCAAAAGTATTTGCCTGCTGTACTATCACGATTCCGAGGACAAGAAAGATGCTCAACAGGATGTGCTCGTTCAACTTTGGAAGGCGTTTCCCTCTTTTCGAAATGAATCGAAAATCAGCACCTGGATCTATCGTGTGACTTTGAATACGATTCTGGCGAGAGTTAGGCAGGATCGTAAAGAAATTCTCCTGGCGCCACGAACAGAAATGCATGAGTCCCATCTGCAAATGCATCCGTTTAGCGACGATCATATCCAGTTACTAAGACGCAGCATCGAAACACTTGGCACCGATGAAAAAGCAATTGTCATCCTGTATCTCGAAGGCTACAGCAACAAGGAGATAGCAGACATGATTAACCTTACCCAAACCAATATCAATACAAAGATGTATCGTATACGCGAGAAGCTTCGACAGATGTTTAAAACAGTACAACATGAATATTGAGGAATTAAAATCTCCCTGGCGTCAGTTCGTTGCAGGCAATTCTATTGACGACATCGATCGATCACAGATCTTTTGGGCCACGACTCAATGGCCATCCCGAAATATTTATCAAACTTCAATCTATCTCATGAAGCAAGCATCGATATATGCACTGATACTAACATTCTGTCAGTCATGTTAGCATCCATCGTCTGGAATGTAAGTCCACAAGTGTTTCCATTTCTTGAAATTCCGCGATGGTATGGCCTTCTATGGTGCGTAGGACTGATACTTTCTTATTATGTGATGTCCTGCCTATGCAAAAGGAATGGTCAATCCATCGCGACGCTCGATACACTAACGCTTTATGTCATAACGGGAACCCTGGTGGGCGCCCGATTAGGACATGTACTTTTTTACAACCCCGAATACTATTGGCAACATCCGTGGGAAATCATTCTGCCTGTTACGTTTAATCCCGGCTTTAAATTCGTCGGATATGAAGGGCTTGCAAGTCATGGTGCCGGCATAGGAATACTCACTGCAATTTTTATCTACAGCAAAAAATATCATCAAAACTACTTTAGAATTGCCGATGATATTGCAATCGTTGCAGCATTGGCAGGTGGATGCATCCGCATTGGGAATCTAATGAATTCAGAAATGATTGGTCTCCCAACCGATGTCGCATGGGCGTTCGTATTTCCCCTGTATGACGACATACCCCGACATCCGGCGCAGCTATACGAGGCGATATTCTGTTTTCTTCTTTTCGCTGTACTGCTGAAATTGAGGTTATCGAAGAATCATTTGTCACCAGGATTTCTAACCGGAATATTTCTTGTCGCACTTTTCACGGAGAGATTTATCAATGAGTTCTTTAAAATCAGTCAGGAAGCATTTGAAGATCAAATGACGCTGAACATGGGTCAGTTATTGAGTATTCCTATGATCATCGTCGGGGGCATTCTTCTTTTTCAGACGATTAAGAAGTCAGGACCCACTGATAAAATCGGAGGTAAGACCGCGTGAGTTTAGGTTTCGCACAAAAATCCCTGGAAACTGTCTGGTAAATTTCCTTAAAAGACTTTTGGCAACTGGTCAATTCCCTTATCTTTAAAACCCGTCCTTCCTTAAGTTTATGAACACCTCCCCTTTCCCGGGTCTTCCAGTAACATGAAAGCCCTGAAAACAGCTCTACGCAAGGTATTTCCCTTAGTAATACTTCTTGTGCTCTCTCTTTGTAGTGAGCCAGAAGCACCTCGGCCGCAAATCAGTTCGATCAATCCTGCTGAAGGGTCGGTCGGCACAATCATTACCATTATCGGGAAGAATCTGGCGGGTGCAAAATCTATACTCTTTGGTACCACGTCAACATTTCCGGCATCTCAAGGCGACACCCAGATCACAACAGTCGTTCCACCAGGACTAACGCCAGGCGCGATCTCTGTCACCGTGAAATCGGACGGTGGTGTATCAAATGCATTTTCGTTCACGGTGTTGCCCAGCGAGCCTGAAATTATTTCGATTGAACCCGAAAAAGGATCTGTCGGAACGGTCGTCAGCATCAAAGGAAAATATTTAGCTACCGCTGCATCGGTAACCTTTAAAGATAAAGCTGTTACAAGTTTCGAATCTAAAGCTGATGACCTCATTAAAGTAACAGTACCCGATGGACTTCCCCTCGGGGCATTGGATGTTTTTGTGACTGCTCAGGGTGGCGTATCGCCTACCCATACTTTTACCGTTGTTGGAAAGCCGGTGATTAACTCCTTCACGCCGACGTTCGGATCTGCCGGAAAAATCGTCACGATCAAGGGTGTCTACTTTGAAGACGCGAGCAAAATATATTTCGATACTGCCAAGGCAGCGTTCACCATTCAGTCTGCATCTGTTATCGCCGCAACGGTACCGGTAAATGCTAGGACAGGTAAGTTGAAAGTAGTTGCGCCGGGTGGAACTGCTATCAGCACATTGGACTTCACAGTTAAAGTAGCACCTGTGATCGTCAGTTTTACGCCATCGACTGGTATTGCTGGCACTCTGGTGACGCTTAATGGTAGTGGCTTTGATGTTGGCTCAGCCAGTGTGAAGTTCGGTGCTGGACTGTCCACTGATGTTACGGTTGTTAATGCTACAAAGATTACGGTTAAAGTGCCTGCTACGGCAACGACAGGAAAAATTACGCTGGAGACACCTACTGGCTCTGCCGTCAGTTCAACTGATTTCAAATTCATCGGCATACCTTCTATTTCATCGTTCTTACCAGCCAGCGGCGGTATTGGCGCAACGGTAACGATAGCAGGCGCAAACTTTACGAGCGTAAGCGCGGTGAAATTTAATACAACTACAGTCGCTTCCGCGAATTACACAGTCTTGTCAGATGCCCAGATATCAGTAAAAGTCCCTGTGGGCGCCACAACGGGAAAGCTATACGTCGTTACACCTGGCGGCACAGCGACATCAGCGGGTAATTTCGCCATTGTCCCCGCCCCTACGATAACATCCTTCACGCCTTCCATTGGTCCAGGTGGGATAAAAGTCTCCATTGCGGGTACAAATTTCACTGGCGTCACAAAAGTTTACTTTGGCACGGGTGAAGCACCCTTCGAAGTAAAGAGTACAACCTTGATTGAAGCGACGGTTCCTACCGGCGCCGCGACAGGCAAAATTAAAGTAGTAACGCCAGGCGGCGAGGCACTCAGCACGGCAGACTTCACGGTAAAAGGAGCGCCCGAAATAACGACCTTCTCACCCGGCAGCGGACTCGTAGGTACCGTCGTGACCATCACTGGAAAGAATTTTGACGCAGGTTCCTTATCAGTAAAGTTTGGAACCGGCAAAGCGACTGACGTGACTGTCGTAAACGCGACTCAGATCACAGCTAAGGTTCCCGCAGTCGGTACTTCAGGGAAAATAACGGTGGAGACTGCATCGGGCTCCGTGCTCAGTGCCAATAGCTTTACCGTTATCGGCGCTCCTACTGTCGCTTCCTTCACACCTACCAGCGGTATTTCCGGTGTTGAAGTCACGATCGCGGGAACCAATTTCGTTACTGTTAGCGATTTAAAATTCAACGCAACGTCAGTACTACCCGCAAACTACACGATCGTATCGCCTACTCAGATCAAGGCAAAGGTTCCGGCGGGAGCATCGACAGGAAAGATCCTCGTCGCTACAGCGGCAGGTTCAGGAAATTCAGACAATAGCTTTATCGTTATCGCGGCGCCAACCGTATCTTCATTTACGCCAGCCGTTGGTCCTGTTGGCAAAGAGGTCATCGTGACAGGCTCCGGATTTGACGGCGCAACCAAAATATATTTCGGGGCTGTCGAAGCTGCATTCAATGTTCAAAGTTCAACTTCCATCAAAACGAACGTGCCGGTAGGAGCAGCAAGTGGAAAAATCAAAGTAGTGACGCCGGCCGGAGAAGGATCCAGCACTGCCGACTTTGTCGTGAAGCCGCCGCCGGTCATAACTAACTTTACTCCAGGTGAAGCAATTGTCGGAGCAACCGTTACGATCAACGGACAGAACTTTGATGCAGGAACGGTATCTGTTAAATTCGGAACCGGTGCTGCCACGGAGGTCACAGTTGTGAATGCAACACAGATTACTGCTAAAGTTCCACCCAGTGCAACCACCGGCAAGATCACTGTTGAAACAGTATCCGGTGCAGTGCTCAGCACTTCAGACTTTACCGTAATAGGAGCTCCCACGATCTCTTCATTCACGCCAACCAGCGGCGGAACGAATCTGGAAGTCACAATTTCGGGAACAAACTTCATCAACGTCAGCTCTATTAAATTTAGCGGAACTACCGTAGCTGCGGGTAACTACACCGTTGTTTCTACAACGCAATTGAAGGCAAAAGTTCCCGCTGGTACAGCATCAGGAAAAATCAGCGTGACCACCCCTGCCGGGACAGCGAGTTCATCGTCAGACTTTGCTATTCTTCAAGCGCCGGTTGTCACATCCTTTACTCCAGCCAACGGAGCGCCTGGGGTAGACGTAACGATTACAGGAACCGGTTTTACGGGAACAACAAGCGTGCGCTTTAATGGTGTTGAAGTAGGCGGTGGGAATTTTTCTGTGAACAGCGCTACGCAGATCACAGGAAAAGTGCCAGGCGGTGCGACTTCCGGAAAAATAACTGTCACGAATCCACAGGGATCTTCCAGCAGCGGAAACAACTTTTATGTAACGCCATTTATCTCAAGTCTCAATCCAACGTCAGGTAATGTGGGAAGCGTGATGACCATCACCGGAACCAACCTCGAAGGCGCAACTGCAAAATTCAATTCCGTATCGGCAACTCCAAGCAGTAATACAGGAACCTCAATCACGGTAACGGTACCCGCCGGCATAAGCGGAGCAGTAAATGTTACTGTCGTAAATTCCGGGGGAACATCCAATGGTAAAACTTTCACGATCGCTTCAATTGTTGTGGTTGATGAAATTGTGGCGACAGAAAACATCACAGATCAGTTGCTTCTTTTGAAAGGAAGTAACCTGCAAAATGCGAGCAGCGTAATGTTTGGAGCTACAGCGGCTGCAATATTCACAAATACTTCAAAAGTGGTGACGACAAAGATTCCGACTTCACTGACTCCGGGCAATTACTCTGTTACACTGGTCACATCCAACGGAACATCAAATGCGAAAAGCTTTGAGGTGCTCAATACACAGAACTCAAATTCGGGCGATGTGAATATGGTTAACGGCGCGAATGTTGTTAATCTTCCGCCAGGATATGTTCCACCTGTTTCGAATCAATGGACCAATGATTTTGATCCAACACAAAAGTTCCTGATTAGTGAGTTTAATGATAATGTTATATTCTCCGTTAACTTCGTAGATCAGGCAACAGGTACAATCACGTTTGACAAGGCCAACAACTATTTCGAGATGAAGCTCTCCGGTATCCGCTACGTTGGCGTTTGGCGCCCGCGTACTACTTCTCAGGATGGCTTCGGGGATACGCATTGCTACGCGCACATGACGTTGATATCTGCAGAATCAGGAAAGCAACTCGAGTTAACTGTGGAGATATTTGACGGCTGCCCATGATCAACACCAGAATTTCCCTATTTCTCGTTTTCCTTTGCCTTTCTCTTTTCACAGATCACGCCTTTGCGCAATCGCGACGAAGAATGGTTTATGATTCTTCAATCGTAGGAGATCGGATAACGCCGTCGGTATCCTCGGTAATGATGCCCAAGACTTACTCAGAAGTTTTACTGAGCAACACACTAAGCACTGCCAATACGTATTTTAAAAGTGATCGCTCGAAGATCAACCTGACGGGGCGCGATACTTACCTGATCAATACGCTTCAGGTAACTCACGGTATATCTGCATCCGGACGTCTTAACGTCGGGCTCGACATCTCCTACCGCATGGCTCGAAGCGATGCAAACCGAACCAGTTCGCCGACGAAAGTCTTTGGCAATGATGGAACCGGCTTGCGTAACTATGCGCGTGGATTCACATCATTGGGCGTGCGGGCAAGGTATGCACTGACAGAGAAAAGAAACTTCGTCATCCAACACACTTTCTACCTTCCATTCCAAAAAGCAACAAATGATACCCAGTTTCTGGGTGACGTCAGATATGCGCTCAACACACAGTTCCTTTACAATCAGCTGATCGGCAGGAAAGTATTTCTATTTGCGCAAGGAGACATTTTCATTCAATTTAAAACCGATCACACCCCTTCATATTACAACGCCCCCTTGAATGTTTACGGGACATATCTGCTCACACGCAACTTCTTTCCGTTTGTGCAGATTGGGATGTCCAATACTTTCAACAAGGATGTCAAACTTTCAGGCCAGTCGTATACCTACGGCGTTGGATTACAATATCAGTTCACTACCATGTTCACCATCAATGCGTTTTACAATGATGTCTTCGCGGGAAAAACATATTCTGATTGGAGAAATTTTAGTTTTGGGGTGAGAGCGGTGCTTTAAGAAGTGAATACAAAATATTCAACAATCAATAAGCCAACCATCAATGATCTGCCTGACTGCAGAATGGACTAAACCCATTTTTCTATTTTCGACTATCCAATATTTATACCTGTCGGTAGCAAATGCGCTGGTTAAATTTACAAAGGAACTTATCAATAGCGTAGAAAGATGATAACCTGCGATCTCTCTAGATAGCGAAATAAGAAAACGGGCCTCGTCCATGCTGCCGTCAGGCAGCTCGCTGAACATTGAGTTATTGACTGTTGATTATTGATTATTCTTTGCCTCTACCAATGATCCGAAGGCGGTCAGCACCAATTCTCGTTCGCCGCCGTGATTACGATGTTCACAAAGATAAATTCCTTGCCAGGTACCCAGATTTAGCTTGCCATTCGTAATCGGAATAGTTACTGAGCTTCCGAGCACTGCAGCTTTGATATGAGCCGGCATATCGTCAGAGCCTTCGGTGTCATGCTGGTAGTACCTTGCGTTCTCGGGAACCATCACGTTGAAATGGCGTTCGAAGTCACCTCTTACGGTTGGATCTGCATTTTCATTCAAACTCAAACTTGCTGACGTATGCTTGATGAATACCTGGAGCTGACCCATTTGAATTTGTCTGAGTTCGGTAAACACTGATTCGATCTTCCGGGTGATCAAATGGAACCCGCGGGGAAAGGGCTGCAATACTAATTCGCGTTGAAAGAATTTCATGGTGCAAATTAACCTGTAAGCCTCAAGCTACAAGCAGCAAATCTGTGCCTGTGAACTTTCGAAATAACATGACTTGAAGCTGGTTCTCCTAGCAAAGGCTACGTCCTGCTGCCACCTATGAAATGTTAAGTTCCTACGCGTTAGCCAGCGGCTTGTGACCTGCAGCTTTGCAGCCATATCCCATTTCGCTAATTATAAATCAGCCTGACGTGTCCACTGGTCGAGATATTCACAGGTATTCCACCGCCGTTTGACTTGCCATCAATTGAATTTTCGTCAGATTTGCCCGAGAAATTTGCCAACGGTACATCTAATGATTCGCCTTTGATATGCAGATCGAGACCGAGTTTTGAAGGAATCGTGACGGAAATATTTCCATCGCTCGTATTCACGTTTAACTCTTTTGTAAGCTGAAGCAGGTTTCCCGAAACATTACCATCAGACGTTTTTGCTGTAAGTGAACCATTAAGGTCTGCAAATCGAATATCGCCATCGGAAGTCTTTGCGAACGTAGCCCCCGAAATTTTAGTAAGAGAGATATTGCCGTCACTGGTGCTCGCCTCGGTGTTGCCTTTAATTTCAGCGACCTCAATATCACCGTCACTTGTTTTTGCATCTACGTCGCCACCCACTTTTTTAACACGAATATTTCCGTCCGAAGTTGTAGCCATCACCGATCCCTGAATCTCTGCAACTTCAATGTTCCCATCGCTCGTCTTCAAATCCTGATCTTTTGTTAGTCCACGCGCACCGATGTTTCCATCTGAAGTCTTGAGATTGCAGGCCGTTGCAGTAGGGACTTGAACTCTGAAACTTACCACCATCTTCTCTTTCCAGTCCATCACCCTGAATTCATTGCGATACTTTACGACGATGTTCAAACTATTTGCAGCTTGCACCACCTGAAGGTCGACTTCTTTTTCAAGTTCCGCTCTCGATATATTTAAAAGCCGACCATTCTTCTTTACGATATAAAAAATATCCGTCTTTGAACCCTCCATTCCAACCGCTTCAATGTCGCCGTCGGAGGACGAAATGGATACCCTTGCTGAAAGTCCGAGGTCATAATTTTCTTTAAAAGAATATCTTGAATCCTGTGCTGAACAGATGATTACAGAAAACACCAGGAAGACTAAGGCAAGCGAATTTTTCATTTCATAAAGGTTTATAAGGCAAAGACGCCAGCCAAGGCATTTGGGTTGCAGCAAACGCGGAAACATTTTTCATAAAAATGATTTCGTCCATTTGTGCACATCTAAGTCTCACAAGTGAACAGAAAATGACTGCAATATCAGTTAAATACGGGCAAAAGGATTTTGGTCGAACTCAGTCTCGTAACCGTTGAAGGAGCTTTCTGGTTGATGGGGATCGTTATCGAAAACCTGGTAAACGCGTGCGGCTCAGTCTGCACGTCGATCTTTCCGTTCAGGGATTGGACCGATTTAAAAACAATATAGAGCCCAAGTCCATTGCCTTTTGAATGCTCGTGGCCAACAAAAAACATGTCCCAGAGACGAAGCTTTGTCTTGTCATCCATGCCAATTCCATTATCGTAGACGCTGATAAACAAGTTGTCGTCCTCAACACTCGCCATGATATTAATCTTAGGATGATGTTCCCGGGTCAGGCTACTGAAGAATAAAGCATTTTCAATCAGGTTATATAAAATTATCTCCAACAAATCAGGGTAAGAATAGAAACCCTGCTCGTTATCACTATCGATAATCAGTTCAACATTTTTCTCCGTTATAAATTCTTCAAAGAACCTTGTTACATTCCTGATCATATCAGTGATAAATACGGGCGAATAGTTACTCGGTTGGTTCACTTCACTTATCATCCGAAGTTTTTTCAGCATTCCATCCATTTTAATTGCTGTATTAGAAATCTTGTTAATGATATCCGTATCTCCTTCGTCTGTATGTAAAGCCAGGTTGCATAATCCTATAATCGTGCAGATGGGTGCACGCAGATCATGTGACGCGCGATATAGGAATATATCCATCTCCTGGTAAGCTTCCATCAAAAGCTTTGATCTTTCAAACACAAGACCCTCGAGATTCTCGTTGATACTCTGAACTTCGGCATTCGCTCTCACAAGACTTTGCTTCTGTTTCTCTACTCTTACGCGAAGTAAGAACAATAGAATGATGAGCACGCCAAAGACAATCGTTACAGCAGCCGCCCAAAGAATCTTGACCCTGAAGTCCTTTTGTTCTTCAAGTCTTTTCATTTCACTTAAACTAAGCTTATCCTCAAGGGCTTTAATATCAGAGAAAGAAGCCTTAAGCGATGCCAGAATAATTCTGTAATCGGAAATATTTTTGTAAAACTTATCTTCGTTTTGTTCGAGCACATCTTCCAACCTTGTCAGATCGTTCAAAAGTTTTTCCCGATCTGTTGGGTTCAATGTCGCCGTACCGCCAGAAAGCTTTTGATTTATGATTTTGATTTTCTGATCAAAATCATTTCTAAAATTATCAAGTAGGTTGTTTTCAAACTTCGCCTGTTCCAGCAGGTTGGCCACGTCATTTCGCACAAACGATGAATCCGAAATACGGCTCATAAATCTCTGATTAGGCTCTGATTCTTTCAGTTGATCCACAAGCGTATTAAACTTTGCATCGATCTTAGCGCGCGTTGCAACATCAAGCTTCGACATATCGAAATCTTTGAACAATGCATAAAATACTGTTAATGACCGGATCGAATCAAGTTGCTCAAGATTAAAATCGGTCACGAATTCAGGCGTCTGGACCTCCTTCATTTTCGTAATCGGAACCGCCAGCAACGTCTTGCCCTTATCCACGTTCTGCATTTTTGATATACGATATCCTGCCAATGTGAACTGATCATTGGAAATGATCTGCTCGTCTAATGCAAGTGGAAGCTTAAACTCGCCCAGCGCACCAGTTGTTGCGTTGTAAGATTGTCGTCCCTTGAAAGTAACCGCGACTCCTGAGACTGGTTTCTTGTCAGTAGTTTGAACCGTTATTTCAACAATATTGTATTGCTTCTTACGGATGATGATCTCCAATATCCCTTTTGTGTAGTTCCATGATTCGACATCCCACTCTGACCTGTTTACCTTGATCGACTTGGGAGGAAGATCTTCTCTTGCTATTTCATGAAAGGTTGACTTTTTTTCTTCGATCTGAAAAGTTTCCTTTTCATTAACCGACACACCAATACCCGACATCGGATTCATCTGTTTATCAAAAACTTTTACCTGCACGAGATTTTTCTCCTGCCCATAAAGGCCGGCATTCAAGGCTGCTACACCCAGAAAAATTGTCAGAAGTTTTATAAACCAGCGCATTGATATAATGAAAATGGCTTCAATAAGTTTTTTTAAAACTGCTTTTTACGACTACGATTTCATACCTGTTTTCTTTATTTCTCGTCTTCGCAAGATCAAGACTTACCACGGCGTCATCTTCTTCATTATCTCCCGTGATCTTAATTCTGTATTGACTGAAATAGGGTATCGTTAAATTGAAAAGTCCTTGATCATTTGTACTCGAAGTTGCAACCACAGCATCCTTCTGGTTGTCTATTAACGACAATTGAGCTTTGGGCATAACTCTCAAAGCGGCCGCATCGCTCCACGTCTCCTCCTTATATTTTAGAACGCCTGTAATGGTATATGGGTAGCTTTGCAAACGGAGATGTAATTCATAAATATCGTCGCTCGCGTTGAGTCGGTTTGAAGTAAAGTATCCTTTTGATCCTTCTTTGTTTAGCGTAAGTCCGAAGTCATCAAAGTTGGTATTAGTCGGATAGCCCATATTTACCGGTTCTCCCATTCCTTTCGTGGCGTCTAGTCTTACCGTGAATATATCAAGACCTCCCAGTCCAGCGAGTCCGTTGGATGCGAAGTAAAGTGTGCTACCGCAGATTGAAGGGAAGCATTCATCGCCCGATGTGTTGACTTTTTCACCCAGGTTAACAGGTTTAGACCATTGACCGTCTATAAGTTTACAAACATATAAATCGAGACCTCCCATGCCGCCTTTGACATCACTTGAGAAATACATGATGTTGCCATCTTCCTGGATTGCCACGGACGTAATAGACACTTCGGGATCATTGTAAGGAAACATTTGTGTGGCCTTCCATTCACCATCAATTTGATTTGCGAAATAAAGCTGCAGATTTCGTTTCGTTCTGTCGTGTGCTACCGGATCACCAGAAGCTATAAAAGCGATTGACTTTTCCTGATTAAAAAATGAAACCGGACCGAGTTGATATTTTGTATCAAGCCAGTCGAAAATACGTTTGGGCATATTATATCCGAGGTCGGTTCCGAGAGAATCTGTTATCGATCCGGAAAAATAGAAGCGATAAAACGGAAGGTTTCTGGCATCGACCTTCTTCACTATTGATTGTCGTTTACGATTGGATAAAAATATGAATCCGCTATTATAAGGCACTGCGGCGATCTCCGATTGCATGGAGTTTGTCTGCAGTGGCTTGACCGAATAATCCACAGAATCTTCAAACAGAAACTCTCTGTTTTGTATCTGCCATATTTTTTTAATGGCCTGTTGATCACCTGTACCGGCCTGCTGGTAAGCCTTGTAGTACTTAATGGCTTCGTCGTAGTTACCCAGGAAAGACAAGCATTCAGCATAAACAAAGAGATCTTTGTCCAGTAGCGCATTTCCACCGGAGACAAAATTATCATACGCTTTTGCGGCATCAGAGTTCTCATGAAGGTGATAATACGATCTCGCAATCTGCAGGTCGTAGCGTGTATCGGATGTATGCAACTTCAGGGAGTTATACAAATCAAGCGCCTGCGGATAATTTCCATGTCGAAAATAATCTGATGCCTTTTTTTCATCCGATTTCATGAACGTGAATACCGTCTCCTGCGAATAACCATAATGTGCCAACAGCAGAAGCACCAAAAGGCTCAACGCTGATCCTTGGGACGATATGGATTTCACAAGTCTCATCTTGGAGAAACGACGTTTGAATGAACGTACCGGAATAAATAACTAACCATCAACTCATGGGTGCCTCTACTCAGATTGATGGTTTTATTGGTTACGTAGTCATAAGAATACCCAAACTGAAGCTGATGTGTCAGCTGAGCTTTCAGCAGAAAGTCTATCGACTCAGACCTTCTATAAGATAGACCAAGTGTCAATGCCTTTTTGATAACGAGGCATGCATTGAGATCAAATGACAATGGAAGTCCTGGGTTATACTTTAGAAGTATTCCGGGCTCCAGTACGAGATCGTCACTCAGCGTGATCAGATATTTCGAATATAAAAAGTAATGAGCCTTCTGCCATGTGACAGAAGTTGTATCATTCAAAGAATAGCGCTGCGGAATGAGGTCTGGAATAGAGAACCCGAGATGAAACTTGGGACTTCGGTAATAAAGTCCCATACCAAGATTAAAATAGGTTTGTGTTATGCTTGTATTCGCGAGTTGAGGATCCAGAGACGTTCCCGCCTTGTTCAACGACGCATAGTCCGACTTAACAATGTTGAATCCGCCAAGCAATCCAAATGAGAGGACGCTTTTATCCGCCAATTTCAGATGGTATGCAGCGTTACCAAGTATCTTTTGATTTTTATGAACCCCGATCTTGTCATTGATTACTGAAAGCCCAATGCCGAGATGTTGTTTTTCCAATAGTGTGTGTGCGGAAAAAGTTTGTGTCACTGGTGCTCCCTCGACCGACACCCATTGATTCCTGTTTAGAAACGTAAGGTTTAGTGATTCATCAGCACCGGCATAAGCAGGATTAAGAATAAGTCCGTTGAACATATATTGTGTGAACTGAGGACTTTGCTGGGCATACGAAATAGAAGCTGTCATAATCAGCATCAATACCATCACATGTTTTACCCAATTTATCCTCATTTCAAATCAATACCTTTTTCATCTGACTACTTCAATAAAGCCGCGTTTTTCCACAACATTTGGTCCGGAGTGAATTGTAATGGTGTAGAAGTATGTTCCCGTGGGTACGCTTGAACCTTTGCTGCTGTTTCCGTCCCACACGCGTTGCCCATTATCATAGTTAAGTTCCGAGTACACTTCACTTCCCCATCTGTCTACTATCACTACTTTATTTTCCTTATACTTTTCAATATTCCCGATGATCCAATGATCATTCACGTCATTGGCATCCGGAGTAACGAGTTGAACAACGTCCAGTTCTGCACTTTCCCATACAACGTTTACTTTAAATGAACAGCTGGCCGTGTTTCCTGAAGCGTCTTCAACGGTATAAATAACCGGCGTAGTACCAATCTTAAACAGAGTGCCAGGTTCTGCAGTTGATGTAAGTGTTAAAACAGAACAATCATCTGTTGCCGTTGGTGGAGTCCATACAACGGATTCGCTACCTGGCAACAAGGACGCCTCCACAGTGATATCGTGCGGGCAGTCTTTGATGACTGGTGCATTCGCGTCTTTTACTTTTACATTAAACTTGCTCGTCGCTGTATTTCCGCTTTTATCTGTCGCTGTATATACTACTTCAGTTGCACCTACCGGAAATGAATTTCCAGGCTGAAAGTTTGAGGTCACTTTGCTAAGGCCGCTGCAAGCATCAGAGAATGTCGGAGGTTGCCATGAAACATTTGCAGAACATCCCGTTACCAGATTGACTTCTACATCAGCAGTAGATGAGGTAACGGTAGGGCTAACTACATCCTTTACTATGATTTTAAATTTGCTCGTTGTCGTATTACCAGCGTTATCTTTCGCTGTGTATGTGACGTCCGTTGTTCCAAGGGGAAAAGTTGCGCCGCTATTCGCCGTGCTGGAAATGGTAACAGATCCGCAATTGTCAGAGAAGACCGGAGCCGTCCATGTTGCAATCGCTTTACAATCTGATCCTGCATTCAAAGTGGCCGAAGCCGTTGGTGTTACCACCACTGGTGCAGTAGCATCTTTAACTACTACGTTGAATTTACAAAGTGTAGCAGTAGGTGAAGCGTTTCGTGCGGTATAGGTGACTGTTGTGGTCCCCAAATCGAATGAACTTCCGGGTGCATGATCTGTTGTCATTATAGGATCGCAGCCGTCAACAGTTGGAGGTGTCCAACCAACTATTGCCTTACAATTATCTGCTGCTGTAATTTGAATGTCCGTGGGGCAGCCGTTGATTACTGGTGGGAGTGTGATGCCATTATTTGATGAACAACATAACGTACCACCATTCTTACTTGAGGCAGAAATAATACTGAAGGCACCGTAATTTGTCGCGGGATCAAATTGTAATGAACAGTTTACAAAAATCGTGGCGTTCAATCCTCCATTGACCATCATGTAAATGTTTGGTCCGCTAAATTTTCCATTGCTTTGTCCTAATACATCAAAGCTTTGCCCGGGTCCAACTATTCCCGTAAAGGGTATCAAAACGTTATCAAATACTGTTACCAAAACTGAAGTCTGCCCGTTATACTTGATTTTCAATACACTGATACCGCCGCTGCAGGGGTTGCAAACTTCAGGACACCCGCAGGCATTCTGTGCAATTCCTTGACGCAGAGGCACGACCAGGCAAAAAGCGAGTAGTAACCCTCTTGGACGGTTTAGGATAAGCCTGATCATATTTAAAAAACTGGGCTATGGAAAAAAGTGCCTCTAATATAGCCCTGTTATCAGTAGAAAGCCAGACTGTTACGGTGGGTTCGTCGAAGGATTACGTGAACTCATAGAAAAACCTTACAATACGTCGACAGCTTCGCATGCGGCGGGTTACTATTGGGCAACTACTCTAATGGCGACAAAACGCCGTTTGTTTTTGCCTTCCATGATGAGAATTTTTTGCAACCGTCTCTTAATCTTGGATCTTGCTAAAAATTAGTTTTCGTGGGTAACCCAATATAAAACTTGTTACCAGTCGTTGAGACACCTGAGCGTGTTTTAACCTGATGTTCAATCATGCCAACCAGTATCTGATGAAATTGAAACAGCACCTTATTAGCTTCTGTCTTGTCATAACTACTGTTGTTCTAATCAGTTGTAGTTCAGGAAAGTCCGACGACAAATCGATCATCGGCAATGTACGACGGAGGATCATTCACGAATTGAATGAATCGACGCTTGCAAAAGGCGATAGTATCATTGCGATAACAGGCGGTATGCTGATCGATGGCACAGGCAAATCTCCGATCAAAGACGCCAGTATCATCATAAAAAATGACAAAATTATTGAAGCAGGAGAACGCAGTTCAATAAGAATTCCCGACGATGCAAAGGTGATTGATGCAAGGGGTATGACGATACTGCCAGGTATGTTCGATGCTCACTATCATAATGAAGCCAGCAAAGACATGCCGCAGTTATACGTGCAACATGGCATAACTTCGGTGCGAGATCCTGGTGAATGGATAGAAAGTTATCATGACGTGATGACTTCCGGTATACTGCTCCCGAGATTATTCCTCACAGGCCCGCATATTAATACGTTCCCACCTGCCTACCCCGAAGATGCTATCATCATTCAGGATAATGAAGAGGCAAAGCTTGCAGTCGACAAACTCGCGCACCAGGGAGCAACGGCAATCAAAGTATACTTTGGATTATCTGTGGGAATGATTCGCGAAGTCTGTAAAACAGCACATGCGTATGGACTACCCGTTACTGCACACCTGGAAATATCGAATGCACGAGATGCGATTGAAGCTGGCCTCGATGGCATTGAACACGTTACATCCTTTGGCAATGTACTGATCCCTCCCTATGACGCGGAGCAATACAAAATTAGGGTGCTTGCTGATTTCAACGCCCGTAAGAGAGGTCGTTATGAAATGTGGAATCTGATCAAACTGGAAAATAATCCTGCTGTCGACTCGCTGCTTCTTTTCCTTGCCCATAAAAAAATATTCATGAGCCCAACGCTTGCGGTATTCGAAAAGCAAAGTGACCATGGCGACAGTGTTGAAGTGAACGCGTTTCAAAACATGATCCGCTTCGTTGGTATGGCAAAGAAAGCAGGTGTGCCAATTGTTGTAGGGTCACATACGTATGTTCCTTATGCCGAAAATGGATTCGCTTATTTCAGAGAACTGGAACTTCTGCACGAAGCAGGATTGGATCCCATGGAAGTAATTGTCGCGGCCACGATGGAGAACGCGCGATACTTTAAAGTCGAGGAACGACTAGGAAGTATCGAAGCTGGTAAACTTGCTGATCTCGTGCTGATCGACGGAGATCCACTTAAAGATATTAAGACGATGAGAAATGTAAAACGTGTGATGTTAAATGGAAAATGGCTCACTACTACTCATCATTAATTCCCTCTTACGCTAAAGCGCCTTCCCATATAAAAAAATCAACTCTCCGCCTGACTTGGTATCAGTATGGCCCATTTTATTCGTCCCGATCATCGGGTTTACAAAAATTGTAAGTCTTCGCTGGTTTGTGATTATGATTTTGTTAAAAAGGCATCCGATAGCAACAGGTAGGGAATTTTCCTTTAAGAAGGTTTGTCTCTGGAAATAACGGAAGCGCGAAAAATGTTGACGACAACAATTTTTATAGAATAGAATAGAAATTGCCTAGCGCTTCAGCATTTTGCCGCCGATATAGATAGCAGAAATCTTTCTTGTATTCCTGATGTCTGCCAATGGGTCGGCATCCAATACGATAAAGTCGGCCCAGTGGCCGGCGCTTAATGTGCCGAGATCTTTGAGACCCATGAATTCCGCTGCGTTCTTTGAAGCTGTCATAATAATTTCCATGGGGTTCAACCCCGCCTCCGACATCATAGTCATCTCAATGTGTTCAAAGTAACCCATAAAACGTGTAGGCACACCGCTGTCGGTACCAAAGACAATATGTACACCCGCATCGCTCAGTCTTTTCAGATTGGCCATCGCCACAGGCAGTTGCTCTCTATATATTTTTGCATTTCGACTTTCGCGTATTTGCTTCTGATGCTCCGGATCAAGCAATGGTTTTATTAACTCATCGCCGTATTCGTGAAGAAAAAAAGGATCAGAAAAAAAGTCCGCAGTGTCGCCATATACGAACGTCGATAATTCTCTCGTAAAAGTAGCGCAGTATGGCACATTCTTTTCTTTTGCAAGTTTAATGAAGGAATCATCGACGGCTTTATCTCTGACACTATGGGCCAGCATATCACTTCCCGATTCAAGAAGTTTCCTGGCATCTTCAAGATAGTACATGTGCGTTGCTATCTTATAACCCAGTTCATGAGCATGGTCGATAACCGGTTTGTAGATCTCTACCGGCATTTTTGGTGATGTTCCGAGATTGTCATCAACCCTGATCTTCATAAAATCGACGCCGATATGATCATTGCTGTCGACCAATGCTAACGCTTCTGCAGGAGTTTTACCATCGATGATGTCTCCTGCAATAAATAATCTGGCATGGTCGAATGATGTTGTGTCGTTAACAGCGCGGATATCCTCCGACGCTTTTCTATCACCCCCTAAACTCACCACGGTTGTTACGCCGTAGCGCGCGTAAATCGATAAGTTATCGATGATATTCTTTTTTGAGTAGTGGCCGCCTTCAATACCTTTAACGTCACCCACATGACCATGCGCATTAATAATGCCTGGCATGATAGTCTTTCCGGAAAGATCAATGATTTCAGCACCGTTGGGAATAGCTACCAATTGCTGGCTTCCGAGGCTAATGATCCTCCCTCGTTGAACGAGCAGAATAGCGTCCCTAATCGGAGTTTTACCATTGCCATCAATGATGGTTGCGCCTATGAATGCTGTTACTGGTTCAGCATTTTCTTTCTGCTGCTTGCAAGAAAACAGGATAAGCAATGAGAAGGCAAGGTACCGATGAATGCGCAGTGATCCTGACATAGCTTCCTGGATAAATGATTATAATACTTTCTTCAACAGTCGTACTGCATTTCCTCCGGCAATTTTACCAACTTCATCTGCTGTAAATCCTTTAGCCTTCAACGCATCTGTCCATTGCTTCATCTGGAGATAGTCTGTCATAACCGGTTTAAAGTTTCCATCCATGTCAGTTCCTAAGCCCACGTGATCAACCCCAACAAGATCAGCCAGGCGTTTCACGTTGTCGATGAAATCATTGAAATCTTTGTTATAACCCGAAGGCCATGCGCCAATTATTCCACCTGTCTTAGCTACAAGCTTGGCATGTTCAGCAGTAATCGCCCGCTTCGAAAGAGCTCTCGATATATCAACCTGAAGAACGCTGTGCGAAAGGATGATAGGCGAATCAGTGATGTCAACCACACTCTTTACTGTTGATTCAGCAGCATGAGCAACATCAATCACCATCTTGAGCTTGTTCATTTTCTTGACAATCTCTTTGCCTGCGGCTGAAAGTCCGTCGTGCTGAGGGTCAGCCGTCTGAAGATTCCCAATCGCGTTTGGGTGATAATGTACTAGCTGAATCGAACGAACACCATCAGCATACATTTCATCAAGTCCATCCACCTTACCTTCCAGGAAATCACCGCCTTCAATGGCAATGAACGCCGCGACCTTATGACTCTGCTGCGCGATCTTGAGATCATCAGCTTTGGTAGCATAGGTCATGGGCATATTTTCGATGATGCCTTTCAGAATCATAAGCTGACGCTTATATTCTTTCCAAGCTTCGCCTGGCTTATAATCACCAAAAGGTGTTACTCCGTTGGCGCCAACCTTTACAATCGGGCCATCGGCGACAAGACTAAAAAATGCGCCGTTCAATCCACCGTCATTCATTTCATTAATGGTTTTCAGCACGCCGGCATCTCCTTTATAAATCGGCGTGCCCTTGGCTACAAATAGACCAGGGTGAGAATGAAAATCAAAAGTCGGATAATTTGTATTCAATTGTGACCAGGATCTAACTGGCTCAATCAGAACTGCCCCGGCAACTGCAGCCGAACGAATCAGAAAATCTCTACGTGTTTTCATAAGTTCAGGATGGCTTCAATTACGAATGACGTTTCCGATGATCAAAACTGCTCATGTGAAATTCCAGATATTAAAAGTCTTCCGCAATGATCTCCTACGAGAACAATGAATGCGGTAATGTGGTCTAAAGTTCCTTCAGGAGTATATTGCGATATTCAACTGTCATCGGTGGACCTACGTGTACCTGAACACCGAGAAGTCCCGACATTTTACGATTCACAGTATCGGCGTCAGTTACATCACTCATCAGTATATCATTGATATAGTGTTGCAGGCGATTGCCTCTGGCGACGATTCTACAGCTGTTCCAATCGTCTGACTTTATCTTCGTCTTCAACGAGTCAATATTACCCAGTGATCCGATGATTTCGCGTTTAGTCCAGGCGTTGTTCTGGATCGCATTTTTAAACGATGTGTCAACTTCCGGATGATCCTGAGTCTGGATGCTGGTAACCTCTCCACGATAAGCCAGCGTTGTGCGTCCGCGTTCTTCATAATTTTGTCCCGTATAGTTATTCTTTCCGTCAATATCAGCCTGATATCCGCGCAGTGCGTGAGGTACGTCTGGGAACATCTCACTCCGGTAGTTCACGCCACTGTTGCCCGATTCTGCTATCTTGAATTCGAGCTTGAGTTCGAAATCTCCTGGTCTTCCACCCTGCCAGATTATAAAAGTATTCGTCTTAAGAAGCGTTGCAGAAGTTACGCGACCTACAAGACTTCCATTTTCGGCGTGCCAATACGTAGTGTCGCCTTCCCATCCTGTCAAGGATTTTCCATCAAAGATTTGAACAAATTCTTTTTCTGTCGTGCTGTCCATTGCCACCGCCTCAACAGGTGCGGGTTGTTTGTTACATGAAGACAGAATCAAAATAAAAAGTGCCAGGCAGGCGGAGTGGATAAATGTTTGCGTTAAAGATTTCTGGTTGGTCATAATGGGATGCTTAATACACCGAAGCTAAGAATTTTTGGTTAATTCGCGGGGCAGAAAGGCACGGGAGAGAATTATGAATTTTGAATTGGGACGACCTCAACGTTTAGTTCATAAGGCCGTAGTCTGAACCGGGGGTTTTTGGGATTTTTTATAGATGCGCATCGCCAGGGTGGAATTTCGTTGCGGCGTTACTCGGCTACGAAAGTAGTAGATTTCAACGCAGCAAATTGCCCAAAGAATGCCGGTGACAGCTCGCGCTGGATGAAAGGCCTACCCAAACTCGCTGAGCGTCACAATTTATAATTTAATGTCGTTGACTTAAGGCCGTGGGCAGTTAATAAACAGAGAGTAGAAGTTCCTCGCGACCTAATTAATAATTCATAATCAAATTATTTCTTCATAGCCAAACGACTGCGTAATTCTTCTATGGGTAATCTCAACAACCATGAATACAGCCCGGAGTTCGAAGAGATGCCAATCACGATCCGACAATTCATATTCATGATTCTCTCCACCTCTCATTCGTTCTTTAACGCTTTCACCGGATTTTCGCGTGCTGCCTTCATAGACTGAAAGCTGATCGTAAATAACGCAATGAAAAGTGATGCAGCACCGGCGATGATTACCACCCAGGCATCAATCCCGACGTGAAAGGCAAATCCAGAGAGCCACTTGTCCATTAAATAAACTCCCAACGGAGCGGCTATACAAAAAGCGACGACGACAAGAAGCGTAAAGTCACGGAATAACAATACAGCCACCTGCGTCATGGATGCACCCATTACTTTTCGAATGCTGATTTCTTTAGCACGTTGTTCACCGACGTAGGTTGCTAATCCGAAAAGACCCAGACAGGCAATAAATATTGTTAAAATCGTAAATAGTAAAATGATACTGCTCATCCGTTGTTCCGCCCTGAACAAGGCGTCAAAATTCTGATCGAGGAAACTGTACTCGAAAATACTCGATGAATGCTTTTTCCAAATGCTCTCGAGCAATTTGATTTGCGCCTCAGTGTTGCCTGGTGACAGGCGTATCGCCATTTCGCCATTAGGTTCGCCTCCAAGCAGAATAGCCATTGGTTTAACCTCATTTCTCAGCGTTTCGAAATTGAAATCCTTCATAACGCCAATAATATTCATCAGCCATGGTTTATCACCGCTGTAGTTCAACACCTGCTGATTTTCTATGTTGTCGAAACCCATAAGTTTGTAAGCCGTCTCATTGAGGATAATGGCCGTGCTGTCCGATGGAAAATCGCGAGAAAAGAAACGGCCCATTACCATCTGATACTTCATCGCATCCAGATGGTCAAAGTCAACCTGGTATGACTGTAATAGAAAATCCTGTTCGGTGCCTCCTTTTCTATAAGCGTTACTCCAGGTTATGTGAGGTGGCAGATTGCTAGAGAAGCTAGAACTCTTAAACTCTGAATGCATGGCCAATTCATTTTTGAAAGCCTTTGCATTTTTACCAAGGGACCAGGTGTGGAAAAGATCGACAACATTCTCTTTATCGAATCCAATATTTTTTTCTTGCATAAACTTGAGTTGTTTATACACCACAATACTTCCCAGCATGAGCGATATTGAAATAACAAACTGTAACACAACCAGTGAATTGCGCAGTTTCGAATTCTTGAATCCGGACCGGACTTTGCCTTTCAATACATCCACAGGTTTAAAGGCTGTCAGATAAAATGCGGGATAACTTCCTGCAATCAACCCAACGAACAATGCAAACAATAATATGCTGACGAAGAAGAGTGGACTCGCAAAAGTTGACAGTTCAAGGCGCTTACCGGCCAGCGTATTGAATGGCCCAATCAAAACAAAGATCAGCATGACGGCAAGAACCATTGACAGGAAGCTGTAAATCATAGACTCGGAAAGAAACTGCGTGATCAGCCTCCCTCTGAAAGCGCCGATCGATTTTCGGACGCCAACTTCTTTCGCGCGGTTTGCTGAACGTGCAGTTGAAAGATTCATGAAATTAATACATGCGATGAGAATGATGAAAACTGCAACAGCCATGAAGATGTAGACATACTGTAGATTTCCATTTGGATTGAGCTCTTCCGATAAATTGGATTTCAAATGAATATCCATCACCGGCTGCGTAAACAATCCTACGTTATCTCCCTTTGCACGTAGCTGTTTTATTGAAAGTCCGATCACTTTCTCTAACTCAGCACCAATATTCTTTTCACCAATATCAATTAGTTTTGTGCTGACCGTTTGAATATTGGAATTTGCATTGATTTTTAGATAAGTATACAAGTTGTTAGATGTCCATTCATTGCTTTTCATGTAATCCCAGGACTCCCCCGAAATAATGAAATCGAACTGAATGTGTGAGTTGGATGGAGGATCAGGTGTAACGCCTGTGATCTGACAAGCAATCTTGTCCGCTCCTCTGAGCATCAATTTTCCAATTGGATCTTCGTTGCCGAAATATCGTTTAGCCGATGATTCGGTGATAACAATCTTGTTTGTTCCGCGAAGCGCAGTCTTGATATTACCTTTCAGAAGAGGAAAAGAGAAAAACTCAAAAAAATTGGAATCTGCGACAAGCATTGTCTTTTCTGTGAAAGATTTCTCTTCATAATTCATTTGAATATTTCGCCAGACTCCAAAGCGAGTTATGCTTTCAACTTCCGGAATCGCGTTCATGGCGGCGGCCGCCACCGGTGCCGGAGAAGTGGCCATCACGAAGTCATTGCCATTCAGTTTTCCAAAAAAGCCGATCCTGTGCATTTGCTCGACGCCTTTGTGAAAACGGTCATAGCTCAATTCGTCAACCACATATAATATGATGAGCAGGCTGGCCGCTATCCCAAGCGTAAGTCCGGATATGTTAATGGCCGAATAGGACTTTTGTCGCATCATGATGCGAAGGGCAGTCTTGAGGTAATTGCGAATCATTACAAGCGGGTTATTTTAATAGCAGACGCAAAAAATAGGGCCAGGTTGCATCACCTCAGTAAAATAACCGGCAATTGACTGAAAATATGCGCAGATACTAGTTCAAGAAGAATCAGTCTTTAAGTAAAGATGCACTCGGCTGATACGACAAGCAATACGATGAACGGTTTCATCGTGCCGGCATTTACGTTTCGGAAGTAAATAACGGATTGTCATCGTTTTGCTTGGGGTTTCATCAAGCGATGATTTTTTAATGCTTATTATTGATTTCGTAGTAATCCCGTATTAACAAATATCAGATACAATTCTTCAACTAGGCACTGAGGCAGCCGGCAGGGCACACTGCAACGAAAATTATGAATTACGGTGTCCGCCAAGGCGACTCGCGAGGAGAATGAATTAGGGCGGGTTGAACTTTGATTTTCTGTTATTAGTCCTCGAACAGCCTTAGGTTAACGAAATTGATATCAGATATGAAATTTCTTCTCACCCATCAGGAAACGCCAAGGCTACGTTTAAGGCCTGTAAGTCGTAACGACTTTGGTCAATGGGTTGATTTTTTTGCGGATCCAGAATCATTCAAATATTGGGATGCTGTTCGAAGCGATCCTGTATCGGACTGTGAAAATTGGTACGCCCGCCAACTGGAGCGGTATCGGAATGATGAAGGCGGAATGAATGCAATCATCGAAAAATCAACGGATGAGCTGGTGGGGCATGGCGGCTTACTGATTCAGCAGGTTGATGAGATATCCGAACTTGAGGTAGCCTATTCGTTGCTTTCCCGGCATCGCAATAAAGGATTCGCGACCGAAGTCGCCAGAAAGTGTCGTGATTTTGCGTTTGAAAACGACTTTGCTCCATCGCTGATATCAATCATCAGTCATAATAATTCTCCCTCATCGAGAGTTGCCGAAAAGAATAATATGGCGGTCGACAAGCATACGATTTATCATGAAAATGATGTGAATATCTACCGGATTTATCGCGAGGATTGGATAGCACGCGAGTTAAATAGTAATTCAAGATAAATCAAAAATGGATATCAAGTGTTGAGTGTCGCGGACTACAAAAGCACTTAGAGGAGTTCTACCAAAAGGCAGTATACAACCCAGTGAGTATCCCGAGGATCAAAACAGATCCAATCATAAAACCTGGTGATACCTTAAACATACTCCGGTCGATTTCAATTTTGGGTATGTCATTTCGTTCTTCCGGACTTACAAGACTCATCACAATCATAACGATCACATTCAGGACGAAAGAAATCGTCATTCGATCGAGAAAAGGATAATCGGGAAAACTGCCGTTGGTCCATACTGGAAGAAATTTCAGTACCGTGGATACTGGGATTGTAAGCAGTGTGCCTGCCAGTGCAGCGGCTGAAGTTGTGCGTTTCCAAAACAATCCCATGAGAAAGATTGCAAGAACGCCTGGCGAAATAAAGCCAACATACTCCTGAATGAATTGATATGCCTGATCCAGAGAACGCAATGCCGGCGCGACAATTCCTGCAATTACCATGGAAACTACAACGGTCCATTTACCGGTCTTCACAAGCATGCCTTCAGAAGCTTCTTTGTTAAAAAATTTCCTGTAGATGTCAAGTGAAAAGATCGTTGAAATACTGTTTGCTTTACCTGCAAGGGAAGCAACAACGGCCGCGGTAAGCGCAGCGAACGCAACGCCCTTTAATCCGGAGGGAAGTAGGTTCATCAGCGTTGGATAAGCATGGTCTGGTTTAAGTACGCCTTCCGCATTGCTCATTTCATTCACGAACAGTCCGTCTTTGTACAGCACATACATCGCGATTCCTGGTAGCACAGCAATTACCGGAATGAGCAATTTTATAAAAGCAGCAAACAGAATCCCCGCTCGTGCTGTTTTAAGATCCGCACCCAACGCACGTTGTGTGATGTATTGATTGCATCCCCAGTAACTCAGGTTATTGATCCACATTCCGCCTATCAGTACCGTTAGTCCAGGTAATTCCTGGTAATAAGGATGATCCTTGGCGAAGATCATGTGGAAATGCGAGTCTGCTTTTTCCTGCAGAAGCGAGAGGCCTTTGAAGATGCTGCTTTCATAACCCGATTTTTCGGAAAGTAAAGTAAGCGCAAGATAAGTTGTTACCAGTCCGCCGATGATGAGCACTGTAACCTGAATCACATCCGTGTATCCGATCACCTTCATACCACCGAGTGTGACTATAATCGAGAATACACTCAGGCCCGCAACACACCATCCGAAACTTATACCTGTGATCGAGTTAATTGCTATAGCTCCAAGATAAAGTATAGACGTCAGGTTGACGAAGACGTAAACCAATATCCAAAAGATCGCCATGATGGTACTGACCGTTCCATTATACCTTTGACTCAGAAACTGAGGCATCGTGTAAATCTTGTTCTTTAAATAAATTGGAATAAAGAAGATGGCGACGATTACTAGCGTTGCAGCAGCCATCCATTCGTATGTTGAGATTGCCAGTCCGAGCGCGAAACCCGATCCCGACATACCTATAAAATGTTCCGCTGAAATATTAGAAGCAATCAACGATGCCCCTATTGCCCACCACGTGAGTGAACCTTCTGCTAGAAAAAAGTCTTTGGAATCACCTGCTGAAGTTTTTCTCTTCTGATGGTAAATGTAATAGCCATAAGTGGCTACAATAATGAAATAAATAAAGAAGACAATATAATCGGCCGTCGAAAGTCCAGTCATAGGCGATACGGATCTTCAGCCTTGATGATGGTGGAACACTGTTTCAGAAAATCAGAATTTTAGAGTAGCTGGCAAATACTTCGCTACCAGATCTTCATAGTAAGGTCTAAGCTCTTTCCAGTCTGGAGGTGTAGGATTCTTGGAATACAGATCGTAGGGATTAAATAAATCAACCCACTTGAACATCTCCTGATCATGCTTATCCAACAAGTGGTCATATGAATGTTCGCGATGCTGTGCATAAAATGAATGATAACGCAGCATATACAATCCCTGTTCAGGGATATAATTCTTCATCATCTGATATACGTACTCATCATGACCCCAGGACATCGTCACATTGTCAAGTCCACAGTTTGGCGAATAGATACCGTATTTTGTATTAAAGTCTTTATTATTAAAATCTGAATTCGCGCTAAAGAACTCGGGGTATACGATTTTGTCTGAATAAGCACAGCCGACAGGGAATGTATCGCCCACGACCGCCCATTGGGCTTCTCCAAAAAGACAGAGCACTTTGCCCATATCGTGCATCAGGCCTACGAGAACCATCCAGTCGGGGTGACCATCGCGGCGAATGGCTTCCGAAGTCTGAAGCAAATGCTGCATTTGATCCAAGTCTGTATCCGGATCCGAATCATCGACAAGTTCATTGAGAAAATCGAATGCTCCCCAGATTCCCATCTCCTTTTTATTAAAGGCCAGATAGTCCTGACGTTTTTTCATGACGAAGTCATACGTCTGGAAAGTATGGTTCAGACGGTAAAACTCTTTGACTGTATCGCGTTGGGGGCTGTCGTAATTTCTATACTCTTCAACCGTTTTTTCCGTTGCAATGGACTCAGGATCAGGATACCTGCGAAGCACGTCATCTTCCCATACCTCTAAATTCTCCAACGGATTCAAGTCTTGCTTCGTGTTCATATTAGTTTACCTCAAATTAGGATGAAAGCGATTGCTGAAGATGGGGAATTCCCAATCTTTTTTCAAGTTTTTTTACGAAACCGGTTTCGGAATCGTTCAGAATATTATGGTTGAAAAAACTAACAGCCGTCTTTATTTGCCGGTTCCTGGTAAAAAACATTAGGAATAATGGTGGCCGCCACATTTCGCAGAACCTCGCCTTATTGTAATTTGTCGTCCTAAACTCCTGCTTATGCGAATAATGATGTCATTGTGTTACATAAGCTTGCTTTTTAGTGCCTGTTCAACAAAAACCGAAATGACTGCTGAAAATACCGGGGGTTACCCGAAATCAAAAAAAGTGGATTCTGTAGATACATACTTCGGAACACCTGTTGCAGATCCATATCGCTGGCTGGAAAATGATACCACGGAAGAAACATCTGATTGGGTGAAGGCCGAGAACAAGGTCACTTTCGCCTATCTCGACAAAATTCAATACAGGGATACTGTCAAAAAACGTCTTGAATCAATCTATAATTATGAACGCCTGGGAACTCCGGCAAAGCATGGCGACTATTTCTATTATTTCAAAAATGACGGCCTCCAAAATCAGAGCATTTATTACAGAAAGAAAATAAGTGGCGGAGAACCGGAAGTCTTTCTGGATCCCAATACTTTCTCTGCTGATGGTACGACAAGATTGTCGGGTGTTAGTTTTTCGAAAGATGGAACCCGGGCTGCATACCAAATTGCTAGAAGCGGCTCAGACTGGAACGATGCTATCATCATTGACGCCATCACAAAGCAACCGCTTCAGGACACGATTCAGGATTTAAAGTTTACGGGCATTGCATGGAAGGGAAATGATGGATTCTATTACAGTTCGTATGGTCAATTGAAGGGTAGTAGTATGATCACTGCCAAGGCGGAGAATCAGAAAGTGTATTATCACAAAGTTGGCACCCTAAGGAGTGATGATAAACTGGTTTATGGAGATGACAAAAGACCACGGCGATATGTTTTCGCAGGGCTTACTGAAGACGAACGTTTTCTTTGTATCGGTGCCGCTGACGGAACATCCGGAAGTGAGGTCTACGTAAAAGATCTTGGAAAACCCGACAACCATTTTGTATCCATCGTCGACAATCTCGAACACGACCATAATATTATTGACAATGTTGGAAGTCAGATTCTGTTGCAAACCAATCTGGATGCTCCCAACAACAGACTCGTGCTTGTTGATCTTTCAAAACCCTCGGCAGAAAATTGGAAAGTGGTAATTGCGGAAGACCGGAAATACGTTGGTGCGTTTTCAACAGGTGGCGGAAAGATCTTTGCGGACTACACGGCAGATGTTAAGTCATTGATCAGGCAATTTGATATGGAAGGAAAGTTCGAACACGACGTCGAACTTCCTGGCATTGGATCGGTTGGTGGCTTTGGCGGGAAGAAAGAAGAATCAGATATATATTATTCATTCACATCGTTTCTTTATCCTACTACAATTTTCAAATATGAAGTGCAATTCGGCAAATCGTCGGTCTATGCAAAGCCAAAACTCGATTTCGATCCTGACAACTATGAAATGAAGCAGGTCTTTTATCCGAGTAAGGATGGCACTAAAATTCCGATGTTCATTGTGCACAAGAAAGGCCTTAAGATTAATGGAAAAAACCCGACGATGCTTTATGGATACGGTGGGTTTAATGTTTCCCTCACGCCATACTTTGACCCGGCATTGGTTGTTTGGTTGGAGAATGATGGTATCTATGCCCAACCCAATTTACGCGGTGGTGGTGAGTATGGCGACGCCTGGCACAAAGCTGGGATCAAAACCAAAAAGCAGAATGTGTTTGACGACTTCATAGCATCTGCCGAATTCCTGATCGCAGAGAAATATACAGATAGAAATCACCTGGCCATCAGCGGGGGTTCCAACGGTGGGCTATTGGTTGGTGCCTGCATGACTCAGCGGCCCGAGTTGTTCAAAGTAGCCTTACCTGCAGTGGGCGTAATGGATATGCTACGCTATCATCAGTTTTCAGCTGGACCGGGATGGTCGCCTGACTACGGAACAGCGAATGATTCAAAAGAAATGTTCGAGTATCTAAAGGGATATTCGCCTTTGCACAATATCAAGCCTGGAACGAGTTATCCTGCCACGATGGTCACCACGTCAGATCATGACGATCGTGTTGTACCAGCGCATTCTTTCAAATTCGCAGCGACATTACAAGAAAACCAATCTGGTAATGCGCCGGTGCTTATTCGAATTGAAACAAAGTCAGCGCATGGCGCCTCGAGTCTTAAAAAGTCTATCGAAGCTGATGCTGATGCATATGCTTTCACTTGGTACAATATGGGTGTGTCGCCCCCGATTTCAAAGAAGGCAATGTGAGGAAAAGTCTTCTGACGTTTTAGAGCTCGGGCATTCCGATGAATATCGGCTCATAACGCGTGGGCGTATCACATTCATTAATGATTACGATCTGCGATATGACACTGCTTGTCAAAACTTTTTTACAAGGCCATTGATTCTGGCAGATACAAGCATCTGTCCACCACCCCAGGCGTTGCTCCAATTCCTGATGCAAGCGTGATGGTAAATTCCTCTCCCGCAAATTGTATGATATCCAAAATAACCCTTACAGCTTTTTACGGGATCATTCGAACCCATCCCAGATTATCCTACCGCTACCACGAAAGAATGATTTGATCATTGGCTTCAGGCGACCTGCGCTTCGACATTCTGCTTCTCCATCTGGTATTGCATCAGCGTTACGCCACAGCTGTAAGTCTTTGTTTGTGTCAGTGTCATCGACTGCCTGGCGGGTAGTCGGTTGAATACGGGCAGCCCCTTGCCAAGCACAACCGGATTGATCAACAGATGAAATTCGTCCACAAGTCCCCCCTGAATCAACGACGATATGAAAGATGCACCACCGTAGACGATGATGTCCTTGCCTTCCTGATTTTTGAGATTTCTTATGTGCTGTTTGATATCCCACTGTGATACATCAGCATTATCCCAACCTCCGGGAATCGGATCCTCCTTCGTCAAAGTTTTGCTGAAGACCACTTTGTATGTGTCGCGAATATGCTTTGCGAATTCCTGCTGGGAACTCGAAGCATCTTTTGCAACCTGTGCCCAATGCTCTATAAATCCTTCCTCCGCCATCTGACGGCTCAGGAAAATACAATCTGCAGATTTTGTTAGTGCTGTATGGTAGTGCTGGAGTTCATTGTCCCACGTCCATTCGTTGCCCCAATTCCAAATCATCCAATCTGTATTGCCATTCTGATCGGCCATAAATCCGTCGATCGAGAGCTGTACTTCTAATTTCAATTTTCTCATTGACTACCTGCGTTAAAAAAATAGTTAGCGTCTGTCCAAAAGGTTTCAAAGAAACGTATGAGCCATAGCGCTATGTGGCATACATCTCCACTACTGCAAATTTACGTAATGGACGTAACTGTGTTTCAGCTTTGGATATGATGCCGTATGCTTGAAAATTATCGACCTCTATTCTTATCCGCCCCCAATGAGACCATTGTATATCTCCACAAACCGAATTAGGCTTTGCGATGGCTTTAATTAATACACACGATTGCATAATTAGAGCAAAATTGATTGAGAATCAGCTATGGAAATATTTTTTCTTACAGGACTAAGAAAGATGAATAATCTGCAACTTTTAAGCGTGTATGGCTATTTTTATCCGCTTCTCTCTTGGTTTGAGTGACAACAACATCTAGATGCCTGTTGGCACCCCATTTCTGCAATTACCAACGCGGAAATTATCGATACCGGGTATAATACGATCTTCCTTGAATTGCTAAATTAAAAATGATTAGGCACGGAACTTCGAGTGTGTCGTACAAATCAACTCTGTAAATTTCAGTTTTCAACGCTCCTTCCGGGCCGTCAACGGCATTGGATACTTTCGTATTCGAATCATAAATGCCTGTTTCGTAGTTGAACTGTACCGCGCCGAGCGCGATGTTTGTTTACCAGGTTTGACTCGCTGAATATTTACTACGTGAAAGTCATTTCCCTTATCACTTTCTGAAAAACCTCGAACGCCGGTTTTTTCGAATAATCATCACGTAAAATTCTCAACTGAAAAAACAAATCGTCGACAGAAGAATTTGCATCTCGCAAACAAAACAGTTGATAGGTTTCAATATTGAACTCTATCCTTAAAGAGAATAGAGTCTTAACGATTGCTTCTAGCATAAAAGCTTACCTTTCCTCAGACCTGGATTTGCCTGTAGGCCAACGGTTCTCCGTTATGTGCAAGGGAATTGATCGATGCCTGCGCTAACAATATCATTCCTAAACATCCGTTAACAACATCCTTCTCACTCCATCTGTATCGGGTATCTCGTTGACGAGCGGAAATGCTCTGAAAACATCCGGGAAACAATCCAATCCAACATAGTCAAGCGCCTGATAGAATTCATCTGATGCCAGCCCCTTAATATCTTTCCAGAACGCCTTGTCAGGATTGAAGTCAAAGAGTGCTGAAATAAAACAGCAACCATTTGATAGTATGTACTCCGCCTTAATGAAGTGATCAATAATTGAAATACTTCACTGGTGTTGTGTCTATTCCTGATAGCTTTCGATACATTGAACTACTATGAAAAGAACTTTCACGGAATTAGTGATCGAGACATTGAAAAATCACTGAAAGTTATAAAGGTCAAATTCACTGCGTTAGTCGGTCGTGAAAACTATAAAGCGCTTTGAAGAAACGGTGAACAAATCGCTTCTTGAGAAAAAATAAATTAATTAATGGCCTTGTGAAGAGAGTGCTCGCAAACGATAAGCGTTCTTCGCAGTTCTTCCAAGTTTTTTTGTAAGGCGAAGATTTACCAACGCACCAACTACTGCTCCAATGCCTGGTACGAGCTGGAGTAGTTTGGCAATGTCGATGTAATCGCGATACTCCTGCTGAAAAGTGCGCCAATCAAATTCATCCATGTTTTCGGGTAATGTTCGTGCATAATCATCCCAATGCTCGACGATGCGAAATATTTTCTGCCTGTTCTCCTGGCTTGAAAACGTCAGTTCAAAGATATAGAGTAGGAAAAGCCGCTCTTTATAATCTTTCGCGTTGTAGCCATAAAGAGCCGCCAACTCAAAAAGCATTTTCATCTTCAGCGTTAACCAAAGTGGGAAGTCTGCCAGACCGACTAAGATTCCTGCTGCGCCGGTGGCAGCGCCCTCTGCCGCAGCGGTCCGGGCGTAAAAAATAATTTTTTCATCAACTTTTTTTTCGACCTCTTCGAGCAGCAGACCGGTGGCAGGTTCCTTCGTGGTATATCCAATACCAAAACACACGCCTCTGATTATTTGCTTAATCGCAGCCGTAATGGCAACGTGCACCTTTTCGGGTATAATCTTATTGATCCTGACCTGCAGTCTTTTGGCAAAGGCATTGGTAAAAGAAGGGGCGGCCTCCATCCTGTTCTTCCATTCGCTAAGCTCGATTGACGTCATTTTGACATACTCGTCCATGAGACAAAGCTGGCAATCATTGTGCCCAAACCCAATGGGTAAAAAAACTACGCGGATTAAACATTTTTGGCCTCCTCTGTGTTCTACGTTCGTAACGGTCGTTACAGGCGCAACGTCAGATTCATAATTTATTTGAACACAACGTGTCGCAAATGTCTCACTTAAAGAAAGGAGGTACTATGTCTAGTCCCAAGCACGTTTTATCGAAAATCGTAACACTAACATTTTTCGCAGGTGTGAAGAATTGATGGGTTTGATTTACCTCGTGAGAATTTAGTTTACGGATAAAATTTGAATGAGGATTTTTATATATCCGGCCAGTATCTAGGCCGGATATTTTTTTTCAACTCAGCAGCATTCTTTCGCCGGCGACACTTGTTGCCTGACAGATGTTAGAAAGTGCTACCTTTAACCGCATGCAAGACAACGCTACCGATGCGCTACAACTCATAGCCGGCCTAGTCGCATTCTGCGCATACATCCCCCTTACTTTTGCGATCCTCAGAAATACCGCAAGTCAAAGTTTTGCAGCATTCCTTCTTTGGGGGATGCTCGATGGCATTGCCATGGTCGGACTTATATTTCAGGGCGGTAATTTCTGGTTGCCACTCAGCAACGTGCTGGGTACAGCAACAATTGCCTCATTGCTGGTTATCAAAAAGCAAGTTGATTGGACCTGGATTGAGACGTTGACATCGACACTCGTTCTAATCTGTATGATTATATGGTTCTTTACCGGAGATACCGGAGCGATAGTATCGAGTAGCATAGCATTGGTGATTGCCAGCATTCCTCAAATGGTTGATACCTACCGACGTCCGAAGGAAACACCAGTACTTGTTTATATGATCTGGCTGATCGCTAATTTGCTATCATTCTTAGCCGGTAAAGAATGGACCATCAAAGAAAGATTCTATCCCGCTTGCGGAATGATTTTATGCCTGTGCATTATTGGGGCAGGACTAATGCAACGAACGCCGCGAAAGTCGGTATAGGCGGTTCTTAAGCCAGCTGCAAGAATCCTTTATAGCATCGGAAATACTGACGCATTTACGCTACAGCACAACTCAAAGAGTTGCCGGATCAGCACGGCTTTTCATTACGCTTAAAAATATTTTTTTGTCTTTTGTCCGATTTGATCTCGCCTGATCATCGTTGCTATAAACAAAATGACCATGAAACAAAGAATCAATGCTTACACAAGAAACAATGGCGGTCTGGATGCAATCCTCAGCATAGGCGCTTATTGATATCAACGCTGATCTAGCGCAATCCTTGTTGAATCTTCTGTCATTCCGCGTATCACATTAATGGTTGCGCCTATTGTCTCGACATGCATTCAAAGATCAACCAGCAACAACAATAGCATTCACCCAATTCCTTCATGATTTGACCTCGTCTAATACCACCCTCAAAAATTATAAAACAAGTTGTTCTTGGCAGGTTTGGATAAATGTACTGAATCCGAAAATCGCCTGAAATCTTCGAATACTGACCAATACATGTGCAACTTCGCGTATTCCATTCAGTCTATAGTTTGTTGAAAATGAATATGACGAACACAATAGTTAAACACCTTCCAACCAGCAGGTATTACGGTCTGGATGCAGTCAGAGCCTGTGCGCTGATGATTGGAATTGTATTTCACGGCATCGAATCTTTTGTATCATTTATCCCACCGATGGTTTGGGCCGTAAAAGATGGAGCTAATCCTGTCTTTATCGACAGCTTTTTCTTCGTTTCTCACGTATTCCGTATGCAGGCTTTCTTTCTGGTGGCCGGATTTTTTGCTCGGATGGTGTACTTGAAACTTGGAACTTCACCTTTTATTATACATCGCGTTAAACGTATTGCTGTTCCGCTGATCATATTTTGGCCATTGGTGTACTTCGCGATCGTAATCTTATGGAGCTGGGGAATTCATAAGCAACGCATGATGGCAGACTCATCAGTTCAACCCATCGACATCTTTCAGACTTCTAAGAATACCCTCATTTCCGGACAATGGTTATCAGCAGGCTTTCCCTGGACTCATCTCTGGTTTCTCTATACTTTACTTTGGATCTACACCCTGTTACTCGCTACGCGCGCGCTATTTGAAAAATGGGTTGATACCAAAGGCAAAGTGAGAAGTTCCGTTAGCAATTTTTTTGTAAACATAATTCAAAAACCAGGTGGAAGCCTGGTCCTTGCTTTACCGACGATTCCATTGATGTTCATGATGAAAAATAAATTCGGCGTCGACACACCAGATCATGGACTGATTCCATACCTCCCTTCGCTAGCAGTGTATTTTTACTATTTCTCCCTGGGATGGATACTGCACCGGAATGCGCCTTTCATCGAAATTTTTACAAAGTACCGGATTCTTAACACAGTCATCGGCACCGTGCTAATCGTCATTGTAACCACGATGTTCCTCAGTATTGTTTATGACCCAACACTCGGATTGTCGTTGGGGACCTCATTTGCGTGGCTGGAAAGTGCTTACAACACCCTGTATGCTTTCGCATCAATGACTGCGATGTTCGGGTTTATCGGAATGATGTTGTTCTACTTCTCTAACGAAAATAGCACGATTCGTTTTCTCGCGGACGCATCTTATTGGATGTATCTGATACATCTTCCAGTCGTCGTATTTTTTCAAATTCTCGTTGCACCGCTGGATATTCACTGGATATTCAAAGTAATGCTCATTCTTATACCTTCATTTGTATTATTACTGGTGTCGTATCGGTTTCTGGTAAGATTCACCTGGGTAGGAAAATTGCTCAACGGGAAAAAGTAGTCGCAAAAGGGGCATGTTTCGGCCGGGAATAAGGGTGCAATCCCGGGGACTTAACTTCTACGTCTGGTCCGGATCTGGCTTCTATACAATACACAACCTCATGCCTACACGCCATATGGGCTCTTTGCTTCCAAGCGACCAAGTTCGTATGTTTACTGGGAGGGAAAATCAACATGAAACTTTATGGTCCAATAATTCTCATTGACGACGACCAGGATGATCTTGAGATAATTGAAGAGGTGTTGAACAGAAATGGTGTCCAGTCTGCCGATATCCGGACGTTCACCGATTGTTACGCCGCGTTAAAGTATCTTGAAACCACATCCGAAAAGCCGTTCCTTGTTATTTGCGATATCAATATCCCGGGGATGAATGGTATGGAATTCAGAAAGATCGTTGACGAAAATGAGGCCCTGAGAAGAAAGAGTATTCCGTTTGTATTTTTCTCTTCGGCTGCCATTGGTATGCAAGTCACAGCGGCATACGAGATGACGGTGCAAGGGTTCTTCCTAAAACGGAACTCGCTGGCGGAAATGGAAGAAACGATAAGGAGAATTCTCGATTACTGGATGTACTGTGTGCATCCGAATTCGAACTAGTTGAATATAGCTTTAAGCTGCAGCCTGAAGCATGGATTAGTAGCCGAAGGCCAAGATACTTGATAAAAGAACAGCACCCTTTTCACACCGATCAGGGAGCGCTTGATGGTTTTTAATTCCGGCATATTTCAATAAACTCGTATCTGATTTTCCAGCGTTCGGAGGCAAGATTGCCATCCGGAAATTTCACAATCCGGTTGATCTCGGCACTTTGGCCGAGCGCTGTATCGTTAAGTGCACAGGTCTTGACGCGAAGGCATCTGTTCAATGACGAAAAATATGATTCCTGATGCCGGGCAACTTTCATCTCTTATTCCACAACCGACCTCCAACTATCGGATCATAACAGAAAGCAGATACGTCATTCCAGGAAACGGATGGTATTCATTGGTGGAGATATGCTCAAAGGCGTTTGGGATGAGACACCATCCCGCCCAGACGCTAAAAGTGATCAATGGGTTGAGAGAGACAGGTTCGAAGATGAGGAGTTGATTCGTAACATTCAATCCTCCTTCGCGAAACGTCTCGGCGCATAGCATACTTAATGAATCACTTGGAAAAAAGCTATGTGCCTAATAACAGGATACATTGAAGCATCAGGACAAAGATCGAAACGACCGCCATCAGGCTAATAATTAGAAATGCTATTCCTTTTGCGTTTAGCTCAGGATGCGATGTTGGTATGAGTTCAAGTACTTTCAACAGTGTTTTGGTGGACCGCCACGAGAAAACAATCAGCAACGCGAACGACAATCCAATACCGATCCATGAAGCAGCGACAAATCCTGTCCATGCTAGATAGGCAAGCACGAGAGATATGGCTCCTGACATCCCGCCGGAAACCAGCGCCGTTTTTGCTTTCATCCCAATAAAAATCACGGAAACGATTCCGCACGAAATCAGAAAGATTCCATAAAATAAAAGTATTGGAGCAAGGTAGGCGCTGGTCATGAAGAATTGAATTTTTGTCTCGACAAGATAACAATTGCGCTATTTGTGCTGCCAATAGCAACCAGATCAAAAAAAAATCGTTGATTCCATTTCAGAACCCCGAAAGTTCGTTGCGTTCCCTTATATTGATTAATAAAAAACATCATGTCGCTTACAGTTTCAGATGGCTTTCCATACTACATTGAACTCACGGGAACAATACCTGCGAAAACATTACTAACTGATCCATCGCTCGAAACACTTCTCGATTCAATCACAGAAGAGAAATCCAAACATCGATACGCGGATGGTAAATGGAGTATCAAACAAATCGTCGGGCACATAGTCGATCACGAGCGTATCATGGCGTACCGCACATTACGTTTCAGCAGAAAAGACAAAACAACATTACCAGGATACGATCAGAACCTCATGGTTGACAATGCCTACTTCAATGAATTTTCGTTCAGTCAACTGGTGCAGGATTATAAGTTGGTACGCGCATCAACAGTAAGCTTCATGAATCTGCTTAAACCAGAACAGATGAAACTCACGGGTATGGCCTGGAAATTTGAATTGACAGTGGATGAAATGTTTAGGGCTATTGTCGGGCATGAGATGCACCATATCAAGATTCTTAAGGAACGATATCTGCAGCAGTGAAGTGGATTCAAATACTTACAGGAGTTGGGCCCGAATGTCACCCTGTTAACCAACATGTGCGCACTCTCTCTGCACTCCCTTCTCCACCCCCTGCACTCGTCTGGTAGGATCTCTTCAGTTATTTAGCCATCGCTGTTCAGTAGTGCCGTAATTGTCTGATGGTCTGATTCTAGTTTTAAGAGGTGAACATTTCTGAGAAAGTATGAAATCATACCCCCCGGTACACCAATCTTCAGGATAAATCTATATTTAATATTCGCTTTAGTATCGGCGAGAATCCTATATTTATTCGCCAGCATTGAATCCTTATGCCCGATATCGATCACGGGAGTCCGTTCACGAACTAAAATACTTCAATTGTCGTGCAGCCTGGGCCTGAATCGACTCAGGCACCGTGGCATAGTTGTTGGAAATGCAGCGATAAAATTGAACTCGTCATGCCATGCTAAAAAACTTCGTCACAATAGCACTTCGTAACCTTCAACGACACAGCGGTTATGCCGCGATCAATATTTCGGGGCTTGCTGTTGGAATTACGGTGGTCATTTTGATCGGAATGTGGATTGCCGATGAACTATCGTTCAACACTAATCACGGGAATTACAAACGGATCGCGCAGGTCGTTTACAATAAGACGGTTAATAATCAGATCGTTACCACACATTCTGGTTTCTTTCCACTGGGGCAGGAATTGAAAACCACTTATAAAAATGATTTCAAGCACGTCGTTAAGGCATGGTGGCTTACAAACTTTAACCTGGCTATTGGAGAAAAAAAGACTTCACAGATCGGAACATTTATGGATCCTGAAGGTCTTGAATTATTTAGTTTCAAAATGAAGGAAGGAAGCTGGAAAGCACTTGACGATCCTGCTTCAATTGTGTTGTCTGAGTCAGCAGCCCGTGCTTTATTTGGTGACAAGGATCCTATCAATCAAACACTTGCCATTGCCAATACAGTCGATGTAAAAGTTACTGGCATATATGAAGACTTCCCGCAGAATTCGACTTTCACTGATCTCAAATTTGTTTCTTCATGGGATCTATGGATTAATGATCCTAACTCAAAATGGTTAAAAATAAACGAGAACAATTGGAATGAGGATCTGTTGACCTTTGTGGAAATTCACCCGAATGGAAACTTCGAGGATATCAGTGCAAAAATTAAGGATGTGAAAATACGCCACATTCCACAAGAACAGGGGCAAACAGAACATCCGGAAGTCTTCCTGGAACCAATGAGCACATGGCATTTGTATTCAGATTGGAAGGGTGGCAAATCGATAGGTGGTAAAATTCAATATGTTTGGTTATTTGGAATGATCGGATCGTTCGTGCTCTTGCTTGCTTGCATAAACTTCATGAACCTGAGCACCGCTCAATCCGAGAAGCGTGCTCGTGAAGTCGGTATACGAAAGTCAATCGGATCAGAAAGATCACAACTCGTGGTGCAGTTTCTGTCTGAATCTTTTGTAGTCGTACTTTTTGCTTTTATGATTTCACTGGCACTTGTAACGCTGGTGCTTCCGCTTTTCAACGAACTTACTGATAAGCGCATGGATTGGCCCTGGGGCAATTTGAAATTTTGGCTGGCGAGCGCATTATTCATCGCTGTGACCAGCTTGATTTCAGGAAGCTATCCGGCATTATATCTCTCATCATTTGAACCTGTAAAAGTGTTAAAGGGAACATACAAAGCCGGGCGATCTGCCTCGATACCGCGGAAGTTTCTGGTGGTCCTGCAGTTCTCAGTATCCATTGCGTTGATCATTGGAACGGTTGTCGTTTGGCAACAGGTGCAGTACGCAAAGAATCGTCCGGTTGGGTACAGCCGGCAGGGGCTGATCACCATTCGAAAGACCATGGAATTTTATAACAAGACTGATGCATTGGAGAATCAATTAAAGGCGTCTGGCGCGGTGGTTGACATGGCTGAGTCGTCCAGTCCAACGACAGCAGTATGGTTTACAGACAGTGGATTTAATTGGCGCGGCAAGGATCCTAACAATGAGGCAAACTTTGTAACGATGGCTGTTACGCATGACTTTGGTAAAACAATCGGTTGGCAATTTGTTCAGGGTCGTGATTTTTCAAAGGAGCATTCAACAGATTCATCCGGCCTGATCTTAAATGAGACGGCGGCCAGGTCCATGGGCTTTGACAATCCAATTGACGAAGAAGTGACCTGGAATGGGAAAAAGTTAAAAGTGATTGGCGTCATCAAGGATATGGTCGTCACATCACCCTTCGAACCAGTGAAGCAAACACTCTACTACGTTAACTATGAGCAAGGGTACAATATTACCATGCGTGTCAATCCTGCGATCAGTATGAGTAAAGCGCTGGCGAAGATCAACAAAGTATTTCAATCGCTGATACCTGTGGCTGTTTTCGATTACAAATTCGTCGATCAGGAATATGCACTGAAGTTTTCAGATGAGGAAAGAATTGGAACATTGGCAAGTGCATTTTCTGTCCTCGCTATTTTTATCAGCTGCCTCGGATTATTTGGAATGTCATCGTTCATAGCCGAGCAAAGGCGAAAAGAAATTGGTATCAGAAAGGTACTCGGTGCTTCGGTGTCTAACGTCTGGAAGATGCTTTCAATTGAATTCATTCAGCTCGTCGGCTTTGCCTGCGTAATCGGAATTCCAATAGCGTGGTACTACTTAAGTGAGTGGCTACAACGGTACACCTACAGGATTGAAATTTCGGTTTGGGTGTTGGTGCTGTCAGCTGCTGGCGCAATGTTTATTACGTTACTGACTGTAAGTTTCCAGACGCTAAAAGCATCCCTTGGCAATCCGGTGAACTCGCTGCGATCCGAGTAACTAAATCCATCAGACCATTTTTTATTGACTGTAGTCATTTTAGATTGTCGGTTCACATCGATATATTCCGAAATGAAACACACCTTATCGCTATCACTTCTGTTTGTGTCCTTTGCTTCATTATCTCAGGAGCGATTCTCACACCAGGACACGATACGTGGTTCAATCACCCATGAACGGGCTTGGTGGGATGTCCTGAAGTATGATATTTCCGTCCAGCCCAATTATGCAGCAAAAACGATTAAGGGTTCAAACACGATCCTTTTTAAAACACTAAAGGCGGGTCAGGTCATGCAGATCGATCTGCAACTGCCCATGGAAATCGAATCGGCAGTTTACGGTGGACAGCCTGTTACTTTTAAAAGAGACAGCAATGCCTATTACCTCGACTTTGGCAAGATGATATCTGAAGGCGTCATGGGTTCTGTGATCATTAATTTTTCCGGGAAACCGAAAGAAGCCATGCGACCTCCATGGGATGGTGGTTGGATCTGGGCCAAAGATAAGTTGGGGCGGCCCTGGATGTCGGTGGCCTGCCAGGGTTTGGGTGCGAGTGTCTGGTATCCTTGTAAAGATCATCAAAGTGATGAGCCGGATCAAGGTGCAACAATCAGCGTGACAGTTTCCGATTCTTTGGTGGCGGTTGCCAACGGAAAATTGATCATGTCGAACCCAGAAGACAATGGTTTGATGACGTATACCTGGACCGTTGTTAATCCTATAAACAACTATAATATTATCCCTTATATTGGAAAGTACGTACACTGGAATGAAATATACATGGGCGAAAAAGATTCGCTTAATTGTGATTACTGGGTTCTGGATTATGACCTTGAGAAGGCCAAAAAGCAATTTCAGCAGGTTCCAAAAATGCTGAAATGCTTTGAGCATTGGTTCGGGCCATATCCGTTTTATGAAGATGGGTTTAAGCTTGTGCAATCACCTCACTTGGGTATGGAACATCAGAGTGCCGTAGCCTATGGAAATAAATTCGCGAACGGTTATTTAGGAACCGACCTTTCAAATACGGGGTGGGGATTGAAATGGGATTTTATCATTGTTCATGAAAGTGGTCACGAGTGGTTTGGAAATAACATCACGTCAAAAGATCTGGCCGATATGTGGATTCATGAATCTTTCACGAACTACTCTGAGACATTGTTTACAACCTGTGAGTATGGAGTCAATGCGGGAAATGAGTACGTAATCGGCACTCGTAAACAAATTACAAACGACGCGCCGATCATTCCTGCTTATGGCGTTAACACTGAAGGAAGTGGCGACATGTATTACAAAGGTGGCAATATGCTGCATACGATCAGGCAACTGGTAAACAACGACGAGAAATTCAGAGGCATCCTGCGGGGGCTTAATGAAAAATTCAGATTAAAAACGGTTACTGCTCAGGAAGTGGAAAACTATGTTTCGGCGAATGCAGGTATTGATCTCTCAAAGGTGTTTGAACAATATCTGACGACAACCAAAATTCCAGTATTGCGATATAAGGTTGAAGGTAGAAGCCTGTCATATCGATGGACAAATGTTGTCGACGGTTTCAGCATGAAATTAAAATTGGCTGACGGCACATGGCTCTCACCATCGACAACGTGGAAGAAGCTGAGGGCTACTGCAGCGTCAACATTGACGGTGGATAAAAATTTTTATGTCGAAGTAAAGAAAGTCACGCCTTAGGCAACGCGCTCATGAAGTTGTTAATGATCCATTTATTCTATTTTTCATTGGGGTTTTCAAAATAACCTGCTCACATGGCATACAGTTTACAAGCTTTTATCTGCCGTCAGCAAGATTTCTCAATTATAAGTGACGCTTTCAATCATGCAAGAAAATTTGACCTGAAACAGGGAATAGCTCTTATTCCAATGACTGCTGAGCTCTATTCTCAAATGAACAGTTTTGCAGCAACAAGGAGTATTCGTGCGTCAGTATTACTTCCTGAAAATATTGAAAACGCGTTACTACGTGCTATCGGTAATATACATGTTGGTTATGTTGAAGCTGACTATTTTGGAGGACGAGGTGGTCAGGAAGCAATCGTCTGGAAGAATAATAAGCGCGATGCGGTGTTGAGTGCCGGTCCCGGGGTGATCAACAAAGTATTGAAGGGCTTCGGCGTAATAGCGCTTCAAGGTATAGATGAGTTCGACACCCTCGACTTTGGATCGAAAAGAAAAACCAACCATTGGCTAAATAACTACAATGTTGGATAGACCGAGATGATCTGTTATAATGCCCTTAAAAGATATGACTCGCCTTTTTTCGTACGGAACGTTGTCACATAACCTAACTTGTCTTTCACAGATTTTGCATTCACTCCGGAAACTTTGACCGGGATTGAAGTTCTTAAGACACAATCATTTCCTGATATCGATTTAAGCAACGCCGATTTAAGTTTACCCTTAGCCCATTGCACATCGAGTTCAAAACCTCCACGGGCACGAAGACCTTTTACTTCACCCGAAGCCCAAGCATCGGGCAATGCTGGTAGGAGATTGACTTCGCCGGTATGACTTTGCAACAGCATCTCGGTAATGCCCGAAGTTCCTCCGAAGTTGCCATCGATCTGGAAAGGCGGATGTGCATCAAACAGGTTGGGATACGTACCGCCGCCGTTCGCGTAGTTAGTACCTTCAACCCCGGTAAGCGTAAGCTGCTCACGGATCAATTTATGCGCGTGGTTCCCATCCCATAGCCGCGCCCAGAAATTGATCTTCCAGCCTTTCGACCAGCCCGTACCACCATCGCCACGCAACCCCATGGATACACGTGCTGCCTGCGCCAGCTCCGGGGTCTTCAAAGGCGTAATCTCTGATCCCGGAAACACCCCAAATAAATGAGATATATGACGATGCTGGGGATCAACATCTTCCCAGTCTTTGTACCACTCCTGAAGATTGCCTTTCTTTCCGATCTGATACGGCAGCATCTTACTTTTCTTATCAACGAGCATTGTTCTAAGGCCTTCATCAACGCCAAGGATCTCAGATGCTTCAATCACGTGACCAAACAAATCTCTGATTATTGCCATGTCCATTGTTGTTGACACGGACACTGATCCCTTGAATCCTTTATCGGTAATAAATTCATTCTCTGGAGAAGTTGATGGCGCGGTTACCAGGTGTCCTTTACCATCATCAACAAGCCATGCTGAGCAAAATGCGGCAGCCTCTTTCATCAACGGATAGGCTACCGTGTCGAGGTATTCGCGATCCTGACTGAAATCGTAGTGCTCCCATAGATGTTGACTCAACCATGCGCCACCCACAGGCCAGTTGGCCCAACTCGGACTTCCGCTCACGGGATTCGTTGTAGCCCAGATGTCGGTATTGTGATGAACCGTCCAGCCTGGTGCATCATAAAAATTCTTTGTTGTCTGTCGTCCCGTAACGGCGAGGTCCTTAATGAGATTGATAAGTGGCGTATGAAGTTCTGAAAGGTTAGCAGATTCAACCATCCAGTAGTTCATTTCTGTATTGATGTTCGTTGTATAGTTACTGCTCCACGGTGGGCGAACGTGATGGTTCCATATTCCCTGAAGGTTCGCAGGCCTTCCATCCGGACGTGAAGACGAGATCAACAAGTATCTTCCGAATTGAAAATACAGCGCTTCAAACGCCGGGTCATTTGCGCCTTTGGTATACGCCAGAAGTCGTTCATTGATTGGCAACGCTGTGGGTACACTACCTTTGAGGTCAAGACTAACACGATTAAAATATTTGGAGTAATCATCGATATGACCCGTCTTTATCTGCGCATAACCCCTTGCCAATGCTTTTTCGAGATGTTTAATTGTGATCACGTGTTCGTCAACGCCATCTTTATCCGGACATTTATCAAATCCATTGAAGCTTGTTGCCGCCGATAAATAAATGATAGCTTCAGATGCACCGGTGACCGCTACTTCATTACCCGACTGTTGTACATTCCCATCCGTCTGGCCAACCTTCATCCTCCATTCAAAACGCATGCCCGCGCAACCGGCCGGGTCACCGTAAACGACTGGAAGCTCCATAGTTTGCATATAGCTTGGATCAACATGTGAAGGGGCCTTACCTTTTAATACGATTTCATCTTTTGAACTTTCAATTTTCGAATACAAATCAGATCCTGCACGTAACTTAAAGTCAAGCGCGCCTTTCTGGCTTGCCGTCAATTTCACGATCACGACCTGATCGGGCGCCGAAACAAATATTTCGCGAATGTATTCAACGCCATTGACTTTAAATTTTGTTGTAGCCGTAGCGTTGCTGATGTCAAGATCGCGGTAATAGTCTGTTGGTTGCCCAGAAAAATTACTCGTGATGAAAAGATCACCCAATGGCAGATATGATTCCGTAAATAGTCCCTGCATTTTTGACGTCAGTTCCTGCGCGAGTTTATAGTCTTCCTGAAATAACGCCTCTCGTATATCTTTCAGGTAAGATGATGCACCTGGGTTTGGATTCAGATTAGAAGGTCCACCTGACCAGAGCGTTGCCTCATTGAGCTGCAGATGTTCTGCTTTTGGATCTCCAAAGATCATTGCACCCAACCTGCCGTTGCCCACCGGCAAAGCTTCGTTCCAATTTTGAGCAGGCTTGTTGTACGAAAGCTTCAAATTTTGTTGAGCATGCATTTCAGCGGCGAAGATTGCTATCAAAATAAAGGATAAGCAAAACGGAAGGATCTTCATATTTTAAATTTTAGTGAAATTAATACTTCGGCTATTAATAGCAACTGCATAGCGTATGGCATGGACAGAAGTCTCGCGCTGATTGCTTATGAATTTTCTTAATGTATGTGACTAACACTTGCGCAGCAAAAGAAATCGGGCCCGAATGATTTCTCACCGGGCCCGAAAACTAACAATCTAATATTTTGGCCGAGATTTAAGCCACTCCTTTAAATCAGCTTTTCGCGTATTGCCTTTGCTACTGCTTCAGGGCCGCACTGCACATGTAACTTTTGATAAATGTTTTTTAAATGCCGCTTCACCGTCTCTGGAGAAATCGAGAATTCGATACCAATCATGCGGTACGAAAATCCCCTGGCAAGAAGCTGAAGCACCTGAACCTCGCGGTCAGTGATATGATATTCTCCGCGCGGTTGCTCTTTCGGTTTATGAAATGCAACCAATACTTTACGTGCAATCCCTGGCGACATCGGAGCTCCCCCTTCCATCACCTCCATTATTGCAGGAATCAGTTGGATGGACGTGTCGCGCTTCAAAAGATATCCATCGGCACCGTTGCTAAGACAGGCAAAAAGCTTTTCGTCGTCATCAAATACAGTATGCATCAATACTTTCACCGAAGCGTCGATCTCTTTAATGATTCTAACGCCGTCAATACCGGAATAGCCTGGCATATCGATGTCCATGACCACAACGTCGGGTTTGTTCAACAATATTTCAGCACGAACGTTATTACAATTGGAATATGTTCCGACGATTTTAATTTCCGGCACACTGCTAAAAAGAAGGTTCAAGACTTCTCTGAGCTTTAGGTTGTCTTCGTATATGGCAACTGCTATTTCTTTCATTTGAGGATAGTCCCTGGTTTCAAATTGACGTTATTGTCCTGAGATAGTCAATAACCCTTTCGGGTCACCAAGCTTCAGTGGAAATTTCAATGTAATGATGGTGCCCATACCGGGTTCCGACTGGATCGTAATCTGCCCCTGGAGCACATCAGCACGGGCTTTGAGATTGAAAAGGCCATCCCCCTCATTTAATGCCTCCGGATCGAACCCTTTTCCATCATCCGAAATCTGCAGCACGAGATTTTTTTGCTCGAAAGAGATACCCACCTTTGCCGTTTTACAGGCAGAGTACTTAACCAGATTATTAACAGATTCTTTAAAGACAAGGTAGAAGTTCCGTCTTTGCTCCATGGATAGTGTCACCTGATCCATGTGCACGGGCGTTGTAAATTCAAAGGCTATTTGCTTGGCTTCAAATAACTCAGATGCGTACCGAGTCATCCGCGCGATTAAACTTGAAAGCGCATCATTTTTAGGACTGATGTTCCAGACAATATCGTCTAGTGAGCCACTGATCTGCTGCACCTCCTCGACAATCCTTTCCAACAACGGCTTTGAAGGGTGTTCATCCACTAATTTGTTCTGCGCCATCATACCGATTATGCTTATGCTACTCAGTGACGAACCCAACTCATCATGTAAGTCTGCCGAGATCCTGTTCCTCATCTGTTGTAACCGAAGCAGCTGATTGATTCTATATCGATACAAACCGTATAGCAATGACGAGACAAGGACTACTGCCAGCGTCCGGAACCACCAGGTTTCGTAGAAAGCGGGCTGTACGTTAATAACAAGACTCATTGTTCCGTAATTCCAGTTGCCGAAGGTGTCACCAGCTTTGATCCGAAGCGTATAGCCGCCAGGGTTGAGATTGGTGTAATACGCCAGATGTTCAGACCCGCTGTAATGCCACTCGGTTTCAAATCCTTCAAGAAAATATGCGTACTGATTGTCCTGATGCTTTCGATAATTCAAGGCAATGAAATTGACGCTGAATGAATTATCGGTTCGTTTTAATGATATTGGCGCGGTCAGATCAGGATGTCGCACTTTGTCCTGCACTTTAAAACTACTCACGGCCAAAATCGGAGACTGTGGAGAATTCAGCAACTCTTTCAGATTGATAAAATTAAATCCATTGGTTTGTCCAATCCACAATAAACTGCCAGAGCGATCAATAAAAACTTTCCCTGCTGTATTATTACTGAGTAACCCATCATTGACTGTAAATCGAAAGATCTTTCTGTCGCCAGGTTTTATGCAATACAAACCTTCGTAGTTGCCCATCCATATATTGCCGTCGATGTCTTGTGCCAACCCGCGATTCTCGCGATCGTTAAAACCCATCTTCGTAGTAAAAGTTTCCAGCAACTTACCGGAGGGCGACATTTTTGTCAAGCTTCCCCAACGGCTGGCCCATATACTGCCATCTTTATCTTTGAGTATGGAGTTAACTGCGAGGTCGGTAATTTCCTTTCCAAGAATTGCCGTGTCGAAAGTATCAAAAGTCCTTTTTTTCTCGTTGGCGATTTTAATACCGTTATACGTCCCAATCCAGGCATCACCTTTCTCTATTATCAGTAAACTCGTGATGAGATTACTATTCTCCAATAACTTATGTTGGACAGCATCATTCCAAGGGGTTACTTCTGATCCGTCGTTTCCGTTCAGCACATGAATACCTTCGTCAGAATTCCCGATCCACAATCTATCCTGACTATCAAATGCACCGTACATAAAGAATGGGACAGAATAGTATTTGTTCGCCTTAACGTTAAGCTCCGGTGTGATAAAAATTTGGTTGACGGGGTCATAAGTGAAGATCCCCGGACTTTCATAGTCTTTGCGGTTTGTTCCAATCCAAAACGTACCGTCTGCACGCTGCACCATCCACCGTGTATCGGCCGTAGCGCCGGGATATTTTATCAAAGTAAAATGATCGGTGGACCGGTCCCACTTTATCATACCGGTATGAGATAACCCGATGTAACAAATTGAGTCATAACCAGGGCGATTGTCCTCAATCATAACATTCGCCTCAACAGGTTGCGTTAAGAGTTCCTTTGGCAATGCGCGCGTTTTAAAAATATTGCTGTTCGGGTGATACTTGATTATTCCTTTCGATGTACAAACCCAAACCATGCCTTCCAGCGGATCTCTATAAATGTCATATACCTCATAGGGTTCATCAAGAATGCCCTTGAAATAGTAAAACTTCTTTTCGTCTGGTCTGAATATTCCAAGTCCATACTGATCACCAACCCAGAATATACGTTTGCCGTAATCATCGACGCCTTCTTCTATTGCCCTTACTTCATTTATTACCCGATCTGTACCAAATGCCTCATAGGTATTGGTCCTTGTATCATACTTTACAAGTCCGAGCTCAAATGACCCGATCCATAATATACCATCTTTGGCCGGCGTTGCTTTATTTAACATTACGATCTCTCTTTTCGAAGGATCGATCGCGTCTTGTCCCCACAAACAAAAAAGTGAATCACTTTTTTCGTCATACCTGAAGAGACCATTATCTCTTCCAACGACCCACAGTTGCTTGCTGTCGTCTTCAACAAATGAAGCTTTGTTCCAGATAAAATTTGTCTGCTTGAACTGATAATGTTTCGTTGCGTTGGTTTTCAAATCAATTCGATTCACTCCATAGCGGTCACTATACCAGCCGAATCCTTTTGAATCAATAAAAAAATCTCCAGTTCCATACTTACCATCGGTCGGTATAGAGGTCATTTTCAAATTTCTGGTATCTATTGTGCAAATGCCTCCGCGATCTGTTGCAAACCAGAGATTGTTTTTTTCATCGACCGCAAGACCAGACACAAAATTAGTTTCAGGTGTGCTGAAGGATTGGAAGCTCGATCCATCATATCTCACCGGACACAAGCGTGTACCGAACCACATAAAACCATTTTTGTCTCGTGCCGCTGACAACACGGTGTTGCTTGGAAGACCTTCTTTGGAAGTGAGTACTTCAAACCGGAACGAAGGCAGTTGCGCTGCGCTCTGGAGGGTAGAGACTATGTAAATGATCAGAAAAATCGATAGCGAATAAATAGAGGACATTTCGCCGAAGGTTTAGAAGCTGAAGCCAAGCACAATATAGCGTAGAAGCTTCAAGCCACAAGGCGAAAGCTGCAAGCTTATGTCTGGAAATTCTCGCGTTCGCGCATGGAAGCTAGCATTTTGTCGCCTTCAGCCACTAACAACCCATCCTATTAAAAAACAAATCCTTGGGTTTGACGCCACGCTCGAAGCTATTTCAACTGCAACCGCTTATTTTTCGACAATGGCGATTGGACTAACTACAATTAAATTGTTACCCAATATTGAAATCGTACACGAATTTTGCGGCACAACGGCTCGACAAATATAATTCGATGGTGTCTGTGAACTCGAAGGAAGTCTCATTCGCCGGCACACATTCGTAGCATAGCGTGAGGGTTGAATGTCGATCAGGGACAGACGAAACCGTTGTTTATATAAGGTGTTTTAATGGCCGTATTCTTCAGGCTATAGGTGCCTGTAATCACTGCATCCTTCGCCCAGGCATTCGCATCGTTAGCTGTTATTGCCTCGATAGATGCGTATGTCCCATTCGTTGTAATATCCATCGCCGCACAAAGTACCACCGGATCGTGATCGTAAAATCCATTGCCTGGCCCCCACTCCCACAACAACCAACCGATGTCATGTTTTGCGGCTTCAGTCAATATGGAAGCATAGTCAACGAGGCCTTCAGCAGAGCAACTCTTCGTTTCGTCTACATTCTCTCCGGGCCATCCGCCATATCCCGCGACTTCACCCAATAACAGTGGAACATTGGCAGTGGTTGCAGCATTGAGCTGTGAGGCGATGAACGCGGGCGTTGCACCCGCAGTCTTAGACCAATATGGATGCGTCGAAATCATAATATTGTGCAGAGGATCGTGCTGTACAAGCTGCGACGCCACTGGAACAACTACCTCTAGATTTTTCCCGCAGTCAGGAGCATCGATGATCAACGGCGTCGATATACCCGCATTCCGCATTTTTGTAATCGCTGACTTGTAGGCGGTAACGAAATCATTTCCTGTCACGGTATAGTCACCCGCCTCATTGGCAATATTGACCAACATCGATTGTTCATATTTCTTTACAATCGTAAGTACAGGTTGACTTATCCAATAATTAACAACCTGATCCAATCCGGTGAGATCACAAGTAGCATCATGCATTTCAACTATGGGAATCATCTTCTCCTTGATGCAATTCTTGATCAATTCCTCCAGTTGCGTAAGATTGCTGCTGGCGCCGCTGCTGTAAGTTCGTTGCCAGACGATGCGAACGCTGTTTGCTCCACTCTTTGCAATTTCGGGAAAGTAGTTGGCACCATTGGGATCACCTTCATCAAAGACGCTCATTTTGTTGAATCCTTTGAGTATCACTTTGTCGCCACAAGGATCGGTAAGAAATCTGTCGGTGACCGTAAATGTTCGGCCACTGGAAGGCTGTGGCGTTGAATTATCGCTGTCGTCCTTACATTGAAATACAATGAACATCAACGACACCAGGACCGCACTACGCAAGAGAACAATCTCGCTTTTTACAGTTCGCGATCTATTGCGAAAATTTTTATTGACTCTTAACATACTTGCATTATTTTACCTCAAATTAACCTTCAAATGTAAACTGTTTCAATCACCTATTTGGGTCATTTTGCCCATTAAATCAGGCGCTGAGGACTATCAAACCAGGCGATTGTAACCCGTAATAGACGAAGACGAAAGTAAATGCAGTTAAAAGGTCACACTCAGTGTTACAACGCTTTCTGCTCGCTTAATTTTGACCGGAACGGTTTGGCCCTTTTCGAATTTATTCAGTGCATCCATATAATTCTGGATATCGTGAATCTCCATCTCACCTATCTTCAATATGATGTCACCAGAAATGATGCCTGCCTTTTGCGCAGGTTTGTTATCAGAGACACCATCCACTTTTAATCCGTCAACATCACCAGAATAACTCGGCATAATCCCCAAAGTCACTTTGAAAGATGAGCGTCCTGCCAATGATTTCGTTTTGGTTTTCAGAAAGGTGAGTTTTCCTTTGCTGTCGAGTGACTCAACGACATCAATAATCACCTTTAACACTTCTGCCTCTCCTGTAGCATTAATCTTCTCCCAGTCGTCACTTGGTTTGTGATAGTCTGAATGACTTCCTGTAAAGAAGTGAATCGCAGGTATCCCTTTCAAATAAAATGACGTGTGATCCGAAGGACCTGTGCCCGACGAATCAGTTTTGATTGTCACGCCACGAATTTTTTTAAGCAACGGTTCCCATACTGGACTTGTTCCGGTACCACTCACCAGCAATATGTGTGACTGACGATCCATTCTTCCGATCATATCCATATTGATCATATAGTTAATTGAGGAAATTTTTACTGGCGAATGGTCTGCAAAATATTTTGATCCGAGTAGGCCTAACTCTTCACCTGAAAAACAAGAGAATAGGAAATTGCATTTCTCCTTTACGGAATTGGTGCTGAAATAACGCGCGAGTTCAAGAACGCCGGCAACCCCCGAAGCATTGTCGTCCGCGCCGTTATGAATTTTGTTTGAAGGATTTGGATCAAGTGAACTTCCCTGTCCGTCGGTTCCAAGATGATCGTAATGAGCACCAATAATGACAGTGTACTTCGCGTCGTTGTCAAGATACCCGATAATGTTGTGGGCTGTTCCAGACTCACCTTCCCCGTGAATACCCTTTTTAAACTGAAAGCTCTGCAGGTACGTGTTTGCATCACCACGCGGTTGGAGTTGAAGTTGAGTGAACGCTGATCTAACATAGTCAGCCGCAGACGCCTCCCCTACTGAACCTGCTGCCCTTCCCTGGTTGGCATCGTCGGAAAGAATCTTAATGTGATTGAGAATCCTGACGGAATCAACTTGCGCGGATACCAAAGGACAAGCGAGGGTAAGAAATACTAATACGGCAGCAACGAACTTCATGTGTGGGTGATAAGAAGACAAAATTGAAATGTTTTTGTTATCATCAAAGAATAAACAATCAATTCCACGAATCACCAAATCAACAACTGGACAATCTGTGTATAAACCACCCCATAAAAAGAAAATAGCTTCAATTTGAACTTACTCAACAATCGCACAGTATTGAAAATCACTCAATTCGATTGAATGAAAGGTTGGTGAAATAATTGTGCACCTCATTGCACATTTCGTCCGGTACACACAGAAACTATCAATGCTCCTGACCTTCACAGGAGCAATGTCGTCGATGCAGATAGATTTCGTCCATGCCATTCGAAATTGACTTCAACCAAAACATTATTTCTATGATTAGAAAACTATTTATGGTCTGTGTGCTGATCTACAGTTTCACGACGCAATTGGTTAATGCGCAGGGCGGTGCCATCGGGGTTCACGCGACATTGTCGGAATACGATGGAGATCTTAATGGATTCCAACATCATTTTTACAATTTCAAATTCAAGCAAATCGGTGCTGCATTGTCTTTCCAGCAATATTTGAATTCTTCATTCAATATTGTCGAGAAAGTTTCTTTCAACCAACTTCGATATGTAACCGATGATCGTGAGGCCGGTTTCGATGGAGATCTATACGCATTGAATGTAAAACTCAAATACAAATTTAACAATGGCTACATCTTCAAGGAGGATGCGGTCATTGCGCCATTTCTCGTTGCCGGGGGCGGCGCGACTTACATCAAGACAAAAGAATATAATGACCTTTATTCAGGTCCTATCATGAATGGAAAGTTTCGCGGTAACGTAGCGGCTGGCGCAGGTATACTGTTTCAGTTCAACGACCGCGTTGGTCTGGAAGTAGCCAATACATTAAACATGCCCATCACCGATTGGTTTGATGGCGCAAAGAATGATAAAAAGGATGATATCTATCTTCAACACAGCGTTGGATTGATATTCAACCTTAGGAAACCAAAAGACACTGACAACGATGGTGTCCCTGATAAAAAAGACAAATGCCCTGATACATCTTCTTCTGCTAAAGTCGACTCGAAAGGATGCCCTATCGATACTGATCAGGATGGCGTCGCTGACTATCTTGACAAGTGTCCAATGCTGGCTGGCAAGGCAACCTTGAATGGTTGTCCTGATAAGGATAACGACAACGTCGCGGATGCCGACGATAAGTGTCCCGATGTTCCAGGCGTCGAACGATTTGCAGGTTGTCCAGATTCTGATGCTGATGGTATTGAGGATGCCAAAGACAAATGTCCTAATGAACCTGGTCTTGATCAATTCGAAGGCTGTCCTGATACGGATGGTGACGGCGTTGAAGATGCAATCGACCGTTGCGCAGGAACCGAGAAGGGGGTTAAAGTTGATGCAACAGGTTGTCCGGCGGATAGTGATGGAGATGGTGTGCCCGATGCCATTGACAGATGTCCTACAACGAAAGGTGATCCAAACAACAACGGTTGCCCTGTGGTAAGAGAAGAAGTGAAGAAGCGATTGAATTTTGCAACGCGAGGCATCATGTTCGAAACAGGAAAAGCAGTGCTGAAACCTGCATCATATCCGGTGCTTGATGAGATCGTAAGTATACTCGCGGAATACACAGATTACTATCTGAAGATGGGCGGCCATACTGACTCTAATGGTAGCAATGCTACAAACCTGAAATTATCGCAAGCGCGTGTGGATGCTGTTAAAGCATACCTGACCAAGAAGGGAGTTGAATCAACCCGAATAGAAGCGATCGGTTATGGTGAAGATCTGCCGTTAGCAACCAACGCCACAGCTGTGGGAAGGGCACAAAACAGACGTGTATCGCTTGAGTTGGTACTGAAGAATCCGTAAGAGAAATAAACAAAGCATAAAAAAGCAGGGCCTGACAGCTCTGCTTTTTTTTATTTATGAATTACCTGAACTGCAAAGCCGCGATGAAATAACCGATACCGCAATAACCAAATCTCCAAACAATCAGACTGCGTCTGACAGGCTGGTCAATCTAAAATTTCTGACCTTCACGTACGGGATCAAGAAGTTCATTCCCGGAATCAATAGTCCTCCGATTGAAAACCCACGACTTCCGAGTCTGACTTTTTTGCCGAGTGTCTTAAGGTTGTTCAACATGATGATAGGACTTTCATTTAAGCGAAAGTCCTTGATGCGATGTTTGCCGTTCCGCGTGAATTCCATAACACGAAATCATTTTTCTTCTCAAACAATCGGTTTTCAAACTTCAGACACTCCTTCGATGACAAAGACAAGAGCAACGACCTTCGGTTGTTAAAAAGATTTACAATGTGCCGACCCTTCCGATCATGTTTACATCAGTAACCAACATGACCTTCCTTCGTCACAAAGGTGTTCAATGCTATGGAATTGGTCCGCTATCGGATACCGAGGATACACAAAAAAAGGATCGGTATGCAAAGCGATCAGGAGAGAATGCCGGAAGAAGCACTATGCAAATTCGCACACTTCCACTAGACCTTGTCGCAACACTTGCAAAAGCAAATTGAAAAAGAAAATGAAGAGTCCTCGTAAAAGCATCGGCTGTGAGAGGACTCTTCAAAAATCCGGAATGGTTGGGCTATCCGGGATTAGCCAACATCTTTTATTCTGCAGGCGCCTCTGGTGCATCTTTCGTAACAACGGGCCATACCCCTGGCGTTGGAACACTAACACCTTTGTTATCACCTCGGACTGCATCTTTGTTGAAATAATACAACGGCCATCCTTTGTATGTCAACTGTGCACTGCCATTTACTGTGATTGAACCAAAAAGAGTTTTATCCAAAGCCGATGGCACACTAACAAGTGCATCGCCATATACCGGCCAGATCGCGTCATGCGCTCCATCACCGTTTGAGAAGTTATTTTTATTCTTTTTGTCGACGTGGAAAGAATAGACTGACCTTCCTTTAGCATCACTGAAGTAAACAGTCGAACCATCTCCTTCTGTGTAGTCTCCTTTATAGTTCTTGCCGTCGAGACCTTTCAATTGAGCATGGGCAAGCATAATCGTGTAGTCAGTCTTGGCAACAAACCACACACCACCTACGGCTTCTCCAGTCGTTTGATTGGCAGTTTCCCTCACGCCACCCGGGGCGTAGTAATACAATGGCCATCCTTTATAGGTTGTTTGCTGACCCGCGGCTGACGTTATCGTTCCGAAGTCATCCATTGAAAGTCCTTCGCCCAATACGTCAGCCGTCAGCGATGCTTCAAAAAATAATGGCCATGCTGTCGCACAACCGCCCGTACATGTGTTTGCTCCAGCTACATCATTAGAAAAAAAGTACAGCGCGTTGCCCTCCGAATCGCTGAGATAACTACCAAGTGAAGTGCTCGAAGCAAGTTTAACACGAGGTGCAGGTGTGCTGTCACTATTACTGTCGCTGCAGCTGGCACTGAAGACCATAATGCCCAGTATAGTGACGAACGATGCGACTCGCGCCAGTCGGTGTATTGAAACATTTTTACTCATAACATTGTTTTTTAAGTGGTACATAATTTTTTAAAGGGATTTTTTTCGTTTAGTATTTAGTTTTGAGACTTCAGCGTGAATTTTATATTCACTTCAACCTGCTCTGCAATATTTTGCCAGACGATCTGTGGTATTTTAATTTTATAATCTTCAAGCTTCACCACGAAAGTGGAGGCCATCAGGACAGATTCTCCTTGCCTGGTGATCTTGCCCGAGATCTGCACGTCTTGCGTCACGCCATGCATTGTCATCTTTCCTTTAGCCGTCACTTCTTGATCCATTGAAGAATTGAAATCAAATCCCTCAATCTTCCCCTGAAATGTTGCTTTCGGATAGCGATCACTCTCCATGTATTTTTCATTGAAGTGTTCTTGCATGAGAGACTTTGCAAAGCGAAATTCCTTGATGGGAATCATAAAGGCTACGTCACCTGATCCGGGTTCAAGCAAAGCCGAACCTTTATCCTGTTCTGCGCGGATGTCCTCCATCACGGCATGAGAATAAAATGACACGAAACCATTTGATGTAGTCAACTTTTGACCCACCGTTGTAACTGCCGAACTAACTAAAAACGCAAATGCGAAAATTCTCACGATCATATTGTTTACATTAAAAAGGCAATGGAATTCCATGCATGCGCTTTTGGCGAATGGCGTTTACTCAAAATGTTAAACTTCGATTATTCGACCAACACCCTAGTGGATCCGAACGGGTTTGATGCTATTGACCTTTACTTTACAAAAGGCGATATAAAACACACTTCTAAAAACACAACCCAACCAACGACTCGTTCTTTTAACCATAGAAATCCAGTACACACAGAGCGAACGAGTTGTAGTTGAGTTGTTTAAGATTTGAGTTCGTATATTTTGAATCGATTTTTTTCATTATTGTCTTGTGCTATTACTTTATCAACTGATACTTCAATGAGACAAAAGCTCCAGTACTCACCAGGTTAACTTTTCCTTCACCAACACCTGATATCGGCGCTTTTAAAAATGGTTCT
>JBDSKX010000019.1:0-70638 GCA_039916665.1 Chryseolinea sp. | reverse complement strand
ACACAGATCGAAAAAAAATGGTGCAGATCATGGATCTGACGTATCGCAATACACTAGTCTGTCCGGCCGTCCTTGAGATCGTCGACCGCTTGAAAAAAATAGACTTATAAAAAAAATGTGTGAGTTTCCTCACACATTATAGGTCATTGTCTTTGACTATCTGCTTAAGCGACTTGCGCCTGAAGCTTCTGTGACAATACAGACTTAGGAACTGCTCCAACCTGTTTGTCAACAATCTGGCCGCCTTTAAAAACCAATAGGGTAGGGATGCTCCTGACACCGAAGCGTGCCGTTACCGCCGGGTTTTCATCAACGTTAAGTTTGCCTACAACAGCTTTGCCTTCGTAATCGCTGGCTAACTCTTCAACAACTGGCCCGATCATCTTACAAGGACCACACCATTCGGCCCAAAAATCTACCAATACTGGCTTGTCAGAATTAATGATCTCGTCGAAATTGGCGTCGTTGAGTTCAATTGCTTTTCCCATTATAGTATAATTAATAATATGTCTTAAATGCGTTCAAGTGACCAACGCAAAGGTATATTTTTTAGTTCAAAGAAGCTTGATTGTTAACCAGGATCTCAAAATACCGCGGATACTTCTATTTCACCGGCTTTCTTCATTTGTTTGGCCATGTCGTTGTTCGGACTTACCCTGAATTTCCTCGAAAGAAGTTGCAGATTAATGTTCTCCGTATTGTCTTGTATTTTGAAGTAAAGTGGCGTGTTGCCTGAGTATGCTGAACAGGCATCTTCAATCAGGCCAATCATCTCCATGGTCAGATCAGCCGCATTAATCTTTATCTGAACACCCTTGCTTCTTTTCGGGCCAAGTTCATGAAGCTGCTCGATGGTTCGGATCTTCACCTCAACATTTTGCTGACCCCACGTGTTTTTAACGATGACTCCCTCAACATATAAAAAATACCCGATGTTAAGATGGTTTCTAAACTTAATATAGTCTTCGCCAAACAATGTAAAAGTGCAATTGCCGGAGAAATCTTCCAAGGTGAACTTTCCAAAAGGTTTCCCATTCTTCGTCGTTCGGTGTTCAACGCCTGAAACAATTCCTCCAATCCTTGCGTCGCGCCCGACCATGTTGTCAAGGTCATTAAGCTCACTGCAAGCTGTCTTACAAAAGGAATCGAGTTCAAACTTGAAATTATCAAGGGGATGCCCGGAGATGTAAATCCCCACAACCTCCTTCTCCAGGTTAAGCTTTTCTATCTCGGTAAAAGGCTCTACATAATCTACTTTCGGTTGCGGCATCGCTGTACCCGAAGTTCCACCAAACAAACTGGCCTGCGCGCTTTGTGCTTCCTGCTGGGCCCGGGCGGAATACTTAATTGCCTTTTCAAGCAGACTGACTTCACCGTCTTTCGCATACACGTACTGACGCCTGTGTATTCCAGTAAAACAATCAAACGCTCCCGACAACGCAAGACACTCGTAGGTCTTCTTGTTAACAGAACGATTACTGAGTCTTTTTGAAAAATCAAAAATGTCAACGTACTGACCACTGGCGTCTCGCTCTGCAATGATTGCTTCGACAGCTGAGTCGCCTGCGCCTTTTATTGCACCGAGACCAAACCTGATTTCGCCATTCTTATTTACCGCGAAGTATACGCCCGACTCGTTGACGTGTGGTCCTAGCACTTTGATACCGAGACTTCTGCACTCCTCAATAAAAAATGTAACACTCTCAAGATTGCTTTGTGAATGCGTCAACACAGCAGCCATATACTCGGCAGGATAGTTCGCTTTAAGATACGCGGTATGATATGCGATCAGCGAATAACAAGTTGAGTGACTCTTATTAAATGCGTACTGTGCAAACGCTTCCCAATCTGTCCAGATCTTCTCACAAATCTCCGTAGGATGGTTGTTGGTTTTGCACCCACTGATGAATTTATCCTTCATCTTATCCAACACTGACTTTTGCTTCTTCCCCATCGCCTTTCGCAAGACGTCTGCGTCACCTTTACTAAATCCAGCCAGCTTTTGAGACAACAACATAACCTGTTCCTGGTATACCGTAATACCGTAAGTCTCAGCAAGATTTCCTTCCATCGCCGGCAAGTCATACTTGATGGGTTCCCTGCCGTGCTTTCTGTTGATAAACGTAGGGATGTATTCCATCGGTCCTGGACGATACAGCGCGTTCATTGCGATGAGATCTTCAAACTTGTCAGGCTTTAGTTGACGGAGGTACTTTTGCATACCAACACTTTCAAACTGGAAGGTGCCGGTAGTTTCTCCCCGTTGAAAAAGCTGATAAGTCTTCACATCATCCAACGGAATGGCATCGATATCAATGGTGACGCCCTTGCCGATCCGTATATTCTTGATCGCTGTATTGATGATAGAGAGTGTGGTGAGTCCAAGAAAATCCATCTTCAACATGCCTGCACTTTCAACAACGCTGTTGTCGAACTGTGTAACAAGCATGTCGGAATCTCTCGCGGTCGAAACCGGAACAAAATTAGTAAGGTCATCAGGCGTTATGATCACACCACATGCATGTGTGCCCGTATTTCTTACAGATCCTTCAAGGATAATGGCCTGCTGAAGAACCTGCGCCTTAAGATCAGAGCCGTTTTTGATTGCTAACAACTCTTTTACTTCTTCAAACGCAGCATCCAACGTAGTGCCTGGACGTTCGGGAATCATTTTGGCAAGAATGTTCGCTTCATTGAGCGGCAACTCCATCACCCGCGCACAATCTCTGATAGATGACTTAGCGGCCATCGTGCCATACGTAATAATCTGTGCGACCTGGTTCTTACCATATTTGTCGATGACATAACGTAAGACCCGGTCTCGTCCTTCATCATCAAAGTCAATGTCGATATCAGGAAGAGACACACGATCAGGATTAAGAAAACGTTCGAACAGCAAATCATACTTAATCGGATCTACGTTGGTGATTCCAATACTGTATGCCACGGCAGAGCCTGCAGCAGAACCTCTTCCCGGGCCTACGGATACTCCCATCTCTCTCGCCTTTGAAGTGAAATCCTGGACGATAAGAAAGTAACCTGGGTATCCCGTTTTGCGGATGGTTTCTAATTCAAAGTCCAAACGGTCAGTCAAAGCCGTTGTCAACTCAGGATATTTCTTTTTCGCACCTTCGTAAGCAAGATACCTCAGATACTCGTCCTCAGTGCCGAAGTCTTTTGGAATATCAAACTTTGGAAGCAGCACGCTTCGCTCAAGCGTATAGGATTCCACCTTGTCAATAATTTCGCTAATCGTTTCAATGGCCGCAGGAAGATCTCTGAAGACGGTTTTCATCTCGTCCTGACTCTTGAAATAATATTCTGTATTAGACAAGCCGTATCGATGTCCGCGGCCATAACCAATTGGTGTCGATTTGAATTCGCCTTCTTTAATACAGAGTAATACGTCATGAGCATTAGCTTCATGTTTTGCGAGATAGAAGGTTTCGTTGGCAGCGACATATTTGACATTGTACTTTTCAGCGAATCTTAAGAGAGTTTCGTTTACACGATCTTCTTCCGGTAAACCGTGACGATTCAACTCGATATAAAAATCGTCTTTGAATAGCGCGTGCCACCATTTGAATGCATCCTCGGCCTGCTTTTCGCCAACGTGCAATATCAGATACGGGATTTCACTATTTAGTGTGCCAGTTAAAGCAATCAGGTCCTTGCTATAAGTTTGTATAAGTGCCTTATCTACGCGCGGATGAATGCCGTATAGCCCTTCCGTGAATCCGAGCGAGCTCAGTTTTGTGAGATTATGATAGCCATTCTTGTTCTTGGCCAGCAATACCTGATGAAAGCGCTTATCGGGATTGTCCTTGGTAAATTTCAGTTTGAGGCGTTCTTCGGCGACAAACAATTCGCAGCCAACGATGGCTTTGATCTGATGATTATACGCTTCCTTCACAAACTTGAAAGCGCCATACATGTTTCCAAGATCGGTCAAAGCAAGTGCTGGCATATTCAGCTCCTTCGCCCTGATCACGATATCTTTTACGTCGGCCGTTGCCTGCAATACGGAGAATTGAGAGTGAACATGAAGATTGACAAACGGCTTGTCTGTGAGTACCGCGTCCGCATCAGTAAGAGAATAAGACGAGGCTTTTCGCTTTTCACGCTTCGTGAAATTTGCTGCATCAAGATTTGGTTCTTCATATGTAACCGAATCTATAGCAGACCCATCAACGGGTTTAACTACGTTTACCTTGATCAATCCAAAAAAAGCGCGTGCAGTAGCTGCAACGTCATACGAGGCGTCGTGAGCATCTCCAAAGCCTTTCCCGAATAGTTTCTGATGAAGCTCAAGGAGTGTAGGCATCTTGAGTCTGCCTCCGAGCCCCCCAGAAAGATGACAATAGTCAATCGAAACCAATCCCGTATCCACTTTATTGAGACTTAGCAACGTGGCCGTATCCATTTGCTGGCGGATATACTCAGCACCAATGATATTGATATCAAACTCTATGTTATGACCCACTAGCAACAGGGACCGATTCATATCACGCTGAAATTCCAGAAGGACTTCAGCAAGAGGTCGCCCTTCTTCCGTCGCTCGTTTTGTAGAAATTCCGTGAATCTGTTCTGCCTTAAATGGAATGTCAAACCCCTCCGGCCTGATCAAATAATTCTTTTGCGATATTAGTTTTCCCTTGACATCATGAAGCTGCCATGCGAGCTGTACGAGTCTTGGCCAGTTATCCAGGTCTGTGATTGGGGCAGTCTTATTGTGCGGAAGACCTGTGGTCTCCGTATCAAAAATCAAATACATTTAAAAAAATAGTGGTTGAAACGGTAAATGTAAGCTCGATCTGGAGCTTATCCTGGTTATTTAAAAGTAAAATTACCCGGTAAAGTTCATTCGAAATTAAAGGTTCGGGACTCATGGGTTATGGCCGATATCATTAAACAACACGTCGAAGTTTGGGTCTAAGCCCGCTTTCGTCTTTGCCGGCAACCGCTGTTAGCAAACACATACTCTCTAGTAGGCAATCCAATTCTGGGAACGGAGTTTGATTTTGGATCAATCGGCGGGAGATAAATGCATGACATTTTATATCTAAGTTACTGATAATCAACATGTTACTGATCAGGCGTGATTGTTGGCTTACTAGGTCAAACGCTATAATTACAATGAAACGATTACTAAAACCCCTAACAGACTTGCTCAAAAGAGAATGGTTCCTGCTTGTTATGGTTGTCGCAATAGGCCTGATCATCTTCCTTCTTGAGATGCTTTGATATCCCGCCTGATGTGCCCGCTACTATTTAGAATCTTAATAAACTGTTTAGAATACGTATTAAATATTGATGGCTTTGGTGGACTAGGGTTTGGGAACTAATTTTATCGCAACAAATCGCGACTAATTACTTCCTATGAATTGGTTTACCAGGCTTCTGACGAGTACCCTCGGCAGAAAATTAATGATGGCTCTCACCGGCCTGTTTCTCGTTCTTTTCCTTGTTGTTCACCTGATCGGAAATCTCCAGCTCTTAAAACATGATGGCGGAGAAGCATTCAACGTGTATGCCAAGTTCATGACGAGCAACCCGTTGATTAAGACTGTCTCTTATGTGAACTACACGGCTATCCTTGTCCATATTCTCTGGGCAATCTTGTTAACACTACACAACCGTAAAGCCCGGGGCCCTGCGGGATACGCAGTCAATAAAAACTCTTCGGCGTGGACCTCCCGTAACATGGGTATTCTTGGAACTTTCATTCTGATTTTCCTGGTCATTCACCTGAAGGATTTTTGGGCTGTGATGCATTGGGGATACACACCTATGGCAACCTACGAAGGCAAGGAATACAAGGATCTGTTTAAAGTGGTAGACCTGGCATATTCGAACGTTTACTATGTTATGTTGTATGTTTTCAGCATGTGCATGCTTGGCTTTCACCTTTGGCACGGTTTCGCCAGCGCATTTCAGACGCTTGGGTTAAACCATCTTAAATACAATGCTGTTATAAAGTTCGTAGGTCACACATTTGCCATCGTCGTTCCGGCTTTGTTCGCCCTTATACCAATTTGGATGTTTCTAGATTAAATTATCTCAGTACTGTATAACAATATGAAGTTAGATTCAAAAATTCCAGAGGGCCCATTGGCCGACAAGTGGACCAAGCACAAGTTTAATATGAAACTTGTCAATCCAGCGAACAAAAGAAAATATGATATCATTGTTGTTGGAACTGGATTAGCTGGAGCTTCAGCTTCAGCATCGCTCGCAGAATTGGGGTATAATGTGAAAGCATTTTGTTTTCAGGATAGCCCGCGTCGTGCGCACAGTATCGCCGCTCAGGGTGGTATCAATGCGGCCAAAAATTATCAGAACGATGGGGATAGTATTCAAAGATTATTTTACGATACAATTAAGGGTGGCGATTATCGGGCCCGTGAAGGCAATGTATATCGCCTGGCCCAGGTAAGCGTATCAATCATTGATCAATGCGTAGCACAAGGTGTTCCCTTTGCACGTGAATATGGCGGACTGCTCGCCAACCGTTCATTTGGTGGGGCACAGGTATCTAGAACATTTTATGCGCGAGGACAAACAGGGCAACAGTTACTGCTTGGTGCATACTCGGCATTGAATCGCCAGATTGCCAACGGAAAAGTCAAAATGTATAACCGCACCGAGATGATGGACGTGGTGGTTGTTGAGGGCAAAGCACGTGGTATTGTTACCCGCGACTTGATCACTGGTAAAATCGAATCACATAGTGCCCACGCTGTTTTACTCTGCACGGGTGGATATGGCAACGTATTTTATCTTTCCACCAATGCAAAGGGTTCCAACGTAACGGCTGCATGGCGCGCTCATAAAAAAGGAGCATTGTTCGGAAATCCATGTTACACACAGATACATCCAACGTGTATTCCGGTTTCCGGAGATCACCAATCCAAATTGACCCTGATGTCTGAATCACTTCGGAACGATGGTCGTGTTTGGGTACCTAAAGTTGCCAAGCCTGGATTGAAAGCCAAAGATGCTGCATCAATTCCTGACGGCGATCGCGATTATTTCCTCGAAAGAAAATATCCATCATACGGGAATCTTGTTCCGCGTGATGTTGCTTCAAGGAATGCAAAGACCATGTGTGATGAGGGTAGGGGCGTAGGTTCCGGACTTGCCGTATTCCTCGATTTCTCGGATGCCATTAAACGCGATGGACGCAACACCATTGAAGCAAAGTATGGTAACCTGTTCGATATGTACCAACAGATCACGGGTGATAATCCATACGAAATGCCAATGATGATATATCCCGCCGTTCATTACACGATGGGAGGTCTCTGGGTAGATTACAACCTGATGACTACTGTACCGGGATTGTATTCTCTTGGCGAAGCTAACTTCTCTGATCACGGTGCGAATCGCCTCGGAGCAAGCGCTTTGATGCAAGGATTAGCAGACGGATATTTTGTACTTCCTTATACCATTGGCGACTACCTCGCGGGATTGCCAAATGAAAAATTAAGCACAGACCGCCCTGAATTCACTGAAGCAGTCACAAAGGCAAATGAATTTGTTAATAAATTCTTAACCATAAAAGGAAAGAAAACAGTTGATGAATTCCATCGTGAGCTTGGACACATCATGTGGGACAAGTGCGGAATGTCACGTAATGAAGCGGGATTGAAAGAAGCGAAGTCAAAGATTCAAAAACTGCGTGCTGAGTTTTGGACAAACGTAAATGTTCTTGGAAGTGGTAACGAGCTGAACCAGGAACTTGAGAAAGCGATGCGTGTTGCGGACTTCATGGAACTGGGTGAGCTCATGGTTGATGATGCCCTGAATCGCTCGGAATCATGTGGTGGTCACTTCAGGGAAGAATCACAAACTCCTGATGGTGAAGCCTTACGAAAAGATGATGAGTTCGCGTATGTTTCAGCATGGCAATACACTGCTGATAACCAGCCTGAAGTATTGCACAAGGAACCATTGGTTTTTGAAAATGTAAAGTTGACCCAAAGAAGCTATAAGTAAGATGAAGATCACACTCAAAATCTGGCGTCAGAAGAATAGGGAGACCAAAGGGGCATTCAAGACGTACACGCTCGACAAAGTATCTCCCGATATGTCATTTCTTGAAATGCTTGACGTCCTCAATCACGACCTGATTCACAAGGGAGAAGAGTCTGTTGCGTTCGATCACGATTGTCGTGAAGGTATCTGTGGTATGTGTAGCCTATATATTAATGGACGTCCACATGGCCCGCAACAAACCACCACCTGTCAGCTGCACATGCGGTCATTCTCTGACGGCGATAGCATCACGATCGAGCCGTGGAGGGCAAAGGCATTCCCGGTTGTTCGCGATCTGGTTGTAGATCGCTCGTCGTTCGATCGTATTCAGCAAGCAGGTGGTTATGTCTCTGTTAATACAGGTGGTATTCCCGACGCCAATGAGATTCCTATTTCAAAGAAGATAGCCGACGAAGCATTTGACTCTGCTGCATGTATCGGCTGTGGTGCGTGTGTAGCTGCCTGTAAAAACGCTTCTGCGATGCTTTTTGTAAGTGCAAAGGTTTCACAATTTGCTTTACTTCCACAAGGGAAGCCTGAACGTAAAGAACGCGTTGAGAAGATGGTTGCTCAGATGGATGCAGAAGGATTCGGCGCTTGTACAAACACTGGCGCTTGTGAAGCCGAATGTCCTAAAGCCATCAGTCTTACAAACATTGCAAGAATGAACCGCGAATATTTTGCCGCATCATTGACTTCTTATGAAGTACAACTGAAGGGAGGGGATTGAGTTAGGAGTTCTGCTCAACGAGCCGTCGTCGTAACGCGTGCGTCAAATAACCAAATAAATAATGGTTATAACTTATTCGCTTTTGCAAACTCCAACGCCGCGTCTGCCTGCCGACATGTCTTTGGCCGACGCTGCGCCGATATTCCCTGCGGTAAGGATAACATCGCGGTCGGCACCATTGGCACCGAGGTGTATTTTAATACACGCACTTAAATTAAGAATTTGTTTGTAGGTGATGCTGGACTCGTCTGAAAGGCGGCTCAGGTCTGTCTCACTTTTGCCAGTCGATCCAAGTACTGGCGTTAACAACGCGGCAACATCCACCGATGGTTTAGTAATATCTCCCAGATGCAGATGAACAGGGTGTTCAATATTTCCTTCTGTACCGGTAAGTTGAACGACTACCTTTGTGGTACCATCAACTTTCTCTTTAAAAGTTACGGATCCGCTGACAGGGTAATCTGAGACTTGCGCGAGCGCATAGACTGTTTCATTTCCGCTAAATTCTGACTTCACAGCTTCGTTGTTGTCCTGACACGCAATCATTGAAACAACCAATGCAATTCCCCAAATCAACCTATTCATAGCTTTTATGTAATTCGTTAATAAATTTAAAAAAAATGCCGGTATATCGATAACAAACTTCCACAGTGCCCTAGATTTGTTCGGCCATTGAATGTTGGCATAAACCTGGTGTTAGATAAACGTAAGCCGGTAAACGGTTATTTTGTCAGAATATTCATTCTGACGCTTATTTTGATCGCTGGCTGCAGCCCGAAAGTCCAGCCCCCGGATCCCAATCCCCCTAAACCCGCATGGTTGAAATCTTCGCCGAATCAGGCAGGATATTATACTGGTATCGGCCACAGTGTTAAGGATGGCACCAACAACTACATTCAGAGCGCTAAAAAAAGTGCGCTCGATGACCTGGTTTCTGAAATCAAAGTAACAGTTTCAAGCACTTCGGTGCTGAGTCAACTTGAGTTGAATCAAAAACTCACAGAACAATATCAACAAACCATACAGACGACCGCAGCCGACGAGATCGAAGAGTTTGAAATGGTAGATGCCTGGGAGGACGCTTCGAACTATTGGGTCTACTACAGACTTTCCATTGAGCGCTATCGCCAAATTAAGGAACAGCAAAAGCGCAACGCGACAACACTTGCATTGGGTTATTTTGAAAAGGCGCGCGCAGCGGAAAAAAATGGAGAACAACTTCTGGCGATCACGTACTACTTTCAAGCGATGCGCTCTATCGAAAAATATCTGGGTGAAGCAATCATCGTTAAGTCGGAGGATAAAGAGGTTCTTCTCGTAAATGAGACCTATGCTTCCATTCAAAATATGCTTGATAAGATTGCCGTTAGTGTTGCTCCGACCGAATTCACCATCAATCGCCGCGTTAACCTTAGCACTCAGGCAATAATTGCCAAAGCTACCTTTAAAGACAAAACTAAGCCGGTACCCAACCTGCCCCTACACGCAGCCTTTGAAAAGGGTGGTGGCGATGTTTTCGCGACTTATAAGACCGACGACGCAGGTAAAGCCAAGATATTGCTTACCAAAATTACATCACGTGAATTGGAACAGACTGTTGTATTCAAAGTCGACATTGTTGCACTGAGTGGTTCAGGACTGTCGCCTGTTTATTCGATGCTTGCGAGTACATTTCAGGTACCCACGGCACAGATAATCTTAAAGGTTCAACGTCCACTCGTCTACTTTACCGCAGACGAGAAAAATTTTGGGGATGTCAAGACAAATGATCAGATCAGTGGCAGGTTAAAAAATTTGCTTGCGAACAATGGTTTTGAGTTCACGACGGAAAAGAACAAGGGGGAATTATGGGTGGATGTAAAATCAGACTCGGAAAAAGGCAGTGTGTCTGGTAGTATTTACATTACGTATCTCACCAGTGTAATAAAAGTCTCCACAATAAAGGATAGGAAAGAGATATACGCAACAACCCTCGATCGGATCAAAGGATACGGGTTGGATTACAACAAGTCCAGCGTTGATGCATATAACAAGACGATCGAAACTCTGGAAAAGGAAAAAGTGAACGAGTTGCTCGATACAGTGTTGCAATGATCGACGGGCGAAGCACGGTTAACTTTGGTATTTAAATTGTAAGATTTAACTTGACTAAATTTTTATCCAATATGAAACGAATGAGCTACTCTACCTTTGTGGTTATCCTTGCCGCAGGTATTTTTATGATTAACTGCAAGGGAAAGGAAAAGACTCCTAAAGGAGAGACGGAAGTAGCCGTACCGTGTTCAGGTCCGGACTTTTTTACAACTTCCAAGTTTTTCAGAGCAAACTCCATTGGCGAAAGCCAGGATCAGGTAACTTCTAAGAAGAAGGCTCTCGCAAATGCGCGCGCTGAATTGGCGGCAAGTATCCAGACCACGGTGAAGGCTGTAACTGATAACTACACCAATTCCCGCGAAATGAATAACAAAGAGCAAGTAGAAGAAAGATTTGAGCAGTTGAATCGTGAAGTGGTTGATCAGAAATTATCAGGTATTAAAACCATCTGCGAAAAACTGATGAAAACAAATCAAGGCACGTACAAGACTTATATTGCGCTTGAATTGTCTGCTGATGACCTTGTAGCTGCCTACAATGAAAAACTATCAAAAGACGCAAGTCTTAAGATCGATTACGACTACGAAAAATTCAAAGATACTTTCGAGAAGGAAATGGATAAAATGGGCAAACAATAAGCTCAACACATCTTATTACTTGAAGCATCAAAGGGAGCACCAGCTCCCTTTATCTTTTACGCAAGTTTTGAAGAGGGGAACGAAAACATAAGTGGTATTTATGTGGAGTCCGACGATTCATAATGCACAATTGGTCTATGGCTGGTTACTCCCAGGTGTCTTTACTCAAAAAAAGCCGGCCTAAAGCCCGAAGCATCTTTCCACATTTTGGATGCACCTTCAAACTACTTTAAAGACCCAGGTCAATTGCCCGAGGGTGTGCTCGAAAAATCCAGACATCAGATAAGTCTGACTTCATTACCTTTTCATCAAAGGCAAGACGACACTTCAGGATCTATTCATCTCTGCAAAAATGTCTTCCGGACAATTGTATGCTCTGGTTCCGTGGCCCAAAAAATCTTCAAATGCTGAAACAGGTCTGAACGAGAACGTCATTCGCGATTTTGGCCTGGAGGTTGGTCTCTTCGACGTAAAGGTGTGTGGTGATGAGAAAATTGTCCGGACTTAAATTTGTATCCGGCTTAAAGACCGGAAATAGAATACCGCCTCAGGAGCAAAGGCTATTTTCAAATCCTTTGGTCATGATGCTTCTTGATTTCACCAACCTAATATCAATCGATCAATGGGTCAGCAGATTTAATTAGAATGATTCCGCCGAAGACCGACCCCAACTTAAGTACAACTATCCTAGGCTTTGACCCTAAACTGCCCCGGAGGAAAGGACTGGACTACGACGGTTTTCAGCGCAACTTACGGCAGGTGGGCGGCATCATTTCTCGTCGTCACATAACGGTTAGGAATGCTTTATGCGCCCCGAAGGGCGTAATTGCTAATGATTTCAGTCCATGCACATGGAACAACAACCGTTTTCGGGGGCATCAGGTCATTGTTGCGACAATATTTACGCCCAATGATTTGATTATTGATGGTGAACACATACCTTTAATGCCTATTCAATTAGTAGACAAATGGTTTACTGCCTATCATTAACCTGTGAGCGCAAGAAATGTTGCGGCCGGCAATGCTGTGCTGAACATCAGATATCAGGCACGTAATCAGATCATTAGATCAATATTGATAAGATAATACGAGCCTTTTCTGCACAACCAGGAAAGGCTTATTTGTTAGAATAAAACAACGAACCACCAAGGAGAATATGGAAAGCTTTCGCTCGGAATTGGAAGATTTGAATAACCCGGTTGTCGCCCGGGACATTATGGATCTTGAGAAAAAGATCAGGTTATTCCGCGACGGAACAATTGATAGTGAGAAATTCCGCGGACTCAGACTGGTACGCGGAATTTACGGACAACGACAGGAGGGTGTACAGATGATCAGGATAAAACTTCCCTTTGGCCGAGTATCGACAAAACAACTTCGCAAGATTGCAGCGATCTCAGATGAATACGCAAGCAGCACGCTTCACGCAACAACAAGGCAGGATATTCAGATCCATTACGTAAGCCTGGATAGGACACCAGAGCTTTGGACAAAATTAGAGCAGGATGATATCACAACGCGAGAAGCATGTGGTAACACCGTTCGAAACGTCACTGCCTCTGCAACGGCCGGGATAGATCCCAAAGAACCATTTGATGTTTCTCCTTATGCGCATGAGATGTTCCGTTACTTTCTGCGCAATCCTATATGTCAGGAGATGGGACGTAAGATCAAGTTTGCATTCTCTTCGAGCGAAGACGATACAGCGTTCACGTTTATACATGACCTTGGATTTATTCCGCGCATAGCATTTGGCAAAAGAGGTTTTAAAGTTGTCATTGGCGGAGGGCTCGGTGCCAATCCTTATCTCGCGCAACTTGCTTACGAGTTTCTTGAAGAGGATCAAATCATCCCATTCGCTGAAGCTGTGCTTCGCGTGTTTGATCGCTATGGTGAAAGAAATCGTCGCATGAAAGCGCGGTTCAAATTTCTTCTTGATGACCTTGGCCTTGATCAGCTAATGACTTTGGTCGAGGAGGAAAAGAAAGCATTGAACACTCATAGTTACAAGATCAATACAGACATTCTGCCGCAACCCATTCTCGCTCCCGAAGTGACATTCGAAGCAGTTCAGATTGATGAAGCGAACTACGAGCGCTGGTTTAAAACCAATGTCATCGAACAAAAGCAGTCGGGCTACTTCGGTGTGTATGTGAAAGTGACATTGGGTAATCTTTCATCTGACCAAGCGAGGGATTTTGCTGATGTCATTGATCGGTTTGCGTCCAATGATGTGAGGGTAACCATAAACCAGGGTTACTTGCTGCGGTTTGTAAGGCCCGAAGCATTGAAGCCGCTGTATGCAGCATTGAACGCGATTAACTTAGGCGAGCCAGGCTTTGACAGTGTCGCTGACATTACTGCGTGCCCTGGAACAGATACCTGTAATCTCGGTATATCGGATAGTACAGCAATTTCACTTCAGCTTGAAAAAGTTGTGCGAGAGGAATTTCCGGAACTTGTGAACAATCAGGATATAAAGATAAAAATCAGCGGATGCCCGAATTCTTGCGGACAGCATGGCCTCGCCAGCATTGGTTTGCACGGCAGTACCATAAAGGATAAACAGGGCAAGGTACTTCCAGCCCTGGTGGTTTTGCTGGGTGGAGGAAAATTAAAGAACGGCGAAGGCATTATCTCCGATAAGATTATAAAGATTCCTAGCAAACGCGGCCCTCAGGCCCTCCGTTACCTGTTGAATGATTACGAGGCAAATAGTCATGATGGTGAGTATTTTCATGATTACTTTAAACGTCTTGGAAGAAATCATTTCTATCAGATTCTGAAACCGTTGGGAGACATCACGGCAACAACTCCTGAAGAATATATCGATTGGGGAAGAGATAGCAATTTCATACTTCACACCGCCGTTGGCGAGTGCGCTGGAGTCATGATCGATCTGGTCGCCACGTTGCTCCACGATTCTGAAGATAAATTGGAATGGGCAAAGGAAACGCTCAACAATAAGAGATACGCCGACTCTATTTATCACAGCTACAGCGCTTTCATCAATTCAGCCAAAGCATTGTTGTTATCACGTAACATCCGCCCTAGTACTCAAATTCAAACCATTACTGATTTTCAACGCGAATTCGTGGATACAAAAACTTTCGAATTTGAAGGATCATTCAGGGAGCATGTCTTGAGGATCAACAAAAATGAACCTGAAGAAGTGTTTGCCGATACTTTTTTTAAGGATTCAAAGTCTTTCCTTGACGCGGTCACAGAATATCGTGCGACAGATAAAATGGTGACCGAAAAAGCGGAGATCAGCAAATGACACCATCGATTTATTCATCTCATCCGGAACCCAGGGTAACACTGGTTGGTGCCGGTCCCGGAGATCCTGATTTGATTACGGTAAAAGGACTGAAGGCTATACAGTCAGCAGACATCGTCTTGTATGATGCCCTCGTTTCAAAGCAAATTATTGAAATGATTCCTGAGGGTGTGCCCAGCCTGTGCGTTGGTAAAAGGGCCGGCGCCCATTCCTATAAACAAGAACAGATTAATGAACTCATCGTGGATTTTGCATACCTGTATGGACACGTTGTTCGTTTGAAGGGCGGAGATCCATTTGTTTTCGGAAGGGGATCAGAAGAACTTGAGTTTGCAGCCGGACAGGGTGTAAAAACTGCTGTCGTTCCTGGTATAAGCAGTTCAATAGCGGTGCCTGCAAGTGTTAATATACCCGTCACTGCGCGTGGCGTCAGTGAGAGTTTTTGGGTAGTGACAGGAACAACACGTGATGGCGAAATATCTGGAGACCTTGAACTCGCTGCACAATCTACTGCGACCATTGTTATATTGATGGGCCTTAACAAGATTGGTCAGGTGATGGAACGCTTAAATCACCACGGTAAAACAAATACTCCCGTAGCCGTAATTCAGAATGGTACGCTGCCAACGCAACGGGTAATAACCGGCACTGTATCCACTATCGTTTCATTGACACGGGTAGCAGACATGGGCTCCCCATCGATTATCGTAGTGGGGGAAGTCGTAAAGTTCGCGCACACGCTTAGCGCAATTGCACGGGATGTCGTCGTACACTATCAATAGTTATGGAGAGGAATAATTTGTTTCCCGTATTCCTTAAATTAGAATCGCTGGAAACTTTGATAGTTGGCGGCGGCCACGTGGGACTGGAAAAGTTGTCTGCCATTTTAAAAAATAGTCCTGGCGCGCGCGTGACACTTATCGCAAGAAATATCCAGGAGGCTATACGCACGCTTGCAGCTCAGCACCCAACAGTGCAACTGGAGGAACGGAATTTTAAGCTGTGGGATTTGTGGGACAAGGATATCGTTTTGTTAGCGACCGACAACAGGAATCTTCATGAAACGATCAAAACATTTGCGCGCTCAAAAAGACTGCTGGTCAACGTTGCAGATACGCCTGATCTCTGTGATTTTTATCTCGGCTCGGTAGTAACACGAGGTAATCTCAAAATAGGGGTATCCACGAACGGCAAGTCACCTACTATCTCTAAACGCATTCGTGAATACCTCGAAGAAGCAATTCCAGAAGAGACCAATGAACTCCTGGATAACATGGAGAAGATCCGGGACAAGATCAAAGGCGATTTTGGGTACAAAGTAAAAGTGCTGAATGAACTAACGTCTTCGTGGCTGCAGACACCGCCGAAAGAATTATGAATTATGAATCAATGTCGTTTAGTTAAGGCTGAAAGTTCCGATTTTATAATTTCGATAGACTCTTGGTAATTGTCGTGCAAAACTAAGTCACTAGTGCCTACTCAATACCGCTTTGTCCTGAAAGGACAAAGCTTGTCAGCCCAGGGTCGCGTCGACGAAGTCGGGGCTACCCTGGGTCACATGTGAAGTAATTTTTCTGACCCTGTAAGGGTCGGCCTTTCAGCACCCGCTCCAAGCCCGATGAGTTTAATGAGCCGAGTTCATAATTTCATAATCCAATGTCGTTGACTTAAGGCTGTTGGGGCAGTTTGATGACGGAAAATCGAAGGTCAAATGGCCTTATTTCCATCATTAATTTAATTGTCTGCCAATCTGAAAAGATCAGGGATTTTTCTATCGCCATGAAGCGTTTGTGCGACGAGTTCACCCAATGCTGGTCCGTGTTTGAAACCATGACCTGACCCTCCACCTAGAAACATAACGTTGCCCGCACCGGGGTGGAGATCAAATATGAAATTTCCATTTGGTGAATTTTCGTAAGGGCACACGCGGCTTTCAAGAAGTGGAGCGTTTTTCAATCCTGGAAAACGGCGGCTGATGAAATCCCTTGCTTTTTGGAGTGTCTCGTGATCCGGCATTCGTTCACCCGACGTCGGATTGAAAGCAGGGCCTCTTATATCCACGCCAATTTTGAATCCGCGATTTGCATTTCCAGGTATACCGTAATAAAAATCTTTTCCATCAACGTCTACCCACACCGGTAAGCCATCGTAATTCTGAGAAGCATGGCGTGGTGTTCCCAGATAATAAACCTCCTGCTTCGTGCAAGTGATCACAGTCCCGAGAACTTCAGGAAACATTGTACCAAGCCATGGGCCGCAGGCAAATAAATACAAATCTCCAACGAGTTCATCTCCATTTTCCAAAATGACTTTATCGAGTGAGGTTCCAATGCTTCCGGGTTTTGCATGTTGCTGAATGTATCGTCCACCGGCTTTCACGAATGCAGTCTGAACTTCAATTGCCGATTCGCGCGCTTTTAAATACCCCCCGTAGGGATCGAGATAAGCATGGTGAAGATCTTTCGTGTTGATCAGCGGATATCTGCGTGTCAGGTCGCTTTGTGAAAGATATTCGTATTCGTGTGAGTGTTTACGAGCAAAGGGAATACTGTCGTCTACCAGTGGTGTTGATTCATTGTAACAAAACCAAATTACGCCTGAATTGTAAAACACTTTATGACCGAACGCCATCTCATGTTCCTTCCACAATTGTAACGCCCTAACGTTGAGGTCGAAATATGTTTCATTATCTCCGTAAGTAGAACGGATTACTCGGGTTTCATCCCCTGAACTTGACCTTGAATTGCCTGGGCCCCACGCGTCAACTAACGTTACACGATACCCCTGCCGCTGCAGATAAAGCGCAGACCATCCACCAAAGGCTCCTGCTCCAACAACGATTACGCGTGCCGATATCGGAAGCACGGGAGTTTCTCTCGTGGAAGACTGAGGTCTTAAAGATGTTGGTGCAAATGTGTTGAGATTAACTTCTGACATTTAATGCTTCCAGTTCGCGGGATCAACACGCCAAGCCTTAAGCGAAGTGACTTCATCCTCTGTTATATATTTTTCTATCAAAGCTGCCCTGAGTAGACTACTGTAATCACTCAAACTTATCAGTGAAGTATTGGCTTCGTAAAAATTACGTGTTGCAATATCGAAACCATAATTAAAGATCGACACCATTCCAATCACTTCCATACCTGCATCTCTGAGAGCCTGTGCAGCTTTTAAGGAACTGCCTCCGGTCGAGACAAGGTCTTCCACTAACACGACTTTCTGTTTTTTCACTACTCTGCCTTCGATCAGATTTCCCATGCCATGGTCTTTGGGCTTAGGTCTTACATAGATAAATGGCAATTGAAGTGCGTCGGCGACAAGTGTTCCCTGAGGAATACCGGCAGTTGCTACGCCTGCGACAGACTCCAATGTGAAGAAATTCTCGCGAATGGCTTGTACGAGAGCATCCCGAATCACCGTGCGTATTTCAGGATAGGATAGTGAAAGCCTGTTGTCACAATAAATTGGCGACTTCCAGCCTGAACTCCACGTAAAAGGCTTTGATATACTCAGTTTGATCGCTTGAATCTTTAAGAGCATCACGGCGACTTTTTCGGCCGTGTCTTCTTGTACTTTGATAATGGGCATAGGCGCGAAAGGTAAAATAAAATCGATTTCGGGGAAAAGTCTCCGCCTTGCATTTATGATATTTTGCCCTATTTGTAAAAATCTTTCAATACGCTTGCCAGCGTGATAATTATTTGCTCATTTGCAGCAGAGTTCCTCCTTAGGCAAACGACTCAACATGATCATCTTTATCAACGACATCCCCGTTCAAATCCTGGACGCCGGAGATCAACCTGATCAGGGAAGCATAAACAGCGTCCTTGATGTCTCAAAAGAGCCGCTCACACAAGCCAAGTTATTGAATCACATCTGGGTGAAAAACGTCACCGGACCTGATATCGACCTTATCCTGGCTTTTCTGGATTCGAAAGTTCCTCAAAGCCTGAGATCGCTTTATATCTCTGCGGTCGACTATGACGGCATTAAGGAATATCTGCGCAAAAAATTTAAAGTTGTAAAAGCCGCTGGTGGATTAGTGAGAAAAAAGGACAAATTCCTGATGATCTACAGAATGAAAAAGTGGGATCTTCCAAAAGGAAAGCGCGAACGTGGAGAGAATAATAAAACAACCGCTGTCAGAGAGGTTCAGGAAGAATGCAACGTTAATGTCAAACTAGGCAAGAAGATTTGCACCACCTGGCATACTTATACAATGAACAGCCGTGCGATCATAAAAAAGACGCGTTGGTACATTATGGATGTTGTTGACGATTCAAGAATGCGACCCGCTATCGCCGAAGATATCGAAGAGACAAGGTGGATGAATCGGAAGGAAGTTTACCATGCACTGGAACATTCTTATAAATCAGTAAGCTACGTTTTCGAACAATACTATCAACTTACGGAGGTGAAATCTCCAAAGTGAAATACTAAGACACTACAATTTGTAAGGGAGAAATTCAGAGACATCTCCGCCATACTTGTGAACTTCCCGAATGATAGATGAACTGATCCACGCAAGTTTAGGCGTCGTAATCAGAAACACAGATTCCATATCATTGTAGAGATTTCTATTGATCTGTGAAATGCTGTTTTCGTATTCAAAATCTGTTGTGTTCCGAAGTCCGCGGAGTAAGAATTTCGCACCATTCTTTCTGGCGAATTCCGCTGTTAGCTCGGAATATTTGGCAATAGAGATGTTGGGATAATTCCTGAAGGTTTCCGCGATGTTCGTGATCATTCGATCAACTTCAAAATAACGCGAACTTTTCTGGCTATTGTATCCTACAGCAATGATGATCTCATCAAACAGCTGAAGACCTCGCAGTACAATATCTTCATGACCCTTCGTGAAAGGATCAAATGATCCGGGAAAGAGCGCTATGCGTTTAGACATGGTTTGCTGTATTGGGAATGTCTGTCAAAGAAAGCGATCACGGAAATGAATTCAAAGCATCAGAGTCCGCAAAGCGTAATTTCACCGCACGGCGCGGAGAACCGCAAAGTTCAATTAATTTGCGGCAACGAAATAAGGCGTTGGGCCGCTGGGATTTTCAGGACCCATTATAGCCTTACTGATCCTGGTTGGCTTATTGATCTACGAGCGATTCAATAACAAAATATATCGCCCCTATCTGATTGGCCTGTTTGCTTATTTGGCCATCTATTTGTCTTTTCCCGTCGTGATCAATGCTTACCAGTGGAAGGCATTTTGGTGGATGTTTTTTGATAATTTATCTTTTTGATCAAAATTGGACAAACGGACTATGTCTACAAACGCTGATTTTTGACCACTTGCAACCCAATAAGACGCCTACCTTTACAGGATAAGCGAATGGCATTCAAACCTTTTTGTCATGATTTACCGAATCATACAACCCGCTCCCCACCTGAGAACCTTCGTAAAGGAATATTGTCTATTGCATTTCGTGTTCGATAAAAATACACCGATTCCCGTAAAACCGTTTCCGGTTCGGCCACAACAGAGTATTGTGTTTTATTTACAAGGTTGCGTAAAGGCGTTGAACCCCGCGACCAGAACGTCGACTCTATTCGCAAAGGTATCCATTAACGGGCCGCAACTCTCCCGATTCGATTTTCACCTTTCGCCTGATTACCTGATGTTTTCAGTTGATTTTCAACCCGGAGCGTTATCGAAGTTCTTACGTCTTCACATGACAAGTGATTTTATTGACAACCGCATCGATGCCGAAGCAATTCTGACCCCCGACATTCATCAGGTTCATGAACGAATGGCCAACGCCAATCAGTACGAACGAATCGTTCAGGTAGCAGAGGAATACTTGTGCAAAAGGATACAAACGCTGAAAACTGATTTCCAACCGATTGACCAGGTAATCCGCCTCATTGCCGACAATCCGACTCCTTTTTCGGTTGACCAATTCGCCGGGCAATCCTGCCTATCGATCAGCCAGTTTGAACGCCGTTTCACGCAGCAGATAGGCATTCCGCCGAAGCTCTTTGCCCGCACCAATCGGTTCTACCGGGCTTTTCTGCTTAAAGACCAGAACCCTGACCTCGATTGGCTGAGTATTGCCCTCCAAACAGGCTACACCGATTACCAGCACTTAGTCAAAGATTTCAAGCAATTCTCAGGCTCAACACCCAACAGTTTGCTCTTGGCTCACGCACAAGCACCCGAACGAATTTTAGGAATCGGCTAACATTGCGGATTTTTGACCACCAGATCAACGCCGACATTCCTCAATTTTGACTTGTTAATCGCATTTCTCATTGGTATAAACAAGTCAAAAAATGAAACGTAAAAACTTTAATCAAAACTCACTACTGGCGCCGTCAGGGCTGACCTTATCAATTGAATTACCGACTGAAAGGCCAGCGACAGGCATCTACGTAAAAGACGGAGAAGCCCGTAACAACGAGAAAATTGTTTGTGCCGTTACGACCGTCGATTTCAAACTACTCAGCGGCGATACCAACGGCGATCTATCGGTCTTTATCAGTGCCAACAACCGCAAAGGCGACGGACCACCGTTGCATGTTCATCAATCTCTGGACGAGTTCTTCTGCGTGCTTGAAGGTGAGTTTTTGTTTCAGGTAGGCGATGAGCAAAGCCGCTTAAAACCAGGCGACACAATGTTTGTGCCACGTACGGTTAGCCATGCGTTCAACTGTGTGAGTGCACAGCCGGGTAAGTTGCTGGTCACAATTCAACCCGCCAGTAACATGGAAGAATTTTTCCGGGGAGTAGCCAAACTGCTACCGCTCACGGGTGTTCCTGATTTGGGCGCGATGCAGAAACTATATGCGGCATATGATTCTACCATTGTTGGGCCGCCGGTACCAGTCGAGTAATTGACAGCCATCGCGACTGTACCGGTGAACAATACCTTTAACTTATGAGATTGATGCTATACAGGTCGAAGTAATGATGTTCGGGCACCTCGTCGAAGACATAGCCGAAGTTAAGCCCTTCTGGTTCGTCTCCAAACGCAACGTTGTTGATGTATTTATAAAATTCGTGATAATGAGGCGAATCCTTTCCGATATAACCCCACAAAATTACTTGGCTGCTCTGCTGATCCATCGCCAGGGAATTCATCACAAGCATAATGTATTTTACATACTCCGAGAACTGACGAATAGCGAACTGGTTATAATATAATAGTTTACCATGTTCACAAGCGATGATGTGTAACTTGAAACGATCGACATAGATGTACAAAGGCTTATCGCGTCTTCCTTCAGCAAACCTTAAAGTGCCTTCTATCAATGATGCTGACTGATGGGTAAATATCGGCGGATTGTTTGGATATAACTTGTTTAGCCATGCTCTCAAGTCAACATTAACAGCGAAGACCGTTACAGCTTGTGCGCGGTCCGTCATGGACGACACACATTCTTCCCTTACAGGATCGACTGCAGCATTGAATTTTAAATACTCTCCCGCCGATTCTTGAGAAAACAATGATTCAGGAACCTGGACGAACTTGTTATTCTTAATCGATACTTTGATTTTTTTCCAGAACCCGGCTTTCAAAAAAGCATGTGAATCAAAGAGCTGATCCAGCATTTGAAGTAGCTCCTCATTGGATGTCAACCCCGGAAGAACGAAGTCTTCTAACAAGAGAATTTTATTCTCGAACGGTTCAACGACCATCAGTTGAAAGTCACGGGAACCAATATTCATAATGAGGTGATACTGATCAATCAATTCTTCATCGAATTGATTGTCCTTCACCTTTCGAATCAACTTATATGTAATGGCCGTAGTCTGCAAACCTGTATGCTTTTCCTTTAAATTTATTTGAAGGTCAAGAGGTTGTACAATAATACCGATTTTCAGTTTTAAATCACAAGCTTCTGCCGGAATGAGGGACTAGATGCGGTAGAAGCCTTTCAGTTGAAGAAATTGCGTTTTTGTCGTTGCCCTTCTAAAGATGCTATGCATATTTCTACTCTTAAACGAAGCTATTTCCTGGGGGGTTATGAACCTTGTCTCTTCAATAATTTGCAGTTCCGGATCGTTACCATTTCTTAGCACGCCACCGGTTTGCTCTATCCAGAAAAAGAGTTCAACGGCATGGAGCGGATCCCTGATATATTCACAGCCAAAGCCAAAGTCGAGTACCTTCACTTCAAGCCCCGACTCCTCTCTCATCTCCCGCATTAAGCATTCTTCGAAAGTTTCGCCGAATTCGAGTCCGCCGCCTGGAGGTGCCCAAAAGTCCCCCTCGATTATTGTTTTATGATTTACCAACAAGATCGAGTCTTTGATAAAAAGGATTCCGCATACTCTGACACGCACACGATCGCCGTAAATTCTTGCTATTTCGCTGTCCATAAGGTCATAAGCTCGAACCGTGAAGATCTACTGGAAATTTGATCCATGTACAGAATTTTCCGAAAAGTGGCAGAATTGTTGATCTAAAGAGCTTAAATTTGAAAAAAAACCAAGGTATGAAGAAGTATTTTTTCCTGATGATTGTGTTGGCGTTTGCTGCGGAAGGATTTGCGCAGGCGACCACAGCAAAAGCAAACGGTCCGGTGATCACTTTTGAAAAGAAAACCCATGATTTTGGGGATCTCGCACAAGGTGATAAAGTTGAACAAGTTTATAAATTTACGAACACTGGTACAGAGCCACTGATCATCACAAATGTTCAGGTAACTTGCGGCTGTACTACTCCAAAAGGCTGGCCACGCGATCCAATCGCTGCTGGTGGCAAAGGCGAAATTGTGATTGCTTTCAACAGCACTGGCAAAATCGGAAGACAAAACAAAGTAGTGACTGTTGTTTCTAACGCCAGTAATGCTGACGGAGCAACAATTTCATTTGTAGCGAATGTTCTTGAGAAGAAAGCTGATCCTCAGTAATTCTTTGAATAGATAATCATCAATAAAGCCTCCTTTATACGAGGCTTTATTTTTTTATAATACCGAGAAATAACATAACCCATCCGGCGATAAACAGAAGTCCACCGAGCGGAGTAACAGCACCCAACACGCCGATACCGGTAAATGACAAAACGAACAAGCTGCCGCTAAAGAAAAATATTCCCAACAGGAAAAGTAAAGCAGCAAAGTGCAGCCGAGTTGATGTAAAATGATTCATCAATGTTCCTGTTAACAAAATAGCCATCGTATGATAGAATTGATAGCGGACGGCCAGCTCATACGTTTCGAGTCGACTGGTTTCCATGAGCATAGGTTTTAATGCATGGGCACCAAAGGCTCCAATCATTACGGCGAAGCAACCCATTGCCGCGCCCCACATAAGAGTTTTTCGTTGATTCATAGTTTGTCAGCTCCTTTCTCCAAATATTGCAGAGCCCACACGTATCATAGTGCTTCCGCATGCAACGGCCAGGCTATAGTCGCTACTCATACCCATAGATAATTCGACCATTGAAACATGATCCGGTAGTCGAATGGATCTGAGGTTGTCAAAAATACCCTTCAAACCCGAGAACTCCCGCTTTATCTGTTCAGTATCTGACGTTGTAGTTGCCATGCCCATCAGCCCAACGATTCGGACGTTATTAAGCCTGCCGAAATCGGTGCTGTCGAAAGCAGCCTTCAACTCATCATTCGAAAAGCCAAACTTGGTTTCTTCTTCTGCAATGTGAACTTGCAAGAGACATGGAATGATCCGATTCACTTTCAAAGCCTGCTTGTTCACCTCCTCAAGAAGTTTGAGGCTATCGATGGAGTGGATAAGGCTGATGAAGGGCGCAATGAACTTTACCTTGTTAGACTGAAGATGACCGATCATGTGCCATTCGATGTCTTTGGACAGCGCCTCATATTTAGGCACGAGCTCCTGCACCTTGTTCTCACCAAATCTTATTTGGCCGGAATCGTGGGCCTCCTTAATTTTTTCTATCGGGTTGTTCTTGCTGACCGCAATAAGCTTACAGCCCGGACTTAAGTTTTGAATAATATTCTGTATGTTATTCTTAATATTCATGCCTATTTTTAGATCTTGAAAACCCCAAAGCTAGCGCAAATATGGCGATCCTTGGTACATTGTTGAAGAGAGGAATACGGCTCCGTGAGATGCTCGAGCAGGAATACACTTCTCCTTTTGACCTTCAGAAGAAGGAATTGAAGGAGCTCCTGATCACGGCGAGTCAGACCGAATTTGGTAAGTTCCATAACTTCGCCGACATCCTTAATGCCTTTCGAAAGGGAGACCGCGAATTCTATAACAGATTTCGGAAAGAAGTACCCATTTTTAATTACAATAAGATCTATTCCGACTGGTGGAAACTGGCCCTTCAGGGCGCCAGAAACATCTGCTGGCCCGGGAGAATCAAATACTTTGCGCTGAGTTCAGGCACTTCTGAAGCCTCCTCAAAATATATTCCTGTCACAAAGGATATGACCAAAGCCATTCAAAAGACAAGCATAAGACAGATTTTAAGTCTATCGAAGTACGATCTGGCGCCCGAGCTTTTCGAATCGGGAATTTTGATGCTTGGAGGCAGCACGCACTTGAACAAACGTGGAAGTTATTTTGAGGGTGACTTAAGCGGCATTCAGGCTGCCAGACTTCCGTTCTGGTTCCAGCACTTTTACAAACCAGGAAAAAAGATCGCGAAGACCCGGAACTGGGATGCAAAGCTCGATGAGATTGCCAAAAAGGCCGCTGACTGGGATATTGGAATTATCGTGGGTGTACCTGCATGGATTCAGATATTGATGGAAAAGATCATCAAGTATCACGGTTTGCGCAACATTCATGAGATGTGGCCGAACTTCGAAGTTTATGTTCACGGCGGCGTCTCCTTTGATCCGTACAGGAAAGGATTCGAAAAATTGTTGGGACGGCATATCCAGTATATAGAAACATATTTGGCGTCAGAAGGTTTTATCGCCTTTCAGGCATACCCTAACCGTCGATCCATGCGCCTGGTATTGAACAATGGGATTTTCTACGAATTTGTTCCTTTTGAAGAGAAAAACTTCAATGCCAATGGAGAGATCAATCCGGACTCCGAATCGTTTTTGATCGACGAAGTGGAAGAAGGGAAGGATTATGCAATCCTTTTGTCTTCATGCGCTGGTGCCTGGCGTTACTTGATTGGCGATGTTATCAAGTTCACATCACTTGAAGAATGTGAGATCATAATCACTGGAAGAACAAAGCATTTCTTGAGTCTCTGCGGAGAACATTTGTCGGTAGACAATATGAACAAGGCGATTGAACTTGTTTCAAATGATTTTAACATTAACATTCCGGAATTTACGGTTGCCGGTATACCTCATGAGTCGTTATTTGCGCATCATTGGTTTGTTGGAACAGATGACAAAGTCGATGAAAAGTTGCTTAGAGACAAAATTGACCAACACCTTAAAGAGTTAAACGATGACTATGCGGTTGAACGTAGTGCGGCGTTAAAAGAGGTATTTGTGGATATAATCCCCGTGAAGACATTTTACGACTGGATGGAATCAAAAGGAAAGGTTGGAGGTCAGAATAAATTTCCACGAGTTATGAAGAATGCACAACTAGATGATTGGAAAAGTTTCCTTCAACATCACGTCAATGGAAGTTATACTTAATGGAATTGTCTCAGGTATAATACTGACCTTCCTCATCGGCCCCGTATTTTTTACCATTATTCAGACAAGCATCGAACATGGATTCAGCAGCGGCGTTTTCGTAGCTGTTGGCGTTTGCGTCAGTGATTCGATGTACATTCTAATTTCATTCCTTGGATTGATCCAATTCATGGATACACCCAATTTCAGACACTACATGTCGTATTTCGGTGGCACGATACTCATGGGTTTCGGACTTTACTATCTGTTGGTGAAAAGCAAAAAGCTTACGCATTTTAAACGCGAAGAAGGATACACTGGAAGCTGGATCAAACTGGCAGGTAAAGGGTTTATCATTAATGCGCTCAGTCCGATGGTATTGTTTTTCTGGATTGCAACAGTTGGGGTAGCAACAACGCGGTTTGGGTACACGAGTACGAGTAAAGCCTTTGTTTATTTTGCGTCAATCGTCTGTACCGTATTTATGACAGATGTGATCAAAGCAAAACTTGCTGATAAACTTCGCGTGTTGATTACCCCAATGGTTGTCAAAATTATGAATATCGTTTTAGGGATTGTACTTATGGCATTTGCAAGCCGGCTAATATTCTTCCCCGATGCCATACCGCATTGATAAAGCTGGAAGCTTAGAAGACGAACTTTACTTTGCGATGACTTGATGTTGGTATTACCTGCCGAAGGCCGCCGGATCTATACGACCAAGACTAAATTTATAATACATACGCGATGACTTGTCGCTTGTCAGTCCTGCAATACATTGCTCACGAATGTGGACTTCAATGCCAGCCATAATAAGAAAAAAGCTACTGCCCACTGGAGATAAATGAAGTAGTAATCGGATGTGTCTTTGTATCGTGTCTCTTTAATCTCCGCCTTTTCAAATTGATCGATCCGGGCAAATACTTGTGAAAGCGCTTTGTTGTCGGTCGCTCTGAAGAATTCACCGCCACCAATGCTCGCAATTTTACGCATCGTGGTTTCATCAACAGTGTTTTCAATCATGTTAGGTCTTCCAAAGAAATCTTTACCATAAGGTACCAGACCTTCTTTACCGACAACGATCGTATAGATCTTTATGCCATAAGCAGAAGCCAGTTGAGCGGCCGTTATAGGATCAATATTCCCTGCCGTGTTGTCACCATCGCTCAAGAGAATGCATACTTTTGATTTTGCTTCCGATTCGCCCATTCTGTTCGTAACCACGGCCAACGCGCTGCCAATAGCTGTACCGCGATTTTCAATCATCTCGAAACTGATTTCGTCGAGATATGTTTTTAGCAAACTATAATCTGTAGTCAGAGGCGCCAATGAAAATGCATCGCCTGAAAACACAACGATACCAATGCGATCCTGAACACGGCCCGCGATAAAACTTCTTGCCACTTCCTTGGCTGCCTCAAGTCGGTTCGGGATAAAATCTTCAATCTGCATAGACTGCGAGATGTCTAGTCCGATCATGATATCGATTCCTTCAGTCCACTGTTCTACTTTTTCATTTGTCTTCTGCGGTCTTGCAAGGGCTACAAGAATAAGACTACCGGCGAGCATCAGCATGATGTCAGGAAGAAAACGAATTAATGTCAAAGCAGAAACGTGCAAATCTTTTTGTGTGACGGCGACAGGAAGCTTCTGATTTAATTTGAATCTTGTCAGCCATCGTACAAGAAAAAGTAATGGCACGGCAATGATGGCGTAGAGAAATACAACGTTCTCCCACGTAAATGAATTAAACGTTGAGAAGCTGAACCATTCCGGAGATAGCCACGAGCTTTTATCCATGTTTCACTTCCTCCATTTTTTTAACAAATCTTTGATGGGCAAATGATTTCAAATGTTCGAGTGGTTCGAGGACGCTGGTATTATGACCATAAATCGCCCCGTCTATTGAATGTAGATTTCTGCCCAATATTTCATTATTTTCCAGCCGTGCAGTCTCCCGAGTTGTTAGTTTGGTATAGGGACGCGACTCCAATTGCTCCATGTACTGCTTCCACTGCACAAGCGCACTTTCAGTTCCCGTCGTCGAAAATGCTTTCTGTATTCCGTCAACCAGTGCGCTATACGTCCGAAGAAACTTCTGGTGCATTTTGTGCATCCTTTTCAAACGGTAATGTTTACGAATCCTCTTCCCAAAGATTAGCCAGACTGCGATTCCCGAGATAAGTAATACGCCTGCCACAAATAATAAGATCGGGTAATTAAAAAGGTAATTAACATTCTGATATGTGGTGTTTACTCTGAGCGGCAGATTTTTCGCAGCGAGTGTATCAGAAAGGTTCTTCACATATTCGCTCAACATAATCGTATCGCGTGGAGATACGAAGACAGTGCAATCCATTGGATTCAGTTGAAACACCGGAAGGCTTAGCGATTGTAATTTTTCGACCTCAAAGGTTGAGAGGTAGTAGATCGTGCTATCGTAACTTTTGCCACCTTCGGTCCTGGTTGGAAAATAGTCTTTCCGGGAATATTCAAACGGCGCGAAGCTAAATGTGGTGTCAGGGAAAAGGACATTAAGTTTTGAAGGATACTTGGCCGTGAGATAAAACCCTGTTACATCGCCAATGGCAAGGCTGTCCTCGAGAAATCTACCATGAACGACTACATCCTGTGCGGCCAGATTACCTGCGCAAAGCCAGGCGATTAAAAGGTATCCGATAAAATTCTTGTGACGGTAACTCTTCATCACGTCAGGACTTTAGTGATTTATTTCTAACCTTGAATAATCTCAGAAGTTTTGGAACATAGTCCTCGTCGGTGTCCAATGAGATAAAATTTATTTGATGTTTTCGGCTGAACTGTTCAAGTTCAGTTCTTCGATCCTGAAGTTTCTTACTTATTTTTTCCCGGAAGTCGCCAAAAGAAGTATTGATCCAAAGTGTTCTTTGAGATTCTTTGTCGATCACAGGGATTATCCCGAGTTTTGGCAGTCTTGTTTCGCGTTTGTCGCTGATGTGAATGACTACCAAATCATGACGTTTCGCCAGCGCTTTAAGATTGTGGACATAACCATCATCGATAAAATCAGAAATGAGGATGACCACGCTCCTTCGTCTGATCGCGTTTAACGCAAAGGCGATCGCTTTTGTCAGATTGGTCTTCAGCGACTGAGGCTTTAACTTGGTTAACGTTGTAATGATTTCGTAAGCCTGCAGGTGCCCCTTGGTGGGCTTGATGTATTTTTCCTTCTGATCGGAGAAGCAGATCAACCCAACGTGACCCGACTCGCGTACGGCGGAAAGCGCCAGGACTCCGCAGATTTCTTTGCCCACGTCGGCTTTTGTGCTTCCGACACTCCCAATATCTTCGGAAGCCGACACATCAAGAACAAAGAAGACAGTTTGTTCTTTTTCTTCGCGGAAAGTCTTTACAAATGTCCCATGACCTTTCGCCGAGACATTCCAGTCGATGGTGCGGATGTCGTCACCATATTGATAGGGTCTGACATCATCGAATTCCAGACCAGACCCCTTAAAGACAGATCGAAAGTCACCCTGCATTTGACTATTAATAGCCTTCCGGATCTGAATCTCGTACTTGCGCAATTTTTTAAGAAGGTCCCGCACTGCCGTTTTCCTGGAATAGTCTTTGTCTCTCAGTCCATATCAAAGGCAATTGCCGAATGGGCCGATTTCGCCAAAAATAGAACAATTATGAGTATTTTTCCCAGCCAAATTAAGTATGAAGTGACAAAGTGTATAAAACGATTGCTGGTGCATTTTGGTGCAATACTACTTCTGGTATGCACTTTTCAGCAGTGTTCACGTGGTGAACGCCCGCCCAAAGACCTGCTGTCCAAGGAAGAAATGGTGAAGACCCTGACCGAGATATACTTGATAGAGCAACGCGTAAATAGCCTCGGGTTTAAACGGGACTCTCTTAACCAAGTATTTGTGGCGATGAAAGAGAGAGCATTTGCGTCGGCGGGCACCAGCGATTCGACTTTTAGACGTTCGTTCGACTATTACGCGAAAACCCCGAAAGAGATTGACGAAATATATTCTGCGCTGATCGATACCCTGAATCTTCACGAACAACGCTTGATTTCCAATCAGGTCAAAAAATGATCTTTCCCGAAACTTTTGAACTCAAGCTTGGCTTTGATCAGATACGTCAAAAGCTAAAAGGCTATTGTCATAGTATTTCGGGCGAAGCATGGGTTGACAAGATGCAGTTCAATACATCGTATGAATCCATCAGAATTCTGTTAAAGCAAAATCTGGAGTTCAGGTTGATTATCGAAAAGGGAGAACCTTTTCCTTCTCGTTATTTTTTTGATGCAGAAGACTGGTTAAAGAAGATTGCGTTGGAGGGAAGCTGGCTTGAAGCCGACGAATTGTTGAATCTCGCTTACGGATTAGAAACTATTATCCAAAGTAGAGTATTCCTTTCGAAGAACGCCGAAATCTATCCTGAGCTTGACAAACTTACACATCCAATTACAATTACAGATCAACTGTCAAAATCAATTCATAACACGGTCGACGATAAAGCAACGGTCAGGGACAGCGCAAGTCCGGAATTATCAAGGATAAGAAAGAAGTTGAGAGACGAGCAAAGCAGGTTGAGACGACTTGCCGATCAGGTGTTTCGAGCCGCAGTGAGCGAGAGTTGGGTACCGGAAGGCGCATTACCCACAATCCGAGACGGGCGGATCGTCATTCCGATATTGGCGGAACACAAGCGACGCATGAAGGGCTTCATCATTGATGAGTCCGCGACCGGCCAGACAGTATTTATGGAACCAGCAGAAATGTTGGATGCCAACAATGAGATCAGGGATCTTGAGCATGCGGAAAAACGCGAAGTGATTCGGATACTGAGACAGCTTACTGATTCATTTAGGATATCACTACCAGACCTACGAAAGGCATTTGATTTTCTTTCCCAGATCGATTTTATACGCGCAAAGGCGACGTTATCAGTTGAGATCAATGCCGATCTTCCTATACTGGAAAAAGAGTGCGAGTTGACTTGGTATAACGCAAGGCATCCGTTGCTTTATTTGAGTTTTAAGGGAAGGAGATCCGTAGTTCCACTTAGCATAGAATTAAATCAGCAACAACGCATGCTATTGGTTTCTGGACCGAATGCGGGAGGAAAGTCAGTTTGCTTGAAGACTGTCGGACTACTGCAGTATATGCTTCAGTGTGGGATGCTTATTCCGGTGTCGGATCGGTCAAGGGCCGGAATTTTTAACGATATCTTTCTCGACATTGGCGATCAGCAGTCTATTGAGAATGACCTGAGCACGTATAGTAGTCATTTGAAGAATATGAAAGTATTCATACAATCATCATCAGATCGCTCTTTGGTGTTGCTTGACGAACTGGGTTCAGGAACTGATCCCAATTTTGGTGGCGCGATCGCAGAGGCCATCTTAGAAGGGCTTTTAAATAGTCGGGTTTGGGGTGTGGCAACCACGCACTATTATAATCTGAAACTCTACGCGGGACAACATCAGGGGATTCGAAATGCCGCGATGCGATTTGATGATCAAAATCTAAAGCCATTATTTGTTCTGGATGTTGGTAAACCCGGAAGTTCTTTCGCGCTCGAGATTGCCAAAAACATCGGGTTGCCAGAACAAACATTAAAAAAAGCAGAACAGCTTGTTGGAAAGGATTTAGCGGGATTTGAAAAGCTTGTGCGTTCATTGGAAAGAGAACGACAGGAGATGAGTGAGAAGGAGAAGCGGATGAGCAAACAAGAATCTGATTTGAAGCAATCTGTAGCAAAGTATCAAACGCTTTATACTGAGCTTGAAATGCGTAAGAAGGATATTATTACAAAAGCGAAAGAGGATGCATCGAATTTGTTGAGGCAGACGAACAAAGAAATAGAAAAGACGATCCGCCATATTAAAGAAAACAAAGCTGAGAAGAAGGAAACGAGTATGGTTAGAAAGAGTTTACAGTCGCTAACGGATCGGGTAGGTGAAGCGCCCGCACGTGTGGCGAGAGCAAAGGAAACGTTAAAGGAAGGTGACAGAGTTCGGTTTATCGGTCAGGACGGCAGCGGAACCATCATGTCCTTGAATGGAAATAATGCTGTTGTACAATTTGGATTGTTGAAATCGCTAACCAAGGTTGATAAACTTGAAAAATCGGATACACCGTTAGAACGTGATGTCGTCACGCGATTGAGATCTGCGGGAATTAATGTTCAGGAGAAGCGCGCACATTTCAGCACCACATTAGACATACGAGGTAAGAGAGTTGATGAAGTGCTTGGTGTAGTCGATCAGTTTATGGACACGGCGATTTTATTAGCGCAGAGTGAAATCAGGATTTTGCACGGCAAGGGCGAGGGAGTGTTAAGAAAAGTTGTTCGCGATCATTTGAAAACTTATCGGGGGGTAGAGAGCATCAGAGATGAGCACGTCGAGCAGGGGGGTGATGGGATTACGATTGTGGTGTTGAAGTAATGGTGAATATGTCCGCTCAGAATTTTATCGAGTTGTTTGGGGTAACAAAAAATTGTAAGTCGTATCGCCCGCGCATCCTAAATTTTAAAGCGATCCACGAAATGCACGGCATATTCGTCTGCAGTGCAGAGACCTGCCCTTTCAGGGCACCGGGTATAGAGATACGTTTATCCTAGGGTAGGCCGGGGCGGCCGACCCTAGGCTCGGGTATATTGCCCTTGCAGGGCAAACTTCGCCAATACATGAATAGCTAAAATACGCCCCGAAAGTGTGAACCACCTGCGTCCGAGGGGCGGCGTGCTGCCTCGGTTATATATTCCACTTGCAGGGCGATAAATCAATATCATTAACGTAAAGTGCTTAGAGGGAAAGAGAGATGATTTAACAAAGGTCTACTTCGAATTTACCATCTCACAACTTGGAACTGCACCCTGCAAGGGTGAAACACCTGAGCCCAAGGTCGTCCGTCCCGGCCTACCTTGGATAATGAGATGTTGGGATTGATCGTTGCCCTGAAAGGGCATGCCGTTTCGGCACCACTAGTCCTGGTTGCAGCGCATTTGGTAACATCAATTTTCCCGACTACCGCACCCTGCAATGGTGAAACACCTGAGCCCAAGGGTCGGCGTGCTGTCTCGGTTATCTATTCCACTTGCGGGGCGATAGATCAATATCATTAATGTAAAGTGCTTAGAGGAAAAGAGAGATGATTTAACAAAGGTCTACTTCGAATTTACCATCTAACAACTTGGAACCGCACCCTGCAAGGGTGAAACACCTGAGCCCAAGGTAGGCCGTCCCGGCCTACCTTGGGTAATGAGATGTTGGGATTAATCGTTGCCCTGAAAGGGCATGCCGTTTCAGCTCCACTAAGTCCTGGTTGCAACGCATTTGGTAACATCAATTTTCCTGACGAACTGGAAAACAGTGTTTAATGGTAGTGCGACAACGCTAGTTTTGGTTCTTGAAAACAACCGTTATGTCACAATCACTTGCCCAAAACTTCGTACATATTATATTTTCAACTAAGATCGTCGACCGATGATTTCGGAGGAGATTGAGATGAAATTATTTAAGTACTGGGCATCCACTTGTAACAATCTTAATTTGGTAGGCGGAACGTGAAGCCACAAGAATCTTATGGGCAGGCAGCTTATAAAGCGTTTTTTATTCAGTACAATAATTTACAAAGGGCTGTAAGCTATGATGACCGAAGCACGATCTTCGTAAGAGTTGGTGATTGCAGAGACATTACAAGATGTCCTTACTCCAAGCAATATCAAATTTGACGAGATATATATCTGGGAAAAATCATTCGTCTATTGGCATTTTCTCCCGCATCGAAAAATACATGCGCGGAAACTAAAAAAGGCTGCCTACCGGCAGCCTTTGGAAATCATTAGATTAGATTTTTTATTTGGAGAAAGTGAAAGTCCACTTTCCTTTTACCGTTTCCGTACGGCCATTGTTAAATCCGGTACCTGTGTCGGGGTAATCGAAAGTCAAAGACAGCGTGTTGTCGCTGTTGGTAAGTAAGTAGTTCATTTCTATTAAATCGATCTGACGAACAACAGAAGATGAAACAGCATCGCTTTTAAATTTCCAAGTGTCAATGGCCTTCCACGGGCTGACACTTGGCCAATCCGTTGCTGTACTGCTGTAGTTGTAAGTACCACCGCTTGTAAACGTACCTGAGATGGTCAAGGTCATTCCTGGATATTCAGAGGTTCGGTCATTACCATCATTATTAACACTCTGAAGCGTCCATGTGCTTTTAAGTTTGTTGAGTTGAGTTTCTTCTTCAGATGTCGTTGGATCGTCGCCACCGCAGCCAACAAAGAAAAGACTTAGGCTTAGAAGATAAACAATAGACAAAAGTCCAGATCCTTTTTTCATACGTACAGATTAGTTGATCACGAAATATCCTTGTAAAAGTAATAAATTCAAAAGAAACCTCGACGTGTTGCTGCTAACGGCGTTGTTAATATCGTTCTTAAATGTCATGTAACCATTACTTATAGCTCATTATATCAATTTTTTGGGCGTTTGACGGATATTCTGACGATTGATTACTTGCAATGAAAACCAGACATTGTGCCGGCAGCCTTGACAACTCGGACTGGTACCATTCGAAAGCCTTCGAATCTAGATTCGTACTGGGCTCATCCAAAAATACTATGCTGGATTCGGTATAGAATGCAAGCGCGAGTTTCACTCTCTGACGCATCCCGGATGAGAAATTTGAGATATACTTGCTTCTGGCATTGCCGAGGTACATACGTTCAATCATTTCGCTTTGCTTCAGGCCATCGCGCGCCTTCTTGAGATTGAAGTGAAATTTTACCTGTTCTTCCAGCGTGAATTCTTCAATGAGGTCCATATAAGGGGTCGCGATCGACAGGTATTTGTACACATCGTCGTGCGGAACGACTGTGGTTCCTGCCTTATAGATCAGTGTTCCATGAGAGGGAGGTACCTGTCCCCACAACACCTGAAGGAGCGTCGACTTTCCGCCACCGTTTGGGCCGGTAATCGCATAAATGTTGCCGGGTTCAAATGTGCCGGACATTCCACGGAAAATCCATTCTGTATTGAATTTTTTTCCGAGATCCTGAATTGTGATCGCTATTGGTCCCAGGTACATGGTCTCCTGATGGTAGAGTTGATAATACGATCTTCAATGAAGTTATCAGTGCAATCCGGACTAAGAAATATCTGAGCTTAGTCGTTTCCGCCGTAGCCTTTCATAATTCCTCGTTCTGAAGTACGGATGAAGTCGACAATATAATCACGTTCAGTACTTGATGGCACTTTGTCTTCTACCATGTCAAGTGCCTTAGCATTATTAAGGCCTTTCAAAAAAATGTATCGATATATTTCCTGGATCTCAGTGATTTTTTCAGAACTGAAACCACGACGGCGCAGACCAACGGTGTTGATACCCGCATACGTCAGCGGCTCACGCGCGGCCTTAGTAAATGGGGGAACATCTTTTCGTACCAATGAACCTCCCGATAACATCACATGAGCGCCGACTTTGACAAACTGATGAAGCGCGCTGGCGCCGCCAATAATGGCCCAATCATCGATTGTGACATGTCCCGCCACCTGCACCGCGTTTACCAAAATACAATTGTTACCGACGACACAATCATGTGCAACATGAACGTAAGCCATCAACATGCAATTATTGCCGATGACCGTCTTGAATTTATCCGCGGTGCCTCTGCTGATTGTAACGGCCTCGCGCACAACAGTATTATCACCGATATACGTTTCCGTTTTTTCGCCTGCAAATTTCAGGTCTTGTGGAGGAGATGACACGGATGCACCTGGAAATATTTTCACATTCTTCCCAAGACGCGCGCCGTCCCAGATAATGGCACCGGCACCGATCCATGAATTTTCTGCAATGGTGACGTCGCGATGAACTGTTGCAAAAGGTTCAATTGTAACATTGTCACCGATTTTTGCATCAGGGTGTACGTTAGCTAATGGAAATCTGCTCATGAGTCTTTACGGACAATGCTAGCGGTCATAGTTCCTTCACAGACCAGCGTGTTTCCAACATACCCTCTGCCCGTCATTTTGGCGATACCTCTTTTGATAGGAGCCAGGAGGTCGCACTGAATGACCATCGTGTCACCAGGTAAAACCATCTTTCTCCATCTGAAATTTTCAACTCCAAGAAAATATGTCCAATAGTTTTCGGGATCAGGAACTGTATTTAGCACCAGGATACCACCAATCTGTGCCATGGCTTCAATTTGAAGAACACCAGGCATTACTGGATTACCAGGGAAGTGCCCTTGAAAAAAATATTCGTTTGCTGTTACATTCTTTACTCCTGCTACGCTTTCGTTATCGAGGTAAATAATCTTATCAATCAAAAGGAACGGAAAGCGGTGTGGTAAAGTCGCGGATATCTTGTTGATATCCATTACAGGAGGAAGATTTGGATTGTACTTTGGTCTGCCTTTCTTATCCGACTCCTGCATCGCCTTCTTAAGTTTCTTAGCAAAGGCAACGTTCGCCGCGTGACCGGGACGTGCTGCCAATACTTGTGCTTTCAGAGGCCTGCCCGCGAGTGACAAATCTCCGACGATGTCGAGGAGTTTATGTCGTGCAGGTTCATTCTTATATCTTAATTCTATGTTGTTCAGGATGCCTTCTTGCTTCACTGCTACTTTAGGTTTGCCCAACATCTTTGCAATGTTGTCAAGCTCATTTTCCTGTACGACACGATCAACAATCACGATCGCGTTGTTCAGATCTCCGCCTTTAATCAGATTATTCTTATAGAGCATCTCGAGTTCGTGGAGGAAGCAGAATGTTCTGCATGACGCAATTTCTTTCTCGAATTGTCGGATGTCTGTGATCGACGCATGCTGACTTCCAAGGACTGGAGAGTTATAGTCGATCATTACCGTTACGCGATAATCTTCAAGCGGAAGTGCGGCAATCTCTACATTCCTTGCTGCCTCGCGATAGAACAATGGTTCCTGGACTTCAAAAAAGTCACGCAATGCATTTTGCTCTTCAGACCCGGCCGCCTTCAGCACGTCGACAAATTGTATGGAACTACCATCCATGATAGGACACTCGGGGCCATCCAACTGGATAATGACGTTATCTATTTCAAGGCCGGTTAACGCGGCAAGGGTGTGTTCGATAGTGCTAACTCTGGCGCCACTCTGCTCGATTGTAGTTCCACGTGATACATCAACCACGTTGTCGCAGTCGGCATCGATAATAGGCGAACCGGGCAAGTCTATTCGTTGAAATTTAAGCCCGTGGTTAGGCTTTGCCGGCACGAAGGTCATGTTTGTCTGAACCCCGGTGTGTAAGCCAACGCCGGAGAGAGAAACAGACTTCTGAATTGTTTGCTGTTTAATATTAAGCATGATTAGCAAAAGTGGGCAAATTTAACTTCAAACACCAGATAATGCAATTTTGAAGTTTTCAGACACTCATCAAGAGCCCGTTCAGCCTCGTCAGACTAATCAACCGGGAGTGAGTTGCGTTGGACATTTTGAAGTTTGATCTCAAGTTCGCGGAGGCGATGGTTGATATCAGGAAGGTTCTTGAATACCGCATATGATTTGAAGTAGTCACCATACACATAGGCTGGAGATCCCATCAGTTTCTGACCAGATTCTCTGATCGATTTCGAAATACCAGACTGCGCACCCAGGCCCGTATTGCTCGCAATGACCAAGTGTCCAGCAACGCCAACCTGACCCGCAATCATACAGTTTTCGCCGATCTTGGTTGACCCCGAAATGCCCGTCTGAGCTGCCATGACAGTGTTTTGACCTATTTCAACGTTGTGGGCAATCTGGATCAGGTTGTCAAGTTTTACACCGCTGCGGATCACGGTCGCATCTCCAAAGAGGGTAGCGCAGTCGATCACAGTATTTCCTCCGATGGCCACATTATCTTCGATCATTACGTGCCCCAGTTGTGGTATCGTTTTGTAGGACCCGTCATCCTGAGGAGCAAAGCCGAAACCGTCACTGCCTATCACCGCGCCGGAGTGAATGACACAATTGTTGCCGATCCTTGTGTCTGCGTAAATTTTTACCCCGGGATGAATAATTGTATCGTTGCCGATAACAACGTTATCTCCGATATACGCATGTGGATAGATCTTGACGTTCTCGCCGACCTTTACATTACTGCCGATATATGAAAACGCCCCGCGATAAAATCCTTTGCCAATCGTAGCATTCTCCGCCATGAATGACGGTTGTTCTACTCCAGACTTTTGAAAGCTTACAAGCTTGTGATATTCCTCGAGTAATCGCGTAAAGCTGATGTACGGATCGTCAACAACGATCAGGGTAGTGGTTATTTCTTTTTTTGCAACGAAATCTTTACTAACAATCACGGCCGATGCCTGCGTTGTGTAAATGTATTGTTCGTATTTAGGATTCGAGAGAAATGATATCTGTCCTTTTTTCGCTTCCTGGATCTTACCAAGCATGACAATCTTTTCCGCACCATTTCCCTTCACTTCCCCCGACAACATGCCGGCAATTTGATTAATGGTAAACTCCATTTACGCTCTGTAGTTAGTCCTGGAATTATGTGGTGTCATTGTTACCAACCGGTTTATGAAAAACCTATCCATTGATGAGTTGATATTTAATAACGATTACGTACCCTTACAAAGATACATTTTTAGGCCAGCAGAGGTAGTTTTTTTTCACGATTTTACTGATTGCTTTAATGTTGGGTAAGTCAGACGCGTGCGCTATTCCCAAAACCTCTCCCGTTTGCATGAGGATATTGATCTCTTTCCCTTCGGTATAAGCTTCATTGGAAACGGTTCCGTGAGAAAATAGATATGGTACTTCAGACCTTAGTAATTTGAATTGTTTCATCACCGCTTCGCGAATTTCTTCAAGTTGATTTTTCTTGATGGGTTCGGCGCTGAGTCTTATTCTGAAAAGCTTTCGCTCAATCATCATGGTTGAAAGTAATGAAAGAATTGTATCGTCATTGTTTCTCCAAAACTTCACGGCGCCCCAGATATCGTTGTCATCCAATTGTCCAAAGGCCTGAAGTATTTGAGAATCTTCACTGAAGCTTGACAGCGTTACTTCATTCTTAAGAAAAACGAGCAAGGCATCGCTAGCTACCAATGACTCCCCGGCACGCACCAGCGTCTGTGCACGGCGTATCAGATTTACGAGCATCCGTTCTGTGCTTACCGTAGTCTTATGAAGGTAGACCTGCCAGTACATGAGTCTCCTTGCATTTAGAAAACTCTCGATGCTGTATATTCCGTTTTGTTCGACAACAAGTTCATCACGGTGAACATTCAACATGGAAATAATCCGGTCGACTCCGATGGTGCCTTCCTGAACTCCAGTGAAAAAACTATCGCGTTTTAGGTAATCGAGTCTGTCAATGTCGAGCTGACTTGATACAAGTTGATTAAAGAATTTTCGCGAATAACTATTTCGAAAAATCTTTAATGTCAGATTCAGCGCGCCATCAAATTCAGAGTTAAGCCTGTCCATAAAGAGGTAAGACAGACTTTCATGTCCGATGCCTGGTATCAAAACTTCCTCCAATGCATGTGAAAAAGGTCCGTGCCCGATATCATGTAGAAGTATAGCAAGCTGAGATGCTTCATATTCCTCTGCGGATATTTCGATTCCCTTGAACCTGAGTGCTTCAAGTGCTTTACCCATCAGATGCATTGCCCCAAGCGCGTGTTGAAACCGGGTGTGCAAAGCGGCGGGGTAAACGTAATCCGTGAGCCCTAATTGTTTAATGTGTCGTAATCTTTGAAAATTAGGGTGAGATATAATATCGAAGATTAGATCACTGTGAAGCGTTATAAATCCGTATACCGGATCGTTAATGATCTTTTTTTTGTTCATTCGTTATCCTGGCAGAATCATTGCCTGATCCTTGGTATCTTATCCTTCCGTCCGAGGGGACTGCGATGGATATTAATGTTTAACTTCGTAAAAAATTTAGTATGCAAAGATATAGCATTTTGTGGGCGGACGATGAGATTGATCTCCTGAAGCCACACATTCTTTTCCTGGAACAACGCGGTTATGATATCACTCCTGTTAATAATGGCTCGGAAGCCGTGGAGCTTTCGGATGACAAACATTTTGATGTCGTGTTTCTTGATGAAAATATGCCCGGCATGTCGGGACTTGAAGCGCTCACTCAAATTAAAAATAATAAGCCTAATCTTCCTGTGGTGATGATCACCAAAAATGAAGAGGAGCACATTATGGAAGAAGCGATTGGTTCAAAGATCGCGGACTATTTGATTAAACCTCTTAATCCAAGTCAGATTTTACTGTCTGTAAAAAAAATCCTGGATAATAAACGCCTGGTCATTGAAAAGACGAACCTGAACTATCAGCAGGACTTCAGAAAGATCAGCATGGCGTTTCAAGACAACATGAACCATGAGCAATGGGCTGATATTTACAAGAAGCTCGTGTTCTGGGAACTTGAAATGGATCACAAGGATAATGAGGAGATGGGCGATGTTCTTGACATGCAGAAGACCGAAGCGAATGCCAACTTTGCCAAGTTCATCATACGTAACTATGAGTCATGGCTGAACGACCCGAAAGCTGACAAACCATTGATGTCCCATCAGTTGATGAAGAAGAAAGTCTTCCCTGAGATTGGTAAAAAACCTGTATTCGTTATATTAATCGACAATCTTAGATTTGACCAATGGAAGGTAATTGAGCCGGTTATCGCAGAATATTTTAACGTTACACAGGAGGAAACCTACTATTCAATATTGCCAACGACTACGGCATATGCCCGTAATTCAATTTTCTCCGGACAGCTTCCTTCAGAAATGGCGAAGACTAATCCGGATCTTTGGGTGGGAGAAGATGTGGACGAGGGTAAGAATAATTCGGAAGAGGAGTTTCTGAGCAAACAACTTCGGAGAAACAATCTGAATGTGAAGATGTCCTATCACAAGATCAAGAATCTTGAAGAAGGTAGAAATCTTGTCGACACAGTGAACAATCTGTTCCAGAACGATCTGAATGTTATCGTGTACAACTTCGTGGATATGCTGTCGCATGCGCGCACTGATATGGCGATGGTTCGTGAACTTGCGCCTGATGAATCGGCATACCGCTCAATTACGAAGTCTTGGTTTTTGCACTCCCCGCTCATTGACATCATGCGGAAAATATCAGAGAAAGATGTGAAAGTAGTCATTACCACAGACCATGGTACAATCAGGGTAAAAAGACCGTTTAAGATCATCGGAGATCGCAGCGTAAACAGCAATCTCCGTTACAAACAGGGAAAGAATTTGGGATATGAGGGCGACAAGATCATGAACGTCCAGAAACCGGAGCGACTGTTTTTGCCCAAGCTGAACGTGTCTTCCTCCTATGTATTTGCTATTGAAGACCAGTTCTTCGCTTACCCCAACAACTATAACTACTACGTAAACTTCTATAAAGATACTTTTCAGCATGGCGGTGTGAGCATGGAAGAGATCATCATTCCCATTATTTTCTTAACTTCGAAGAATGCATCATGACCAACGAAAGTCTGGTCTTTCGGGAAGTACGATTGCCGGAATTGAGGGACGTGGCAGAGGAGGTTGCAAGCCGAGTTTCTGAATATCCCGTCTGGCTGTTTTTCGGATCTATGGGTGCTGGGAAGACAACTTTGATCAAAGAGATCGGAGAGAGGCTTGGTGTTCGAGACATGATCACCAGCCCTACCTTTTCAATAATAAACGAGTATGAACGGCAGGATAATTCCAGCATTTATCACTTTGATTTTTACAGGATCAAAGATGAAATGGAAGCGTATGATATCGGAGCAGACGAATATCTCTACTCCGGATACCCTTGTTTTATCGAATGGCCCGAAAGAATCCCGTCTCTGATCCCACCCAGGTACGGTAAGATAAAAATTGACACACACAGTAATACAGAGCGAACCATAGTCATTTCACTACATGACGGAAAAAAAGAAAACGGGATTTGAAGCCTTGGCGAAAGCCAGTATGGTCCCACAGGAGCAGTTGTTGGAAGTAAGAAAGCGTCGACATGCATTCTTCATCGGCCTACCCCGTGAGATTTCACTGCAGGAAAATCGAATAAGTCTGACGCCTGACGCGGTGGCTTTGCTTGTGAACAATGGACATGAGGTCTCGGTTGAAGCCAAGGCCGGAATTGGGTCAAAGTTTACTGACAAGCAATTCAGCGATGCAGGCGCCAAGATCGTGTATTCACCACAGGAAGTTTACCAGGCGGATGTGATTTTGAAGATTGAACCACCTACGATGGAGGAGATAGAGTTCATGCACGGTGGTCAGACTTTGATTTCAGCGTTGCAGTTGGGGCACTTACCCGTTGAGAATCTGCAGGCGCTGTTGAAGAAGAAGATCACAGCCTTAGCATATGAATTTATAGAGGATAAAGTAGGCGGAATGCCCATTGTGAGGGCGATGAGTGAAATTGCAGGAAGTACCGTGATGCTGATTGCTTCAGAGTATCTTAGTACAGCCAACAACGGCAAGGGCGTGATCCTTGGTGGTATTACAGGTGTGCCCCCGACAAAAGTTGTTGTCATTGGAGCAGGTACTGTAGCTGAGTATGCCGTGCGTGCTGCTTTAGGTCTTGGTGCAGAAGTTCAGGTATTTGACAATCATCTTTACAAACTTCGCCGGATTAAACATCTGCTAAGTCAGCAAATTTATACTTCAACAATCGACACAATCACGCTAAGCGATACTTTGAAATCTGCCGATGTGGTGATTGGCGCGTTGAGAGCAGAAAAGGGTAAAGCGAGGCACGTGATTACTGAAGAGATGGTGAGTCAGATGAAAACTGATTCCCTGATCATCGACCTTAGTATCGATCAGGGTGGATGCATAGAAACATCCGAGATAACGACATTGAGCAAGCCGGTATTCCGTAAGCATGGTGTGATTCATTATTGTGTCCCCAACGTTGCATCACGGGTGGCCCATACGGCGGCAAACGCATTAAGTAATATTTTTACACCAACTATTCTACGTGCTGCTGAAGAAGGTGGAGTGGAGGCGATGATATTCTCGCACAAATGGTTCATGAAAGGAGTTTATACCTATAAAGGTGGACTTACCAATGAACACGTAGCTAGAAAGTTTGGCTTAAAGCATAAGAATATTGAGTTGTTGATGGCGGCGAGATTCTGAGCGGGAGTAAACGAGCAACCTCAACCTCAAAGGCGCGAATAAGTGCGTTTGTGAGTTTTCAGTTCAATGTGTGCTATACCATGATTACATCACACATAACTTAATGTTTTGTCTTTCTCAGCGCCTGGCGGTTAAAATGGATTCTACAATCTCAAAAGACTTTCTTCCAGCGCCTTGATCTTCGTCTCTGTATCCGACTTCTTCTTCCTTTCCATCTCGATAACTTTCGGGGGTGCGCTCGCAACAAATTTTTCGTTCGACAACTTCTTGTCGGTTGTCACCAGGAAACCATTGAGGTATTCAAGCTCCTTGAGAATGGATTCACGCTCTTTGTCTTTATCAACTTTCCCATTCACTGGTATCGTAAACTCAAGTGCACCGGCCAATAAGGTTGATCCTTCGGGTTTAGAATCAGAAACAATCAACTCCTGGACATTGCCAAGTTTAAGGATAATTCCTTTGAACAACGGGAATGGATTGCTATTACAATGAAGTGTCAGTGATTCTTTTGGCGAAATGCCTTTGCCGTTTCTGAAGTTTCGGATTTCGCTGATAAGATTGAAAGCGCGTTCGCCTTCCTCAATGAATCTGGGCTGTGGGGCAGCGGTTGCAGTAGGCCACGGCGCAATGATGATACATTCAGAATCATTTTTATCGCGCAGATTACTCCATAGTTCTTCCGTGACAAATGGCATGAACGGATGGAGCGCCTTCAATAACACCTTAAAGAAATCAATAGCCTGACCGTGCGTAATCTTATCTATGGGTTTGCCAAATTCTGGCTTGATCATCTCGAGATACCAGGCGCAGAAGTCAGTCCAGATCAATTTATAAATAACGTGTAGGGCATCCGAGAAGCGGAACTTGTCGAACAAGTCATTGAGTTCTTGAATGGTTAGACTGTATTTCTCTTCAAACCATTCTCCAGAAGTGATATTGTCTTCAGTCTGATCCAAAGACTCGTCAATCGTCCATCCCTGAACGAGCCTGAATGCATTCCAGATCTTGTTGGCAAAATTTCTTCCTTGCTCAATCAACTTCTCATCGTATGGAAGATCATTGCCGGCCGGAGAACTGAACAACATACCGGTACGAACAGCATCAGCACCAAAGTTTGCAATTAGATCCAGTGGATCGGGAGAGTTACCAAGGGATTTGGACATTTTCCTTCCCAGTTTGTCCCGCACAATACCAGTGAGGTATACATTGGTGAATGGCTTTTCACCACGGTACTCGTATCCAGCAATGATCATTCGGGCAACCCAGAAGAAGAGGATCTCTGGAGCGGTTACAAGATCATTGGTGGGATAGTAATAGTTCAAATCCTTGTTTCCTTTGTTGCCGTCTTTAAAGATGGTCGTATCGAACACAGCCATTGGCCACAGCCAGGCTGAGAACCATGTATCCATGACATCGTTGTCTTGAACGAGTTTCGTGCCTTTCTGTTCTGGCCAGGATTGGTCGTACTTCAATTGAGCTTCTTCTTCCGTGCGGGCAATGACAGTATTTCCTTTTGGATCGTACCAGGCAGGAATACGATGTCCCCACCACAACTGACGTGATATACACCAGTCGCGTACGTTGGACATCCAGTGGTTATAAGTGTTCTTGAACTTTGACGGAATGAGTTGAATAACGTCATTCATCACATTTTCATGAGCAGGCTTCGTGATGTCTTTCATTTTCAGAAACCACTGCAATGAAAGTCTTGGCTCGATCACAGCATCGGTGCGTTCAGAGAATCCAACGTTACTGCTGTAGTCTTCTACTTTATCGAGGAATCCTTTTTCATCAAGCAGCTTAGCAATCTTCTTTCGAGCAACGAAACGGTCGTCGCCTACGAGTATTTGCGCTGCACTATTGAGCGTACCATCTTCATTCAAAATATCAATGACCTCCAGGTTGTGTTTTCGCCCCAGCTCATTGTCGTTCATGTCATGCGCGGGCGTAACTTTCAAGCATCCTGTACCGAAGTCCATCGTAACATACTCATCTTCGATGATCGGGATAGCGCGATCAATCAATGGGATACGGGCGCGCTTTCCTTTAAGGTGCTGATAGCGTGTATCGTTAGGGTTGATGCAGATGGCTGCGTCTGCCATGATCGTTTCAGGTCGTACAGTAGCGATGGTTACAAATTCATCGCTTCCTTCAATCGGGTATCTAATGTAGTATAACTTGGACTGTACATCCCGATGTATTACTTCGTCATCAGAGAGCGCAGTCTTTCCAGCAGGATCCCAATTGATCATGCGGAGTCCACGATAAATGTTTCCTTTATTATAAAGGTCTATGAAGACGTCGATAACCGCTTCATAATAATCCGGGTCCATCGTAAACTTGGTTCTTTCCCAATCACAAGATGCACCGAGTTTCTTAAGCTGCTCAAGGATAATTCCGCCGTATTTTTCACGCCATTCCCATGCATACTTTAGAAACTCTTCACGTGTGAGATCAGATTTCTTGATGCCGCGCTCGCGAAGCATGGCTACTACTTTTGCTTCGGTCGCGATTGATGCGTGGTCAGTTCCAGGCACCCAGCAAGCCTCCTTGCCCAACATTCTGGCGCGCCGGATCAAAATATCCTGGATCGTATTGTTAAGCATGTGTCCCATGTGAAGCACACCCGTCACGTTGGGTGGCGGAATCACGATGGTAAAGGGCTCCTTTTCAGGATTGGGTTCGGAATGGAAGAATCCCGCCTGCATCCAGTGCTTGTACCACTTACTTTCTACTTCCGACGGGTCATATTTTGTTGACAGGGCCATGTAATTGAACGCTCTTAGAGGCGTCAAAAATAAAGAAAATGACTGATAATCGGGGTGGTTAGGAACCGACCAAGAACTTTTGGTTCGATATCGGATGAATTGCATCCTTTTTTCAATTTTTCATGGAAACAATATCCATAGCGCAGGAGCAAAAAAGTGAAATCAAGTGGAAACAGCGCTTCAGTCTTGGGGACCTCTACGCCTCTGTCTGGATGGGCTGGGACGTATTTCAGAACGATCGACCAAAATTGCTAGAGAAGTTTCATTTTACTGACTTGCCTTTTTATTGATGGTGAATCAGGGTTATCACTTACCATTGGCGTTTTATTGACATTTTCAATATTTAGTTCCCACGACAATTCTCTATCACATTCGTATTCTCCACTCCGACGGATACAAATTATTCACCCGGTTACTAAGAATATTGATCCAGCCTAACGGCATGCCATTGTACCCCACCAATGCATATCCTTTTCCTGAAAGGCCGAGGTTCAGGGTTTCTTTTCGAAGAAACTGAAGCGCTTGCGCCAACGTCAAATCAATGATTTGAAAATTTTCTTTCCGCAGACTCAATGACAATGCAGCACCATGCGATGGGATTAGCTTGTCATGTTTTGCTGTCGCCATGCCTACACCGGCGTGATGAATATATATACGCTTCGAAAGCAATTCCAGATCGCTAAGCAATTGCCTTGGAAAGAAATGGATTTCATCGTTGTGTTGAAAGAGTGCTTTTGACCCGGGCTGCAACAACCAGGATTGAAGCTGTGCTGCGTGTGCTTTCGGTGGTTGTGTCAACGTCCCGGATTTTCCTCCAACTCGAGTTGGAGTTCCGCTCATTTTTCTGACTGCCGATAGAAAAAATCCTTCACCGTTCACTTTGTGAGGATACAGATGGTATCCAATTACATTCCCCTGAACAATAGTTTCAATATTCCATTCTGCGGGTAGCTCCAGCGTTATGAATTCGACATCATTTTTGTTTGCAAGCCAGGTCATATTTTCTTCATCCTCGGCTTGAGAATAAGTACAGGTTGAATAGATCAGATATCCACCTTCTTTCACTGCAGGCCAGACGTCTTCAAGAATCCGCTTCTGTCGTTTGGAGCAATGCGCGACATTTTCCAACGACCATGAAGAAGTTGCTTCGGGATCTTTGCGAAACAGCCCCTCGCCTGAGCATGGCGCATCAACAACGACGATATCGAAAAAGGATTCAAGCCTTGAGAAATCGTGTGGATCATTGTTAGTGACGATAACATTATCGTATCCCCACTTTTGAATATTTTCGGATAGAATATTTGCCCGCGCCCGGATTACTTCATTGGTTACAAGTAAACTGTTTTCATCCATCAGTGAAAGCAAGTGCGTTGATTTGCCACCAGGTGCTGCGCATAAGTCAAGTACCCGAATTGAATTTAAGCCAGTAGCAACCTGCTTAAATGCTTGTTCAAGAAACATGGAACTTGCTTCCTGCACATAGTATTTTCCTGCGTGGAATTCAGGATCAAGTGTGAACGCGGGTCTTTGTTCGAGGTAGAATCCATATTTGGTCCAAGGGACAGGCATCGGGTTTGCAAAGTCAGACTTGCAAGGATTAATTCTGATACTAACCGGTGCGGGCAGTTTGTGAGACGATTCAAAAAGAATCCACGATGTTCCTAACTGAGATAACATCCTGTTCTTAAAGTCCTGTGGAAAGTTTACCATTTGCGCGTGCCTGCCAGGGAAAGATAGGGTAAAGTTAGTTGTCTGTAAAAGTATAAAATCCCGGCTTTTGCCATCCTTGCGGATTAGCGTTTCAAAGCCATTAGGGATCATTGGGCTGAAAAGCATTATTTCAATGCCTTTGTCTTCGTATATTCATTATATAACAAAGTTATGAGACGTTCAACTTTCTATTTTACATTGATAGTGTTGATGGTGGTAAACGGTTACCTGCTATCGGCGCCAAACATGTTAGGCAAGATCGGTCTTATCATATACCGATATTATTATCTCCGGACTTTTCCGAGAACATTACTAACCGTATCGGTGGTGTGTCTCATTGCCGTGGTGATCGTTGAGATCATCAACTGGTGTATGAAGAAAGAATTTATAAAACGTCGCATAGCCACAGGGTTATTTTGTGCGCTTGTGCTTCTCGGATTTGTTCAGCTCTTCAAAACCGGCATTGATTTTAGTGCGTGGTCCTATAGCCATTCGGGTATTCGCTTCAGGCTTGGCGCATTTATGCTTCCCACACTGTTGATATTTATTTTCACTTACGGGTGGATGAAAATACCCGAGCCCGAGGTCACCGAGGAAATGCGGTGGCTTGAAGACTCGGTTCCGCCAAAGACATTACCGAAGGAAGAAGAGTCTCATCCAGCAGAATCTGCAGAACATTAATCTATAAAAAGGGCTGTCTTAGTCGCGGTACATTACAGCCTTAACAGCCTTCACAGTCTTAGCGACGTTTGGAAGAATAGCTTCAATCAATGTTGGCGCGTATGGCAGTGGTACATCAAAGCTGTTTACGCGATGAATAGGTGCATCCAGATAGTCGAATGCGTGCTTTTGAACGTGATAGGTTATTTCAGTAGCAATGGAAGATAAAGGCCATGCCTCTTCAACAATCACCAAACGGTTGGTCTTTTTCACTGACTCAACGATCGCGGCGTAGTCGATCGGGCGAACCGTGCGCAGGTCGATGACTTCAGCCGAGATATTATCTTTCTCAAGTTCTGCAGCGGCCGCGAGTGCGACCTTCATAATTTTCCCAAAGGAAACGATGGTTACATCATTACCTGCTTTTTTGATATCGGCTACTCCGATCGGGATCACGAATTCTTCTGCCGGGACATCCATTTTGTCACCGTACATCATTTCAGACTCCATAAAAATTACGGGGTCGTTATCTCTTATACTTGCTTTCAGAAGTCCTTTCGCGTCATATGGATTTGACGGCACGACCACCTTAAGTCCAGGTGTATTGGCAAACCAGTTTTCGAAGTTTTGTGAGTGTTGCGCACCCAGCTGTCCTGCATTTCCGGTAGGGCCACGAAACACAATAGGGGCGCTGTATTGGCCGCCAGACATCGATAGGATCTTGGCAGCACCATTGATGATCTGATCGATTGCAACCAGAGAGAAATTGAAAGTCATAAACTCTATGATGGGACGCAGACCGTTCATGGCTGCGCCTACGCCGATTCCGGCGAACCCCAATTCGGAGATAGGAGTATCCACAACACGTTCAGGACCGAACTCGGCCAGCATACCCTGACTTACCTTGTAGGCACCATTGTATTCGGCCACTTCTTCTCCCATCAGGAATACACTGGGATCTCTGCGCATTTCCTCATTTAGGGCCTCACGAAGCGCTTCTCTAAACTGAATCTCTCTCATAATTAAAGTTTGTTCTGCTTGCCTGCTGGCAGGAATCTGTGTAAAAATAGGCTCAGGACACACAGGATAAAAGAATTCGGGGAATTTTTGTTGGGAACGGCGCATAAAAAAAGTCCCTTTCCGAAACGTCAGAAAGGGACTCCTGTTTTTAACCAATGAGTATTATTTAAGGGCGTTTCTGAATGACTCAGCTGTCCACCATTTTTCGAATTCAAGATCGCCGAGTGCAGCTTCCTTCAAAGAAGGGTCAGCTTTAACAGCACTGGAAAGGTTGCTAACAACAGCGTCAGCGTTACCAAGGCGAGCGGATGCAACTGCAGCGCCATAATAAGCGACGGCAAGGTTGCTGTTCTTTGTCGTAGCTTCCTTGAAAGAAGTCATTGCGTTCTGGTAGTCCTTGTTGAGAACCTGAGCAAGACCTTTGTTGAATAGGTTATCAGCATTGTCGGAAGCAGCAGATTCAGATGCAACAGCAGCAGGGTAAGCAGCTTTCACGATTTCAGCAGCACCTTTAACACCATTTACACCAGCAGCGTTGTCACCTTTCAAACCACCGCTAAGTGCTTTAGCAGCGTGACTGTAGGCAGCATATGCATTGCCTTTCATCATACTTACGGAAGCCATGTTAGCGTGAACTTCTGGAGCATCGTTCAATTTCAAAGCAATTTCAAGTTGAGCGTTTGCCTTGTCAGCAAGAGCCGCAGCATTATTAGGATTTTCCATTGCTTGTGCGATATAAGCAGCAGCCAGGTTGTTGTGAGCGTTCCAGTTAGAACCTTTTTTAGTTGCAGCTTCGTAGATGGCAACTTTCTCTTCCATAGAAGGAGTAAGCGTTGCAGAATACATCATTTCCTCGTAGGCAAGCGTATCAGCAGGAAGCGAACCTTGTGTTACTTGTTTTGAAAGCACAGACATTTCAGCATCTGTCTTCTTATCTTTTACAACGAGGATTTCCGTCTTGGCAGTTCTCAATTTAGGATAAACATCTTTGAAGATTTTCTTGTAAGTCTTCAACTTCTTCATGTCTTTTTCCTGTGATTCGAAAGTGCCGCCACCGTTAACGATGTTGAGGTATTCAGCCTTTTGTTCTGAAGTGATTCCTTCGTAAGCAGAAAGAACTTCCTTGAAGTAGTTCCAATCCTGGATTACTGGCTTGAGGATAAAGTTAATTGAATCAGCTTTTCCTTTGTAGTCATACTTCTTCATTTCAGTGCGGTAGAACTTTTCGATTGCGGCAGCACGATCTGGAGAAAGTTTTGCGTTGATACGTTCGGCGCCTTCAGGAGAGTGAGTACCGGTGATGGTGACAGTGCGGGTAGCATTTTTGCTCGCGATGAACGCGTCAAGTTGCTTACCTTTTACGCTCTTGATTTCGCTCGTTCTTAAAACAGCGCGACCTTGTTCGAAAATGAAATCAGGAATTACAACTGGAACAAGTTCTTCCTGATTGTTGTATCCGTGGTCAGCAAAAGCCGCGAAGTAAACGGGCTTAACCAGTTTTGACGTCGCGATAACGCCTTTTGCAACAGGCATTCTTGCCGTTGCCTTTTTCTTTTCACCTTTAGAAGCTACACCTTCAACTTCAAGTGAACCGGGTGTCTTCATTGCCGGCTGGTAAGGAAAGAAGAAACTCTTCGTTACCTTAGGCGATTCAGTCTTTGCATTAGGATAATCCTCAGATTTGAAAGGAATTGGATCGAGTGCGACTTCACTCGTTCCGAATTTATAGTAGGTATTCAGCGTGTAAACTGTCCCTTTCTTCTTGAGCATCTTAACAGGAAGATTAGCTGCCATGTCGAAGGCAACTGTATCTTTGTGAACTTCCAGCGGACTCGGTGTGACAGTCAGTTGTTGTTCTTTTGCCATTTTCACCATCTTGGGCAATGTACATGCCCCGAGGCTCAAGGCTCCGACGATTAATAATGAGTAAACTACTTTTCTCATTGGTTTTTAGTTTATGGTTGATTTAAAAACAGGTTGCAAAACTATACTTACGTGTATTTTTTTGCAATTATACTCAAAAAATTGTCAAGGATACTGCCAAATTGGATGGTGCTGCCGCTTATATTTGTAAGGGCATGACATTTGGTCGATGAATTGACCAATATACAAGTCGAAAGTTTTTTAAAGACTGCTAGCATGGAGCGACTGACTGTTCGGGTACAGCATTTTTTTGAAACATATGCATTCGGTGTTTGCACAAACCTCGGAGATATTCTGGGTGTTGCAACATCAAGTATACGTTTGTTCTTCATCTACGCCACTTTCATCACCTTTGGATCACCGGTAATTATCTACCTTTCACTGGCGTTTATCATGAATATGCGGAAGCATATACGCCGCAGAACAGCCATCTGGGACTACTGATCAAAGGTCTTTTTCCTTCTTATATAGTAATCAAAAACGATAGATCCAGGCCTCATTATTCCCTTCTTTTGATAAGTTGGATAAGCACTCAACAGCTCATTTCTCTTTCTTAATTCACGTGGAATATTTGAAAGGAAAGCTCCGTGAGCTCTCAAAATTGCTGCACTATTTTTCAATTCACCACTTAAAAAATATTTTATAAAAGCCACCCAATCGAGGCAAAGTCGTATCGGAATTTTATAAAAAAGCTCGGTAGTCGACAGGTGTTTGAAGATCATGAGTAATCCATTCCTGAAATTGAGGAAAATTTTCCTCGGACTTCCATAAGCCATGGTGCCCGCGCCGACATGATAAATTGTACTGGATGGACAGTATACAACTCGCATATTTGCACGGTGAAGTTTCCAACAGAGGTCTATCTCCTCCATATGAGCAAAATAATCTTCATCAAATCCATTGAATTGATGAAACGCCTGCGAGCGGATCACAAGACACGCACCTGATGCCCAGAAAATTTCGCATTCATCATTGTACTGGCCTTTGTCAAACTCTACATAATCGAAGATTCTTCCGCGACAAAAGGGATAACCCAACGAATCGATAAAGCCCCCGGCAGCACCTGCGTGCTCAAACTTATTCTTCTCGCGATACGATAATATTTTGGGTTGAAGCGCGGCAACTGATACCTCCTGATCAAGGATCCTGACCATCGGATCAAGCCATCCGGTAGTCACTTCAATGTCAGAGTTGAGCAGAATGTAATACTCGGATTGGATTTCGCGAAGCGCGCGGTTGTATCCTCCCGCATATCCGTAGTTCTTATCGAGCCTGATGATCCTTACTGCAGTGAAATTCCGCTCCACGAATTCGAGCGAATCATCTGTCGAAGCATTGTCAACGATGAAGATCGATGCGGTGCCAGAATGCTGAACGACTAAAGGAAGAAATTGCTGAAGGAGGGCCGCGCCGTTATAATTGAGAATGACAACGCTCGCCTTCGCCAGGGGCTTCGGCTGAGCAAGGCTCGCCTTCGCTGAAGGCTTCGGCTGAGCAAGGCTCTCCTTCGCCAGGGGCTTCGGCCGAGCAAAGGTCTCCTTCGCTGAAGGCTTCGGCCGAGCAAAGCTCATCCCATAAAACCGCTAAGATCCAAGCCTGGAATATTAGGAATTAAACCATCCGTGCTTTTGCGCATTTCCTCTTTGGCCACTAACTCGGCTTCTTCATTTGCTTTATTCACTGCAGCAACAATAAGATCCTGGAGTATCGCTTTATCTTCAACTTTTAACAAAGCAGAATCAACATCAATTCCGATAAGCATTTTCTTTCCATTCACCGTTGCTTTCACCATGCCTGCGCCCGATTCTCCGTGCACTGTGATCTTGCCGAGGTTGTCCTGAGCTTCTTTCATACGGGCCTGAACTTCCTTCATCTTGCCCATCATTTTCATCATGTCGAACATAAGACTGCTTTACTTTTTTGGAGATTATTCGGGTGCGTTCAAATGTAAATAAATAAGCCGGAATGTTACGGACGCTTTCTCATTAGTAGCACGTTTCCGGAGCGTTCAACCGTGCGGCCGACCATGTCGGTGAGAAACGCCCTGAATACATAAGTACCCTCTGGCACGGCATTACCTTTATAACTCCCGTCCCAACTTACCCCAAGGTCTGTAGTGATGAACAACATCTCGCCCCAGCGATTGAAAATCATAAACTCGACCGATTCAGTGTATTGAGCGAATACCTGAAAAGTATCATTCAATCCATCGCCGTTCGGTGTGAAAGCGGAAGGATGGTAAATATTCGGCTCTTTAATAACTGTGATTGTATTAGAGATGCTTTCTATGACGCCCGCCTCAACAGCAAATGCCGTAACCCTATAAACGTAGGTCTGATGATCGGGATCTTCCTCATCGTCCACAAGGATCGTCGAGGTTCCAACGTTGAATGATTGAAGAAGGTCACCCTGGTCCGAGAATCTTTCAACCATATAATGGTCCACGCCATTTCTCCAACCGTTGTAGGCAGTCCAGCTTAAGTTCACTGAATTTGTCGGCTGCAGGCTACCGGTCAAATTGATGGGGCAAGCTTCTGCACTCGTCAGACTTTTGTTGCCGCAGGCATCAGTGTAGTTAATCGTGTAACAGAGATTCGCGCCGGGCAGCAAAGTATTATCCGTGAAGGTTGTCACGTTCGATGTTCCAATTGGTGTTCCGCCTTTCAGTACGGTATAGTCTGCCACGTTGAATCCTGGATCCTGAATCCAAACCAGGTCGACAGAGTTGTTGCCTGTAACACGGGTAGAAATATTCTGAATCGTTGCGGGAATGTCTGACGAAAAAGCAGTGACACATTTCTCAAGTGAAATGGCCCGACTTCCATTAGTATAGAGCGAAGTCATTTTATAGCAATATTTATTACCGCAGATCACGTCGGTGTCATCCAATGAAGTCTGTAAAGCGTTCACGCTGAAAGATGCTGCGTTTGTTTTCGTTATCGAGTAACTGCTGATGCCCGCAAGACCTGTCGCCCAGTTCAAACGGTTCTGATTATTCTGAGCGGCTGCGTCGAAATCAGCGCTGCAGATTGTATTCGAGTAGACGGTTACATTGTTACACGGATCAAAGGCGCCCAGCCGAAAGCAATAGTAAGCGTCGTCGGGTTTAAGATTCTGTGCAGTATAAGTATTGACGTTATAGATATCCTGATAAGGTTGAAACGTCGTAGAGTTTACAGCGATCTCCAGTTTATAAAGAATGTTCTGTTGATTGTTAAAGTCGAGGCGGAGCGATTTGTCGTCGAGGACTTCAAGCATCGTGATCGTCGGAACCGGCAGCACCGCGAGCGCCACGATCGGCTTGTTTGTAGGGTCGCAGTTATCCTCAGCTCCCAGATTGCGACCACGTACCGTTACTATCTTATTTCCACCCGTAAGAAATGTGTGACTGTCCTTCGCCAGACTTCCGGACGGTACTATAACATCTGGTGATCCATCATTGTAATTGATGACATACTGGTTATAATTCGTGTCGGTGACTTTGACCTGTGCTGAATTTCCGCCGCAGGAGTATATATCGAACGTTGGCGGTGTATTGGGGAGAACAGTTATCGTTATCTGGTCTGTGCCAAGCGTCTGAAACAAAACATTCAGCGTATAGGTGCCAGGTTGCTTGTAGGTGTATGAGTAGACTAAGTTCTTGAACATGGTGTTTCCCTCAAAATCCATATCACATGGATTGCTTCCATCGCAAACGGCAGGAGGGCGGATCGTGATGTTAACTGTCAGGGGCGCACATCCTTTGATCTGATCGACTTCATAAAGACCTTTGTTGCTCACATAGGGCTGAGCAAATAGTCCCGTAGATACGACGGCGAAGAGCAGGAAGAGAATGTGATTTTTATAGTTCATGAAATGCTTCCTGGCTTTTCAGAAATCTTTCGGCTTTTTTGATGTCGAGGTGGAGGACGCGGTCATCTTCTATAAACGGTACATGTTGTCTGAAATTATGGACAAATCTCTCCAGAAAAGGCGATGTTTTCAACGGTCTGCGAAATATCAATGCCTGAGAGGCTGTGACAAGCTCTATGGCAAGAATACTGTAAAGATTTTCAACAATTCGGTAGGCCTTGGTTGCCGCATTGGCACCCATACTCACATGATCCTCCTGCCCGTTTGACGATACAATCGAATCAATGGATGCTGGGGTTGCCAGTTGTTTATTCTGACTCACCAGCGAAGCTGCTGTGTATTGCGGAATCATCAGGCCGGAGTTAATACCAGGATTCGCGACAAGGTAATTCGGCAGATCTCTTACGCCTGAAATGAGTTGATAGGTTCGACGTTCAGATATACTTCCAAGCTCACAAAGTGCGATTGCTAGATAGTCCAGGGCGAGCGCGAGTGGCTGCCCGTGAAAATTGCCAGCGGAGATAATAAGATCATCTTCCGGAAAGACATTTGGATTATCCGTGACGCTATTGATTTCTATTACGAACACTGAGGCCGCATGATCAATAGCATCTGACGACGCGCCGTGAACCTGCGGAATACATCGAAACGAGTAAGGATCCTGAACGTGTTTTTTTGTTTGAACGATCAATTCACTACCCTGAAGAATTTGTCTGACCTCAGCCGCAATTTTTGATTGACCGACATGCGGACGAATCATGTGGACTTTGTCATCAAACGGTTCTATCCTTCCGTCAAAAGTATCCAATGACAATGCTCCAACAACGGATGATAAATTGATAAGCCGACGTGCGTGATGCAGAATCCATACCCCATATGCACTCATGAACTGCGTGCCATTTAGCAATGCCAATCCCTCTTTCGCCTGAAGCTGTAGCACTGACCAATTCAGGTGCTTGAGCACAACATTCGCAGGCTGCATCTTGCCGTCAAAGTTAACTTCACCGAAACCCAATAGGGGTAAAGTTAGATGTGCAAGCGGAGCAAGGTCACCCGATGCACCAAGTGATCCCATCTCAAAGACCTGCGGGAAGACACGATTATTAAACATATCAATCAGTCGTTCTACGGTTGATACCTGAACTCCAGAATGACCATAAGCGAGAGATTGAATTTTCAGAAACAACATCAACCTGACAATTTCATCGGAGACCTGTTGTCCTGTGCCGCAGGCGTGTGACTTCACTAAATTCTCCTGCAGTTTCTCGAGTTGATCGACCGAAATATTTCTATTATATAATGAGCCAAAACCAGTATTGATACCATAGATCGGTTGCGTGCTGGTCTTGAGTTTCAGGTTCAGGTACTCACGGCATTTTCCGATCTTACTTTTCGATTCGGTTGATAATTGAAGTTTAAAGTCACGATCAGACAGGATCAACGATACATCGTGGAGGGTGAGTGGGTTGTCTGAGATAGTGTGAACCGGCATAGAGTTAGCGCAAAGTTAAACCGCAATGTCGCAATGACGCAATGAACGCAAAGTTAATTCCATGCACTAGATCTCATTGCAACCACAGCGTCATATCGTCGGCGCGGCAACCGTGACTGCTAATGGCTTAACTTTTTAATGATGTCCTCCACATTTAGCTTTTCCTGTTCACCAGTCTGTAGGTCTTTGATGCTCAAAAGTTCACTTTGCATTTCATCGGAACCAATGATGATGGTGTAGGCGATCATTTTTTTATTCGCGTAGTCCATTTGCTTTTTGATCTTACTGACATCGGGATAAACTTCAGCGGAGATCCCTGCGGCTCTTAGCTGCGACAACACTTTTAATCCGTATATCTGATTTGACTCATCGAAATGACAGATCAACACTTTGGACGAAACTTGTGCTTCTTTTGGAAAAAGCTGCAACACTTCGAGAGCATCGTATAAACGATCGACTCCAAATGAAAATCCAACACCTGACAGATTATCCTTATCACCGAATGATGTAGTGAGATTATCATAACGCCCGCCGCCACTTACGCTTCCGAGTCCTGAGTTGTTGATCTTCACTTCGAAGATACAGCCGGTGTAGTAACTTAGTCCGCGCGCCAACGCCACATCAAATTCAATGTGATCTTCAGTTGCGTCAAAGTGGGTTAGAAGGTTGAGCACTTCCTGAATATCACGAAGGCCCTTCTTGCCGCTCGCGCTACCATCAAAGCGAGACGCAAGGAAAGCCAATTTATTTCTTGTTGAGCCTTTCAGGTTAAGCATATCAAAGAGCCCGTCGAGATTATTTTCGATGAATCCCTTGGTGAGGAGTTCTTCGCGGACTTTATCTTCTCCGATTTTATCCAGTTTGTCGATAGCAACAAACAATGAGCTCTCGTTTTCTTTGGCGCCAATCACTTCAGCGATGCCAGAGAGTATTCCGCGGTGGTTGAACTTAATTGTGTAATCGGTAACGCTGAGTCTGTTAAAGACTTCTTTGATCATTAGTATGATCTCGACTTCACAGATTAGAGATGCAGTTCCGACGACGTCCGCATCACACTGGTAGAATTCGCGATATCGACCTTTTTGGGGACGGTCGGCGCGCCAGACGGGTTGGATTTGATAGCGTTTGAAGGGGAATGTGATCTCGCCGCGGTTCATGACTACATATCGGGCAAAAGGGACAGTCAGATCATAGCGAAGACCTTTTTCGGAGATATCTGAAGTCAGCTTTTTGGAGTCTTTGGCTTCCAGGTTTTTGAAGTTGGCATCTTTAAGGTAATCCCCGGAGTTTAGAATTTTAAATAAAAGCTGGTCTCCTTCGTCGCCATACTTTCCAGTAAGGGTGGACAAGTTTTCCATTGCCGGCGTCTCAAGTAGCTGAAAGCCAAACTTTTGAAAGACTGCGCGGATATTGTTAAGAATAAACTGACGTTTGGCCATCGTGGCCGGCCCAAAATCACGGGTTCCTTTGGCGAGGGTAGGCTTTTCCATTGCGGCAAATGTAGTTTTTTTCACCGCCCCGATGCAACCGTGCAAAGACGCGGGAAATGCATTGTTGATTCCCAGCAATACTTTGGATAAAACGCGATAATAACCTCAAAAATGGCTATTTCAAATCTCCAGAGGTCGTCCAATAGGCCTTTGCAAGCGCGCCATCCGGCATTCTAAAGTTCTTTCCAGCAACCCTTATAGCGACCTTATAGCGATGTTATAGCGACCTTATAGCGCTATTCCTCCAGTATTCCTTCAGTATTCCTTCAGAATGCGCGGCCAATTCAAACGTTTACTGCATTTCTAGTTATCTTCAGTGAAAATATGTGCATGGTTTGCCTCGATTGGATAAGTACAGCGAAAATTCCGACTTCTCCCTTTGCAAATAACCCAAAACACCTTATTTTTGCGCTCCCTTAAAGCAGCGGATTATGCCAATTACAAGACTTAAGAGAAAAGGACGCAAGGATAAAGCTAAGTCAGCCGTAAGACGTCAGTCACTCAAGATCCAGAACTTTCAACCTGTGATCAAGAACATTGACATCGAGAAGATCAAAGAGGAATTCAAAGCAAAGGCTAAAAAGGCCTGAGTTTTAGCGATAGATTTTAGAGTCCTGCCCGGTCATCGGGCAGGACTTTTTTTGTTCAAGAATGTTTTGGGTTTTCAGCACAACTTTCGATTGTTTGCCAGCGCAGAAAGAATCCCGCAAGAATCGGAGTTATCCGGGAATTCATAATTCATTGTCGATAGGTTAAGCGAAGCAAATTTGAAATCGATGTTTCGAATCGCATTCTGCGTTAGTCTAAAGTTTTCTATTGTGAATGGAGCATTGTTCCTTCGGGTCAATGTCATTAGGTTAAGACATGAAAATTTGATTTGGATCTCTTGAAAGATCAGGACAAATTGCGACAGTCCCAATGCAAAATTTTATGTTGAAGTAGTGAATTTGATTTGGCACATCGATTTCCAAATTTCTCTCCTTAACTTAATGACATTGATTCATAATTAATAATTATTCTATGCGTCTTGTCAATTGGAACGTTAACGGTATTCGGTCTATTATCAAGAAAGACTTCATTCAGGATATCAAGGCGATGAACCCCGACATCTTTTGTTTACAAGAAACCAAAGGTGGTTTGGAAGAAGTGAAGTCTACGTTAGAATTGTTTCCGGAGTATCATACTTATGTCAATTCATCGAAGGCGCGCAAAGGTTATTCTGGTACTGCAATTCTTAGCAAAGAAGAACCGTTGTCGGTTTCCTATGATATGGGGCTTGAGGAATACGATCGGGAGGGCAGAGTGATTACGGCTGAATATCTGCTCTATTTTCTGGTGACCGTCTATACTCCGAATGCAGGCGATGGCTTGCAACGCCTTGACTATCGTTCTCGCTGGGACAAGGAGTTCATGGATTATGTCAACTGGCTCGGGCGTAGGAAGCCAGTCATTATTTGTGGCGATCTCAACGTTGCCCATCAACCCATTGATATCGCAAATGCAAAAGCTAATTATAATAAATCAGCTGGTTATACACAGACTGAAATAGATGGTTTTACCCGATTGCTGGAGAGCGGATTCGTTGATACCTGGCGGCGATTTTATCCCGAAGAAGTCAAGTATACGTACTGGAATTATGTTACTAGTGCACGCGCGAAGAACATGGGTTGGCGGATAGATTACTTTCTGGTGAGTGAGCACTGGATTGGAAAAGTTAAAGATGCTATGATTTTCAATGAGTATCTCGGGTCAGATCATTGTCCTGTAGGAATGGATATTGAGATCGGGTGAGTTTTAATTGAAAGGAAAGCGCTCAGATTTTGGGAATTGATATGAAAAGGATAACCGTTTTTTGTGGGTCCAGCTTAGGAAGCGACGTGATCTTTCAAAAGGAGGCTTTTAGATTGGGTGAATATTTGGCTGAATATAACATTGGACTTGTGTACGGTGGTGCGCAGGTTGGATTGATGGGAAGTGTGGCCAATGGCGTTTTATCAAAAGGAGGTGAAGCCATTGGAGTATTGCCTAAGTTTCTAGGGACAAAGGAAGTCGCCCATGGTAATTTGTCCGAACTCATATTGGTTGATTCGATGCACGAAAGGAAGACGAAGATGAATGAGCTATCGGACGGAGTAATTGCACTGCCGGGTGGGTTCGGAACTCTCGAGGAATTCTTTGAGATGTTAACGTGGGCGCAACTAGGTCTTCATAAAAAGCCCATTGCAATTTTAAATATGGAGGGATTCTATGATCCGTTACTTGAATTTATCCAACGGATGGTCGACAAGGGTTTTCTAAAGGTCGTTAATCAAAAGATGCTGATCGTGGGTGACGATATTCCTAAACTCATTGAACTTATGAAAGCATATGTCGCACCTGAAGGACCAAAATGGATTACGGAAGGAGAGGTGTAATGGAGAATATTTGGCCTTAGTTGTTCGCCACGAAGAAATATAAAATGAATTCTCTTTGCGTCGCGATAGAAATTAGACATGCGAAGGATCACATTAAAATTTAATTACACGGACAGTATCGACTAAGTATCAGTCACAAATCTCATCAACCTTTAAAATGGTCCGTGTCACAAACCTCCTTCGTCAATACCAGGCAAACGCAAACACTGCTTGCCTTTGAAGAAGTTGCGGCCATATTTTATTGTCACATTCTTATTTTGGCTAATCAGCGCGTTTTTGTTTCTGAAATACGGGGTCATGGAAGTGAACGACTCAGCCAGATATATTGAGTACGCGACGAACCTATCCACTGGATTTTATTTTGATCCGCATAACTTCTGGTACTTCGGATATGCACTATTCATTTTTATGATTCGCATTGTATCGAAGGATTATCTGGCGCTTATCGTCGTTCAGTATTTTGTCAGTTATCTCGCTGTCTTATCACTTTACAAAACGTCCTTAATTCTTTTTAACGACAGCAGAGCCGCATTGTTGACCGCTGCTGGCTTCGCGCTATTCATAGAAATCCCAACCTGGAACTCATACATTCTTGCTGAATCCTTATTCATTTCCTGCACCTGCTTTTCGTTGTATTTGCTTGCAATTTTTTTTAAGCATCAATCTCACATAAGGCTAGCAGTAGTTTGTGTCATGGTTCTGTTTACAGCATTAATCAAACCAACCGGTATTGCTATTGCGGCTGCGACGGCGATTGCGTTACTATATAATCCGATTGTTAATATTCGAAATGGCTGGGTCAGATTTAGCGTAGTTGTTATTTCGGTAGCAATGATTCTTGCTGTGGCAAATAGAATGCTGCTGACGTTTGATGTGATGGAGAATTATCAAAAGGGCGAAGTTATTTACGATGTTACCACGCTACCGCCGGATGTCCAGTATGAAATGCTGGTTGTTCAGCCGCCGTGTCAATTGTATGTGCCCGATGAAAAAGCTCAGCCGATTACCAAGATCGTTTCTTTTATTTTGCATCATCCTGTCTATTGGTTACGGTTATTCCTGACCAAGCTTTTTTTCCTTCTCGTACACGTGCGACCATTCTGGTCAACGGGTCATAATATATTTTCGCTGTTCTTCCTATTGCCTTCTTATTACTTTCTTGCGAGAGGAATTCAAAGGGAGGGAATCAATATAGTGGCAAAGGTATTTATCTTAGTATATCTGGCAGTGCATGTTGTAAGCGTTTGCACCACATCAGAAGACTGGGATGGAAGATTTTTGATGCCATTGCTGCCGGTGATTTGTTTAGTTTCTGGCAGAGAAGTCGTTGCTCAATTCTCCGCATTTGTGACTAAAAGGGATCACCCGCATTAACATTTTCCTGTATCCTCAGCTGATAAAAGCCGGGGGCTATTGTAATTACGACTGATTTTTATTTACTAACTAAACCGTCAACCTAAGTTTGTGCATTACTTATTCCAATAAGATGACGTACCTTATTTTCGGAGTCATATTCGTTATTATCGTCGTGCTCATTCTTCATCGAGTGAACAGGAATAGATTGAGTAGACAGCTTGAGCAACTTCGTGCAACGTGGGGTGAACAAAAAACTGGGCCTTTCTATTTTGAGAGGATCCGTAAATACGCCGACGTTATTAAGGGTGCAGGATTTCATAGATTAACAGAACAGACGGTCGATGATATTGACTTCTATGGCCTATTCAGCATCGTTGACAGAACAGTCAGTAGAATTGGTCAGCAATTTCTTTTCAGAAAGTTAGTCGAGCCAACGGATCAAGTATCTTCGTCATCGGAGAATTTAATAGAATTGGTTACAAACAATAAGGCAACCAGAGAAGATATTCAGACCGAACTTATTCAGCTGAGCAACAGCGATGCATACAATGTTTCATCTCTTTTAGAAGAAAGATTACAGCAAAGGCCATCGTGGCTTAATTTGCTTCTTGTAAACCTTTTGATGATTGTACTTTTTGCCGTTTTATCATTTTCGAATCCAGTTTTTATAGTGTTTTTGATTCCCCCCGTTTTTATCAATATGCTTGTACATTCCTGGAACAAAACCAATGCCTATCAGTTTGTCAGTTCCTTTCCGCAGTTAAATATATTGATCAATGTATCGAAGCGTTTACTTAAGAAGGGGGATGTTTTTTTCTCCAGCGACGTCGAGAAGAGCATCTTAAACCTCAGGTCTTTTCAATTCAGCACGAGCTTTATTAACTTAGATCGCAATGCGGGCGTTTCAGGAGAACTTAGCCAAGTGGGAACCTACGTTATTGATTTCATTAAAGCGGCTTTACTGATTGAGGTGTTTACTTTTTATAAAGTTCTAAATGATTTGGAAACGAAACGCCAATCCATCATAACACTTTTTGATTTTGTTGGGAATATTGATGTAGCCATTTCAGTTGCTTCCTTGAGATCCGGGGCCTTGCCGACGTGTAAACCTATAATCACATCTCAAGGAAAGATGATGGTCTTTGAAAATGTCTATCATCCGCTAATCAAAAACTGTCGTGGTAATTCACTTTCGATTAAGGGGAAGAGTGTTTTGATCACCGGTTCAAACATGTCAGGGAAGTCAACGTTTTTAAGAACCCTGATGATCAACTCAATATGCGCTCAGTCGATTCATACCTGTTTTGCGGATCGGTTTGTTTCGCCCATTCTGAAACAGTATTCATCTATCAGGATTGACGACAGTTTGTTCGAGGGTACGAGTTACTACCAACAAGAGGTCAAGACCATGGGGTCATTGATCAAAGAGGCGTCAGGTGATTCTCAAAACCTCTTTGTGCTGGATGAAGTGTTTAAGGGTACTAATGCTGTGGAGCGCGTTGCTGCTGCAAAAGCTATCTTATCATATTTGAATCGCAGGAATAATATTGTAATTGTAGCGACACATGATATGGAGTTATCAGAATTGCTTTACAAAGAGTACGATCTATATCACTTTAGTGACCGCATTGAGAATGATCAGCTTCGGTTTGATCATACGATTAAACCTGGACGACTTCGGACCGGAAACGCGATTAAAATCCTGGAACTTTCTGATTATCCGATCGAAGTAATCGAGGAGGCACGCCGGATTGTTGGAGGTGCCTTGGGACTTTGATAATTTGTCCCTTCAGGACAAAGCGAGGTCATTCCTATAGAATTTTTTCATGCCAGAACACTATCATTCAGGACATGCAAAATCTGTCAATTTTTTATAACGAGTTATCAAATTTTCATGTCTTAACTTAATGACATTGCCCTTCAGGTCAAAGCGCCGGTAAGCGACCAGGAAGCGCTATCAAACACGAATAAGGTGGCGTTAAAGGATAGCAATTCGAATTTGCGCTTCTTAACTAAATGACATTGATTAATAATCAGTAATTCTCATTTGCCTCCTCATTTCATCCACAATACATTTAGTCCAATCCGCCCTTCCTAATCGCCTTCCTTTGGTCCGGCCATTTGCCTGGTTCGTTTGTCCTTGTGTTAAAAGGCAGTACGCTTTTATCTCTCGGAGTCTTGTTCGGGTCTTCACATGCCTGATAGACAAGTATCGCGGCAAGGATGGCGTTGTTTCGAACGTCGTCAAATACAATCTTATCGTACGTATCAAGATTTGTATGCCACGTATACGTACCGTATGCCCAACTTAGAGAACTCAAACTAAAACCTGGGGCACCAACGGCAACAAATGATGCGAAGTCAGAGCCGCCACCACCTGGTGTTCCTGGAAATGTTGTAACCAGATCAGTTTTGTATTCATCTGGAACTTTTGATAGCCAGCGTGTAATATAATCATAGGCATGGAGATAACCCTGGCCGGTAATTGTTGTTACCCTACCCGTCCCGTTATCCTGATTAAACAGCGCCTGCAGGTTTGCTATGATTTCAGGATGATCTTCAACAAATGCGCGGGATCCATTCAATCCTTGCTCCTCACTACCCCAATGGCCCACAAGTATTGTCCGCTTTGGACTTGGATATACCAGTTTAAGAATACGCATTGCTTCCATCATCACGAGTGTACCCGTACCGTTGTCGGTGGCGCCCGTACCACCATCCCATGAATCAAAGTGAGCCGAGAGCATCACGTACTCATCGGGCTTTTCAGTGCCTTTTATTTCGGCAAGTGTATTAAAAGTCGGAACCATACCGAGTTCCTTTGAATTTGCCATAATGCTGATCTTAGTTGATTTTCCACTTTCAGTCAATCGATATAGCAATCCGTAATCTTCGACCATCAGATCAATCGTTGGAACTTTCTTAGTTTTCGCACCGAAAATCTTGTTGGCTCCGAAGGCACGTGACCAATAACTCATGACAACTCCAGCGGCACCAGCATTTTCGAGGGCTATGGGTAGCGTATTATTTGTCTTGCCGGTCTTTTTTATTCTTTCAGTCCACGCATCAGTTTGTGATGTACGTTCACTTTTCATTTTTTCGACTGATTCTTTCTTTCCAAATTCTTCCCAGTTATGATCCGGGCGGCCCGTTGGTTGGTTCATAGAGATCATCACAAATTTGCCTTTCACATTAGGAAGCCATTTGTGGAACGCGATTGAATCGGTCATGTCCGGCAAAATGATGACATCACCTGTAATTGTTTTTCCTTTGGTACCCGGACTCCACGCCAGTTGTGTTCCCTGCAAAGTTTTAGCCCAGGGAGATATCATGTCGATGTGTGTGGTGCCACGTTCCCAACCTTTCCATTCTCCCCATTTTTCATTTCGCGCAGGTATCTGCCAACTCGTATATTTAGCAACAGCCCAGTCGTTGGCCTCCTTCATTTTTGGGGTACCAACGAGGCGTGGTCCGATCTCATCCAGCAGCTCATGAGCGAGGACATGAAGCTGTGAATTGTCAGTTTCTTCTTTGATGATAGCTTTGATTACGGGATCTGTGGGTGGAGGAGAAGGTTCCTTTGCAGAAGGTTGCGCCTGGAGGATGGAAGCACTTAAAAACGGGACTATGAAAAGAAGTTTTCTTGACGTCTTCATAATGTAAGTTTAGTATGTCAAGATGCGTAATGACTTTTCAACCTGGTCTTAATATTCCGTATGTGGTGGCGCGGTAATTTGGAAGGCGGCAGGGCAATTATGAATTATTAGTATTGATTATGAATTAAGACGTGTTGAACCTCGGTTCTTTGGTTATCAACTGCCCTACGACCTTAAGCCAACGACATGGTATTATGAATTATGAATTCCCGGCTTGAACTTGGTTGCTGCTATAGCTCATTTGTAGCTGAACCCAATAGCGGGAAAGACTTCAATAGAAGCCTTCCCCGTATCGTTGGTTGAGATCACAAGTGAGTCATGGCTATGAAGCAATGAATGCAACAAAGGCGTCTGCATTCCATAGCAACCCATGCGTCGTACCGTTATCGCGGTGTATTTCTTACAATTCTAATGGACTTTGTATTCAAAGCAATCGCTACTTAATACTGCTGTTGTCGTAGTTTCTTTTATAATTTGAAAATGTATATCGAATGGAGTTTCAACGGGAATAGCTGATACGCTTCGGAATAATTCGGCGTATCCGTTTCCGTGTTTATCGGTCACGATTGACTTGGGGCTAAGTCCTTCGCCTAACGTAAGCCATGGCGTATCGGGACAATTGCCATCAACCGTAGTGTCGACTGCGCGTTGAAGCTGATAACTTGTGTTGGGTTCAAGGCCAACTATCCAGGTGTACAAGTGAATCATCTGTTTTTCACTTTCAAATTGGCGGAACTTAATAAATCCAATGGCACGACGACGCGCGCCAAGCAGAAATACATTCAGATTGTAGCGAGGGACTACTGGTTTACACGAAATTCTTCCTTCCGCGGAAATTCGATCGTAGGTTAAATCGTCCGTGGAGAAGTCGGCGATTGCGAAGTCGTCGTTCGTTGTAGACTGAGGTGCCGGACTTTTCTTCTCGATGACTGAATCGTCGCCGCATCCCCAGGCGAATAGCATGATTAATGCGAATAGCGCGGCCTTTAATGACTTAGATGACGCGCCATACATGGCGCCCTTGAACGTTGAAGGTGTTTTCATAAGTGTTGTGTTTGTAGTGGAACAATAGTTCTAATGACACATTAAAACTATTGCAAGACACGACACCGTTCTACCTCCGATTAGCAATTGTCAAGGTTGGATGCGTGGTTTACGGTTTGAGAACGGTAACTGGAGGATTTGTTTTATCGCGGAGACGCAGGGACGCGGATTTTTTTCAGATTTGTGTGGAAAGTTCTCGTTCCCATCATTGCCAGACCAGAGGTCCCGTCACCTAAATTATACAATCGTTATTTAATCTAATATCATGAATGGCTGAGAAGCCTTAGCAGAGATTCTTTTCGGCTTCGTGATACGTTCACTGTTGAGCCGTCAGTCATCGAGAGATATCCTCCTTCACCACGAGTATACTTGGTGACTTCGTTGAGATTTACGATATGCGAATGATGCACTCGTGTGAATGAAGGAAATGATTCGAGCTGCTCTTCTACTTCTTTTAAAGTTCGGCAAGCGATAATTCTTTTTCCATCCTTCAGAAAAAAATGCGTGTAGTTATCGTCGGCCGAGCAACTGATAATTGTGTTGGTTGCAACAAGTTCGTAGCCTTCTGATGTCGGGATTGCTAATTTGGCGAAATGATTTTCAGGGTGCCTTATTTTGTTGATTAGCATAGCCAGTTGGTCCATTGAAGGGAGTTGTTTCGGCACGCCAGCACGTCGAACTGCTAACTGAAGTTCTTTGGGGTCGATCGGCTTCAATAAGTAATCCAGAGCGCTTGCGCGGATTGCCTTTATTGCATATTGGTCATAACTGGTTGTGAATATTATGCCAAAACATACTTCGGGGATTTTTTCAATCATTTCAAATCCATTCATCATTGGCATCTCAATATCGAGGAAGACAAGGTCAGGTCGGTATTTGTCGATCACTTCAATTCCTTGCTTGCCCGATTGAACACTGGCAGCAACTTTGACATCAGGACAATATTCTTCCAAGAGCAAATGCATTGTCTCAAGGCAGTGCACTTCATCATCAATAACAATGCAGCTAATCATATCGTATCGGAATTTTTAAACATACTTCGGTGCCTGCGGAACTTCCGTCAGGTAAGGTCAGATCGGTCGTGATAACATATTTAAAAACTTCTTTGTCCGGATGCAGCAAGGCAATGCGATCTGATGAAATGCCCAAGCCCATAGAACGATGTCCAGAAACCGAAGTCTTGTTAATTTCGGTAGATTTCTTTCGCCCGATGCCATTATCGGTAATTTGACAATTTAACAACTGATCGGTTTCGGAAATATCGATTGTCAATAGACCTTTGTCAGTCTTGTGCATGAGTCCATGCCATATCGCATTTTCAACATAGGGTTGAAGAATTAATGGCGGCAGTTTTACAGATGTGTCTATGTCCTTGTCGATATTAATGATAAACGCAAAGTGGTCGTTGAATCGTACGCGTTCCAACTCTAAATAGAGTTTCAACGATTCAAGTTCGCTTTCCAAAGTGATCGACTTATACTGCGAGTTATATAATATTATCCGGATGAGTTTAGAAAACTTAGTCAGGTAGTCTGAGGCGAGATTTTTATTGTTTTGAAGGATAAAACGATTAATAGAATTTAACGAGTTGAATATAAAGTGGGGATTCATTTGTGCCCGCAGAGCTTTCATCTCCAGATCCAGCGCCCTTTGCTGCATATCTCTTTCTGTTTTTTCGGACTCAAGTGTGCGCACAGCCAATTGCTGTTCGATTAAGGCGCGTTGCTGTGCATCGTTTTCTCTTTTCAATGAATTATTTCTGGCGATAACGAAACCAAAAATAATGAGTGCTACGACCGTGCCGATAAGAATGTTTTTCTGAATCGATTCTCGTGAAAGTTCCTGCTCCCGGATTTTGAGTTTCTGGTCGTTAATCTGTTTTGCACTTTTTATTATTGAAATCTGTGCGCGTGCTTTATCATTTTCCACCATCGCCTTGTAGATAGCAAGACTTTTGCCGAAGCCGTCTAGTGCCACAACATTTTTCATCTCGGTGTACCGCTGGTAATAGTAGTAGGCACTATCTGATCTATTTAACTTATCATACATCTTATACATGGACTGATATCCATCTTGAAGGTACCGTTTAAGGCGATGTTTATCTGCAATGCTCAACAGCTGTCGTGTATAGTTTAAACTATTCGTTAAATCATGTTTACTCTCGTACACTTTTGCTGTTGTTAGTAACAGCCTCATAACATAATTCAAGTCTTTTCTTTTTTTAGAAATAGAAAGTTCGTGTTTTAAAATGACCAGCGCTTTATCATATTTTGATTCAGAGAGATACTTGTCTGCTTGCCTGATTTTGTCAAGCGCGATGCTATTGGTGTTTATCGTCAGCGATTTGATTGTTTGCAATGTATCGCTGTCGAGGATCAGGGCGTCCATCGGAATTGTTGCGTAATAAGTATCTCCCAGGTCCACCAGTGGGTGCCAGATTAATGACGGACCTTTTTTGAATTTCAGACTTTGGTAGTATAGTGTTGCTGCAGTTGTCTGATCACCTGCCAGTCTGTGGAGGTCTCCCACTTCGGTCAATACAATGGCAGTGTTGTACGAGTCTTTGATGGTATCGAATATCTGGAGGCTTTCGTTGTATGACTCAAAAGCATTTTGATAATCACCGATTTCAAAACTGATGGAGCCGAGTAAAGCGATGGCTTCTCCGAGTCGTTGTTTGTTGCCGGTTTCTTTCGAAAGACTAATAATCGTTGTACAGGATACTTTGGAAAGATCAAACATTCCCTGATAAAACAATGATAGTGCAAGCATTAGATATGTTTCGGATAATGATTCAATATTCCGGCCACCGTGGTATTTGTGTATGATCTGTCGACAGATATTCTCTTGTAAAGGAAAGTCGCGCGATACATAGCCTGCTATATGTGCCTTGTTATTCAGGGCCATAAGTTCTCCGCGCTCATAATGAATTGATCGGGCCTCATTATATGCCCTGACTTGATAGGATTCTGCAGTATCGCCATCGAGATAGGAGAAGGCGAGGCTTAACAAGTTCAGACAATCCGTTTGTTTTTGATTGGAAAGCGTCGGTAGCAGGTGTTTCAGGCTGTCGATCTTGGTTCTTTGAGCATGACAGTTCAGACAAGTGAACAATATCATTATTATAGAAGGGAAAGCGACAAAAGGCCAGTTGGTGGTGATGCGCTTGTCGAATAAATGGGAGGACATCTTAAAATCAATCATACTAAAGCTATCGACCCCTTTTACATCCTGTTGTTATGTTTTTCTTAATGTACATTGAATTTCAAAATATATCGGTGCGGAATTGAGCCATTGGTTGATTCGAGTTGGCGGTTGGTTAATGGCGCACTGCCGTTACATTTGGGAGGCCGACTTTGGTGACCAGTTCGCCAAATTTTATGTCGGTCCTGATCGCGTTCCATCTTGGATCGGTTTTAAGCCAGACCAGCCAATGTGATTTTTCTGCATACGCTTTGTTAAGCCACTCTAGTGCCTTAGGCTTGTCATCGATTCCTGCGTACACCAATGCAATGCCATATGAGGTAACAAACTTTTTCAAAGACAATGCTTGTAAATTCTTAAGCACGTTCTCTGCTTCTGCCTTATCACCGCTGATGCCATAGGCGTTCCCCATGGCAGCGAGCGCGACTGGCCAGTCCGTTGCGACCTCCAGACTTATTTTATATTCTTTAATTGCTTCCTTATATTTTAATTGTTGCTGATAGGTCCTTCCAAGCCATAAATGTGCTGGTACTGATTTCGGTTTCATTTGCACGGAGTTCCGAAGCCTTTTGATGGCATCAT
>JBDSKX010000018.1:0-16373 GCA_039916665.1 Chryseolinea sp. | reverse complement strand
AATAAAACAAACTGGGTCTAGTCCATCATGAACATTGACCTTATTGACTTATTGACTGTTGATTATTCGCATTCCCAGGGATTTTTTGAAGCCCTGTAGGCGTTGGCCTTTCGCCGCGCGCCAAATTCCCAGACACCTTTGATTCCACCCTCCAATTTTCCTGATCAAAATATTTCCGGTATCAGTCGATGAAATCATACTCATAAATTGTTTGAAAAATCGATCTGCCGTTATTGCGCGCGTGAAAAGTGCTTTTCATAGTCAGGTCGTAGTCGCGCGCATAAATTCACTGCAACTTGTCCGACGTCTCGTCGGTCATAAGTTGACCTTTCAGGCCAACGCTTTTTGGTGTTATACTCAGATAATGGTCGACGGATTCATCGGCCAAAATGATATTGGAGGCAATCCCCAAGCGGTAAACCGTAATTTGAGGATAATATTGCATGTTAGTTGACTAACATAACAAAGCAGGACTACCGGAAGATCGAAGTTCGCGCGCCATAATTCATAACTGCCGTTCCGTTGCACCTCCTTGCTTTCGCCTTCTCCTTAAGTCGCCGACATCGACTTTACCATTTTCTATTACACACCACCCCATTTCCAGAGACGTCCTGTTTATATCCTATTCCAGCCAATACCAGCTTCCATACAATCTGGGGCCTACCCAGAGCTAAACTCGGAGAATATTGGGATAATCTTAGGGGTATCCTAAGGTATTCCTAGGGTGAATCTAGGGTAAACCTAGGGTATGACTAGAGTAAAAGAGATGTCATAATGGCTCCATAGGGTATCGTTAAAGCTATTGTAGCCTTATGTACACTACCAGGAAACCTACCCCAGTGGCCTGTTACAATTTGTGTGAACACCTGAGGAGGATTCCGTCAGGCGATCCGACTTGGCACCGCGTGCAATGCGATCAACATCAGATTTTGGAACAATGATAGTATCTGTGAAAAGATTGGCTGTCCGGTAAAAAATATACTTTTGCTCATGAGGAGAATTTTTGTGTAGTCACTAAAATTCTCCTCTATCGGGTAAAATCTTAAACGGTTCTACCCCTATTTTTTTTCACACCTCATACCGGACAGCAATGATTAATAATTGTCGTTGCTATGAGCCCTACATGCTGTCACTACGCTTAAGTCAACGTCATTGGTTAATAATTCCTCATTCATAATTATTCTGAAAGTTGCCCCGTAATAACACGATCATAAGTAATGAAGTCGGTGTTAATAGGTTCGAAGCCATTCTGCCTTAACAACAAAGCTATTTGTGCGCGGTGATAGCTTGAATGGTTCACCAAGTGGATCATGATCATCTCAACATTATTCGTGTATGGATCATTGGTGTAATTATGATAGGTTAGCTCGCGATTAAAGTCATCGGTCTCTTCGACGAAGTCCAGCCAAAGCTTTCCCACTTCATCAGCCATTTGTGTCAATCGATCGAGCGTGTAATTCCCCCAAAGTTTTACCTGCGCCGGCGGCAAGCCCTTTATACGATGCAACCACAGGTATTGCGCAGCAACAATATGACCCATTATGCTTAAGGTCTTTTCATGACTGACATTCTGGGACGACAAACATCTCAACACACGTTTGTTTGACCACGCGTTGTATTGGTAAAGCTTCAAAAAATAACGCTTCATCTTTTGTTATTAAATGGGCGGGCAATCTACAATTAAGTCTGTAGTATTTAGTCGTTGGTCAGTAGTTTGTAACTAGTATTTGCAGGTCTTGGTGGTGCTCCACATATCAATTACTCAATGCCATTGCTAAGCACTAAAGATATTGATCCAGCATCCATCCCGTAAGACTCAGTCTGTCTCGGGTAGCAGGAAGGACTTCATGTTCAAGCTGATCACTTCGAAAGCAAACAAGCCGTCCTTGCAGGGGCAAAATTTCAACAGGACCGGAATCAGTATACATTTTCAATTGTCCGCCATCTTCTTCTGTCCATGACTTGTTGAGATAACAGATCACGGATAATTTTCTGTGATCATCTTTCTTAAACTGATCCATGTGTCGTTTGTAAAATGTGCCGGCCGGATAAATGGTCATGTGAATCTCATTATCCTTGATACTTAAGTATAGATTTTGATTAAGATATTGAGCCAGAGTGTCGAGTTTGTTTACATAGACCATTACAGCATCTGGCGCGGAATTTTTATCGATCCATTGAATATAGTCTCCACGCACAGCTTCATTAATTCGTAGATCCTGACGCTTACCGATGCCTGCACGCTTGAAAGATGCGGTGTGATCCTGAAAAACGCCTGAATTGAGAATATTATCAACCTCTTGGGAAGAGAGGAAATTGTCGACAATAGCATATCCGGACTGTGCCAGACCATCCGCAATCAGGTCGTATTGGTCATTCATGTAACAAATTTAGGAATAGAATGTCTATACTTACAGACATCCAAAATATGATTACTTATTTGCCGAAAACCCATCAGTCGAAGGTTGTTCTGATCTGGCTCAGTCTGATCCTGATCATCATGGCCGGATGCGAAAAACCAAAGGAAAGAATTGTTCTTCGCCAGATTCGTGATGTTGTCGTAGATGCCAATGACAATCCTACGCTAAAAGCGAACGCGATCTTCTTCAACCCCAACGATGTGCGCGGCAAGTTAAAGCGTATCAATGTTATTGTGTATGTAAATGGTAAGAAGGCTGCGCACGTCGACCAGAAACTAAAAACGCTCATTCCGGCCAAAGGTGAATTCTCAGTCCCCCTTGAAATCAATCTATCTATTAAGGAATTAGGATTCATGGATACCTTACTCGGCGTCTTAGGCGGCAAAAAATTTGATGTGCGATACGAAGGAACGCTCAAGCTGACTTACCACGGCATACCCATTAACGTCCCGGTCGACTATAAAGACGAAGTGAGGATAAGATTTTAAACACTTCTCCTCGATTGCACTCTGTGCATCCGTGAGTTCCAAAGTGCCTGCTTCCGTATGGCATCGTGAATACTGATATTTACTTCATATCCCACCAGCAGTACCGTTGTGATTAGCTGAATGAGGACCATCAATGCTAGCAGGGCGCCGATTGATCCGTAGACTTTATTATAAGTACCGAAATTCGTAATGTAAAACGAAAATCCGTACGACACTGCCAGGCAAAGAAACGTCGCCATCAGCGAGCCGATTGAAAAAAATCTCCAGTTATAATGAATGGCCGGACCGAAATAATATACAAATGAAATGGCAAGAAAGAATGCCGTGAAAATCGCGAGGAATCGACTGGCAAAAAGCAGAAATATCGTCGTCGAATTCAAGTTAATCCAACTGAATTCAGGAAGATGTGCCATCACGTAACGTAGTACTAACTGGCCAACGATCAGCAGTATCACGGCGAGAAACAAAGCGATCGCCATATTGACCGTTAGTCCTGTAGCAATTAATCTTGTTTTGATTGCTCCACGATTTTCGATCGTACGGTAACATGCATTAAACGCCCGCATTAACGCCATCATTCCATTCGTTGACAGATAGAATGAAAATATGAATCCGAAAGAAAGAAGTCCTCCACGAGGGATGCTGATGATATCATGAAGCGTGGACGATATCTCTTCAAACATGCTTGGCGGTACCTGATCTCCAATGAACTCCATAATGGTTTCTGTATTGATCTCCGGGAAGAATGTCGTCACATATGGAATCACTGTAAAAAGGAATATTACAGCCGGAAAAATTGCCAGGATGAAATTAAACGCCACGCCATTGGCGCGATCAAGAATTTCGTCGTTCATGAGATTGTTCAGAAAGATCTTGATGATCTTGTACAACGAGACATTCTCGTACCTGCTGAATCTGATCTTTTTCAGTTTGCTGATCACCCGAACACCCGGGTTGTACTTGAAAAGAAGTCGCTTATGACTATACTTCATTTGAAAAAGGGATCCAATATCTGTAGCATAACCTGTGGTGGCCTGCAGGGTTTCGACGTTCGCTTGTCAACGAATGCCAACAACGTTTCTCCGGTATGAATCAGCTTTTCTTCTTCATTGAAAATTTCATATTCAAATCTGATCCTCACCGTGGGGCGGTCGCGCAGTGTCGTGACAATACGCAGATTTTCGTCGTAGGTCGCGGGCGCCAGAAACTTCGACTTGTTTTCCAATACCGGCATCATGATACCCATGCCTTCAAGAGACTTGTAAGTCAGTCCGAGTTGACGAAGGCTTTCTACTCTGGCTACTTCGTAATACATCGCGTAATAACCATAGTAGACGTAGCCCATCTGATCTGTTTCTCCATATCGGGCGCGAATGCGTGTTTCAGATCTATACATGAATTATTTCTTCGCGTGAGCTGCCTTCTTTTGTTCTATCGTAAGCGCACGCTGATACCGGATGGCATTGCTCATATGTTCCTCATAACTATTTGTGAAATTATGACGACCTGAGAAATCTTCTTTTGCACACATATAATAATAATCGCTATGGAAATAGTTCAAAACAGCATCAATTGCGGCAATCTCCGGAAGATTGATCGGGCCGGGTGGAAGTCCAGGATATTTGTAAGTATTGTACGGTGAATCGATCTCTTTGTGTCCATTGAGGACGCGCTTAAGAGAAAAATCGCCGACCGCGTAAACTAACGTGGGGTCTGCTTGAAGTGCTATTCCTTTTTTAAGTCTGTTGAGATAAAGTCCTGCGATGATCGGTTCCTCTTCTTCCCGGATTGATTCAGCCTGCGTGATAGAGGCGAGTACAGAAACTTCTATCGGAGTCAGCCCCATTTCTTTCGCCTTTGCTTTTCGTTCGGCATTCCAGAATCCGGCGTATTGATTATACATTTTCTCAATGAGCGCGTCAGATGTTACATTAAAATATACCTCATAGGTATTTGGAATGAACATAGCCATCACGTTGTCTTTCGTGAAACCGTGCTTGTTGTTCAATGAGAACTTGACCAATGCCGCCTGAAATTCTTCGGGTGACATGTTCAGATTTCTCGTAATCTTTTCAGCGAGGTCGGGCATTAGCCTGACGTTATTGAAGGTAATTCGGACCGGCGCCTGTTTACCGGAACGCAGCAACTTGATCACCGCGAGATTATTCATGTCTTTCTTGATGACATACCTCCCTGGTTTGATGTGATCATTGTAGCTCATGATCTTCGCAAGGAAACTGAATGAAATCAAATCCCCTACAAAACCGCCGTCGTGGAGTTCAGCCTGCAGATCTTTGAAGGTTGCGCTGTCTTTGATGATCAGCACTTTGGCCTCCTGGTCTACCTGAAAGTTGGGCGTGTAGACCATCTGATAGGCGTAGAAACTGAACGAAATGCCCAGTATCGATAGCAGAAGGAACAGGATCAGACGAATAGTTGACTTCATAGCGCAATTAGACTTACAAAAATAGTTAAACGCCGACAGTTAACCGATACCTTCGAAAACGGATTTGCTTTCCCTAAATTTCCGCCATGGCAGCCGAATTCTTAAAGATTCATCCAATTAACCCTGAAGGTCGTAAGATCAGCCACGCGGTAGATGTGCTTCGCAAGGGCGGGATCATTATCTACCCCACAGATACTATCTATGGGGTGGGGTGTGATCTTATGAATCGAAAATCCGTTGAGCGCCTTTGTCGCATTCTGGATATCAAACCCCAAAAACTTGATTTGTCCTTCATTTGCAACGATCTGAGCCATATTTCAGAATATGTCAGGCGGATCGATACACCTGTTTTCAAAGTACTCAAGCATACACTTCCCGGACCTTATACCTTCATTCTCGAATCCAGCGGAAAAGTGCCTAAAATACTGGATGTGAATAAAAAGACCGTGGGAATTCGCATTCCGGATCACAACATACCACGTGCTATCGTTCAATTACTCGGCAATCCCTTGATAACCTCCTCCATCAAAGACGATGACGTAATTAAGGAATACACTACAAATCCCGAAGAGATCTATGAAGACTTTAAGAATAAGGTTGACCTGGTCATCGATGGCGGTGCTGGCGGAAATGTTCCTTCAAGTGTAATTGACTGTACCGGAGATCAGTTAGTCATCTTACGTAAAGGGCTTGGTGATGTTGAACTGTTTCAGTAACAATAATCCTGTTTCGTGAGTCTATTGATCGAACTGCACTATCTACCCTCCATTGCCTACTTCGCGGCGCTGGAGAAACATGAAGAAATGGTGATTGAAAAACACGAGCATTATAGAAAACAATCATTTCGAAATCGTTGCCAGATTGTCACTTCTCAGGGATTGCGACCTCTTATAGTGCCTACGTTGGATGGCCATGGAAAAGTACCCATCACAGAGGTACGGATTGACTACTCTCAAAAGTGGTTGAACAATCATTGGCGATCCATTCAATCATCCTACGGCAAAGCTCCTTTCTTTGAATACTACAGTGACGAGTTGCATGATACGTTGTATGAGAAGCACATTCTTCTGTACGACCTAAATCGGTGTTTACTGTCAATGTGTCTCAGATGGATAAGGAAAACCATTCGTGTCAATGAAAGTTTGACGTATGAAAAATCGGTAGATAGTAAAATTTCAGATGCCCGATCGCTGATTACTGTCAAGAACAACGGAAAAGAGCATCATTTTTATAAACCTGTATCATATACTCAAGTGTTTGGCAGCGCGTTTGTAGAGGATGTAAGCGTTATTGACCTGATCTTTTGTGTGGGACCGGATGCCGCGGGAATAGTGAAGGCTTCGTCTATCGTGAAATGAACAAATACATCACGTACGACGTTTCATCCTTATTAAATCTTCAGAATTCAATAGCGTTAAACGCTTAAAAAACTTTACATTTACATTAACCATCATTAAACTTCTTATGGAAGCTAAATTTTCCAATCGGGTCAAGGAAGTTATTTCACTTAGTCGGGAAGAAGCGTTACGCCTGGGTCATGATTACATCGGCACGGAACACCTTGTGTTAGGTATGGTTCGTGAAGGTGAAGGAGTGGCCGTCGGTGTATTGAAAAAGCTTGGCGTTCCACTGGATGAACTTCGAAATGAAATCGAAAAGATATCCAAAGGTACAGCAACTCATCAGATCAAAAATCTCGCTAACATTCCGCTTACTAAAGCGTCTGAAAAAGTTCTCAAGATCACTTACCTCGAAGCAAAAATATTTAAGGCACAATTAATCGGAACAGAACATCTGTTGCTTTCTATTCTACGTGATCAGGATAATCTCGGCACACAAATTCTTAACAAGTTTGACGTAAACTACGAGACCGTGAAAGAAATGCTTGAATATCAAAACGAAGGTCCAATGGCGTCTCAGGATACTGATGATCCGGATGACGACTCATCAAAAATTTTCGGTAGTGGAGGCGCAGGCGCAGCAGGCAAAGAAAAGAAAGGGACGGAGAAATCAAGAACTCCAGTACTTGATAACTTCGGACGTGATCTGACTCGTCTTGCTGAAGACAATAAGCTCGACCCTATCGTTGGTCGTGAAAAAGAAATAGAACGTGTTGCTCAGATTCTTTCAAGGAGAAAGAAAAACAATCCAATCCTTATTGGTGAACCTGGTGTGGGTAAAACTGCCATCGCAGAAGGGCTTGCATTAAGAATCATCCAAAAGAAAGTATCACGCGTATTATTTGGAAAACGCGTCGTGACGCTTGACCTAGCTTCTCTTGTCGCCGGTACAAAATATCGCGGACAATTTGAAGAAAGAATGAAAGCAGTCATGAATGAATTAGAAAAGTCGGCCGACGTCATTCTCTTCATTGATGAACTTCATACCATCGTTGGTGCCGGTGGAGCATCTGGCTCTCTCGATGCCTCCAACATGTTTAAACCTGCGCTTGCCCGTGGAGAAATCCAATGCATTGGCGCGACAACACTTGATGAGTACCGTCAATACATTGAAAAAGATGGCGCACTTGCCCGTCGTTTCCAAATGGTGATGATCGATTCAACATCTGTCGAAGAAACAATACAGATCCTTGACAATATCAAGGAAAAATATGAAGATCATCATCATGTGATCTATACGAAAGAAGCTATTGAAGCTTGCGTTAAGCTTTCTGATCGCTACATCAGCGACCGTTATCTTCCAGACAAAGCTATTGACGTCCTCGACGAAGCCGGTGCGCGTGTGCACATCAACAACATCCATGTCCCTGAGGATATCGTGAAGTTTGAAGAGGCTATCGAAGAAGTTAAGAAAGAAAAAAATCGTGTCGTAAAAAGTCAGAAGTATGAGGAAGCAGCACAACTGCGCGACCGTGAAAAGAAACTGATCGAACAGCTGGATATGGCGAAGGTGAAATGGGAGGAAAAAACCCGCACTGAAAAATATACAGTTAATGAAGAGAACGTGGCCGACGTTGTGGGCATGATGACTGGTATACCAACCAATCGTATCGCTCAGAAAGAAAGCAACAAGCTTCTCAGCATGGCAAGTGAACTGAATGGAAAGGTCATCGGCCAGGAAGATGCGATCAAGAAATTAACAAAGGCCATTCAGCGGACAAGGGTAGGGTTGAAGGATCCGAAAAAACCAATTGGCTCATTCATTTTCTTAGGTCCAACCGGTGTCGGTAAAACAGAATTGGCAAAAGTGCTGGCAACCTATCTCTTCGATAAAGATGATGCCCTGGTTCGCATCGACATGAGCGAATACATGGAAAAATTTTCTGTATCAAGATTGGTGGGGGCCCCTCCAGGTTATGTGGGCTACGAAGAAGGTGGCCAGTTAACTGAGAAAGTTAGAAGAAAGCCATACTCTGTAATTCTTTTGGATGAGATCGAAAAAGCTCATCCGGATGTATTCAACATTCTGTTGCAAGTCCTTGACGATGGTATTCTTACAGATGGTTTAGGTAGAAGAGTAGACTTCAGAAATACGATCATCATCATGACTTCCAACATCGGAGTTCGTGATTTGAAAGATTTTGGTTCTGGCATTGGATTCGCGTCGGCTTCAAAACGTGAAAGTGACGAAGAGCACATGAAGACTACGATCCAGAATGCTTTGAAGAGAGCGTTCAGCCCTGAGTTCCTCAACAGACTTGACGACCTGATCGTATTTAACTCACTGCAGCGCGAGCATATCCACAAGATCATCGATCTGTCTTTGAAGAAACTGTTTGACCGGATCATTCAACTTGGCTACAATGTTGAGCTTACCGATAAGGCCAAGGATTTCCTGGCGGAAAAAGGATACGATCAGCAATTCGGTGCGCGTCCTTTGAACCGAGCGATCCAGAAGTATCTTGAAGATCCCGTCGCTGAAGAAATCCTCAAAGGCGAAGTAGAAGAAGGTGGAATAATCCACGCGGAGTATGATGGCAAAGGAGACGTTCTTACCATCAAAGTGAAGAAAGCCAAAGCGTCTTCAAAAGAGAAGAAAGATTAAATCTAATTGACATAAGTAAAAAGTCCTGGCAAACACCAGGACTTTTTTTATTTAGAAGTTATACGGGGGAGTTAAATGCATTAAGGGAGACAATGCGCACAGATGATCTTGATCTTTGACGTTCCGCCGAACGAAGGCTTGTGCCCAACGACCCGCGGTTCCTCAAAGTCTTTCAAGGTTCTTAGGGGTTCCCACCAACGAACCGCGACACTTGTGCCTTAGCAATGCCCTAATAACTGCCAAAATATTTCCGCGCAAACCACTCCACACTTACAATCAACGTCAGCATCCAGAACACCCACTTCAAATTGATCAAAGATTTGAAAGACTCTTCGGTGTGAATAATACTTTTCGCTTCAGTTTTCTGTAGATCTGCCTGCATAGCATCCACTCTTGCAAGCGGATAAAATTTGCCGCCCGTATTTGAAGATACTTTTCTGAGTAAATCAAAGTCAGCAGTAAGGTTCTGCAATTCTGCCTGCCTTTGCACGACAGCAAATTCTCCAGATACTTTTTCGTCTTTACCATTCAGCGTTGTGCTGGAAATATATCGATATACACCTTCTTTTAAACCCCCTATCTGATAGCGTGTATTACCAGCGCTAGTGGCGTATGAATATTTTGTCTTCGCACCTGACTCACTTGTAAGCGCTATGTTGATAGTGTTGCCATATATCGGCTCAAAGATGTCGTTGTAAACCTGACTTTCGAAGACTGCCGCTTCGGTGTCATTGAACTCCTGTTTTATCGGATAACTTCTAAACTTGCGCTTGTCCTCGCCTGTACTCAGATATTGAATGAGTTTGCTGAACACTTCATCAAAGGCAGTTGTATTTTCAAAACGATCGAACTCATTCAGCTTCCAGCGCCACAACCCTTCTCCTAACATGATGCCGATCTTTCTGCCATCCTGAACATCGATGTATAATAAAGGCTTTTCGGTGGTTACGCTACCAACGCGTTGAAATAATACGGGCATCGCTGTTCCGGGAGTCTTCATCTTTCCAAACGGTACAGATACCGGCGGATAATTTGGAATGATGATTTTGGTTTCAGTTGAGATCAGAAATTGAGAAAAAGCAGGATTCGAACTAGGGATAACTTCGTCATAATCGCGTGGCGCAGACTCAAACTTGATCGGCATGTTTGCCTTAGTGACTTGTGACAAATCGGTCTGTGATCCTACAATCAGGAAGATCGGCGTCTTGCTCGCAGCATACTGTAGAAATATTTCACGCGTTTTCCCTTTGAGATCCGGCGTCTGATGGAATATCGCGAGGTCAACATCTTCAGTCTTCAACGGAGGACCAACCAAGGGCTCCACGCCTGGAATATTCAGCAAAAATTCATAGTTCGGGTTCTTATCAACCACTTCCCTCAATGCCTTGATGTCGGGATGTGGAGATGAGGCAACCACCAAAATCTTTTTCTTTCCTTCAACAACCTCTACAAACACTGACGACCTGTTATTGCGTGTGTTTGATTCTCCCTTCTTTGCTTCAACCTGAATATCCAGTTTTTGAATACCCTGTTGATCCGCCAGTGGCGAGAAATTAAAAGTAAGGAGATCGTCACCGGAAGAGGTCTTCGTTTGCTGATCAAGAACCTTGCCCTGACGAAGTACAGAGACATTGATAGGTTGATTCTCAAGATTCCTGACTAACACTTCAACCCGTAGAGGAAATTTATTGCCCTGGTAAACGATCTTATTGTAACCAACATCGCGAATCATAACGTCAGTCCGTTGCGTTGTGTCACCAAGTCCAATTGTGTAGACTGGAAAATTATAGTTGTTGTAAATCGGAGATACTCCCTCGTTGTAGATACCATCAGAGGCCAAAACCACCCCACCCAGTTGACTACTCTCATATTGATTGGAGATTTTTTTTAACGCACCATGCAGGTCCGACACCTGACTCGAAAACTCAGGCTTCTGTACATCTGTACCATCCAGGTTGCTGACCTTAACTTCATAACCCTTTGCTTGCAGTAGCGCAGCCGTTGAATTGACTTTCTCTTCAAGTGTCCTTCTGGTTATTGAGTCGGAGCCCTCGCGTATAGAGGCTGAGTTATCATATATCAGTACGAAAAGCGGCTTCTCAAAAATATTTGATATCTGCCTGACGATAGGTCCTAGCAAAAGGAACATCAGAAAAAATGCAAGAACAAACCGTGTCGCTAATAAAATCTGGTTCCACTTCTTGCTCCATGGGTGATTCGATTTATACAAGAGATAAGCCAGACCGGCAGCAAGCACCGCGCATAATAAAATGTAGGCTGGCGAAGAGTCGAATATAATACCCTGATGATTCAAATATTTTCTGGGTTATTGAAGCCTTTAATTTATGAAATGTTACCCACAATGATCATCCCACTAATAGCCGTACTTTTCCTTCCAGCGGGCTTTAAGGTACCTTCTTAACTCTTCTTCCCTGGCATTGTTGCCCGGATCGTAAAACTTAGTGCCCTGCAATCCCTCCGGCATAAATTCCATAGCCGCAAAATTGCCCTCATAACTATGAGCATACTGATAACCCTTCCCGTAATCAAGATTTTTCATGAGCTTAGTTGGCGCGTTTCTGATGGCCAATGGAACAGGAAGGTCTCCTGTTTTTCGGATCGCACCCAGTGCATTTTCAATCGCCATGTAACTGGCATTACTCTTCGGTGATGTTGCCAAATAAACGGCACACTGCGACAAAATAATTCTGGCCTCTGGATAGCCAATGATATTCACGGCCTGGAATGTCGTCGTTGCCATAACCAAAGCGGTGGGGTTAGCGTTACCAATATCCTCCGATGCGAGTATGACCATTCTTCGTGCTATGAACTTTACGTCCTCACCACCTTCAATCATTCTCGCGAGATAATACACGGCAGCATTGGGATCACTTCCCCTAACAGACTTTATAAATGCTGAGATGATATCATAATGTTGTTCACCGCTTTTATCATAAATAGCAATATGCTTCTGCGCCACTTCCATCACCAGCTTATCGGTGATGGACACGTCGCCTTCGATAGCATTGGAAAGAAGTTCAATGAGGTTGAGAAGTTTGCGTCCATCGCCACCGGAAATATTGAGTAGAGCCTGGTGTTCTTGTATGACAATCTTTCTTTTTTTCAGATCAGGATCTCTCGCCAGCGCCTGATCTATGAGTTCCATTAACTGATCTTCTCCCAATGGCCTAAGTGTATAAACCTGGCATCGAGAAAGCAAAGCTGAGTTCACTTCAAAAGATGGATTCTCGGTAGTGGCGCCGATGAGCGTGATGATACCTTTCTCAACTGCGCCCAGCAAGGCATCCTGCTGACCTTTGTTGAATCTGTGAATTTCATCAATGAACAAGATTGATCGGGGCGATAATCTCGCCTTGTCAATAATTTCACGGATATCTTTAACACCAGCGCTCACAGCGCTAAGCGTATGGAAGGGCCGGCTGATTTCATTGGCAATGATATTGGCGATCGTAGTCTTGCCAACGCCTGGCGGTCCCCATAAGATCATCGAAGGGATGTTCCCCTGTTGAATTGCTCTTCTGATCACACCATTCGCACCTGTAAGATGTTCCTGCCCTACCAACTCATCGAGCCGCGTCGGCCGCATTCGTTCTGCCAACGGTTGTGTAGAGTCAAGTAACATACGCCAAAAACATTTTTTTCAAGCCTTGAAATTAATCAAAAGTGTTGTTGTGGCTAACGTGCATTTCGCGGATCAAATTCCACGACTGTAAAAAGTATTGGGGAGAGCAGAATCGGCCAATTAATCCAGGAAACCTCCTAAGGTCTGAAGCAAAATTTTTCTGTCCACAGGTTTGGCCATGTAGCCGTCGAATCCTTCGCGCAGAAATCTCTCTTCATCCTCTGGAAGCGCATATGAAGTGACCGTAATGACCTTAATATCCCTTGTTCCCGGATTCTGCTTGATCTTGTGCATCGTTTCTACTCCATCCATCTTACCTTTCCCAAGGTTAATGTCCATTAGAATCAAATCGAACTTTTCCGCCTCAAGCAGCGCGAGGGAAGTTTCGCCATCCACAACGTGACGGATATCATATATCCCCTTCAGCAGTTTCTGCATGACCAGAGCATTTATGGCATCGTCCTCAACGTAGAGAATTTTTTTCATACGCCAGGATAACAAGGTAAGACAATTTCAAACGTGCTACCCTGATCCTTGATCGACCGCACCTCAATTTCTCCCCCCAATAACTCGACATACTTCTTCGAAATCGACAATCCCAATCCAGACCCTTCATGACTCCTGCTTCTTCCCGTACTTTCCTGTTCGAATGGGTTGAAAACTCTCGGAAGAAATTCTTCAGAAATTCCAATACCTGTATCCTTAACCATAATAACAGCATCACGCCCTAGTCTCTTTATGGTAGCAATTTCAATACTTCCTTTGTCGGTAAACTTGATAGCATTTTCCACAACATTGGTTACCACTTGATAAAGCATAGTTTCGTCAGACAAGCAAGTTAACGGTTCCAGTGAAGGAGTGAATGCGAAATTCAGTTGTTTTTGTTTTGCTAACTCTTCCAGCGACTGGATACATTCCTGTATTAATTTATTGATATCAATTGCCTTTAGCGTAAGTTGATTTCGTTTAGACTCAAGTCTTGAAAGATTCAGGATACTCGTGATTGTACTTAGCAGTCTTTGTCCACTTTGTTGTTGAAGTTTCACGTAACCGCGTATATCTTCCTTCTCCGTCTCGAGCTCAATCACCTGACTCAAACCTAGTATTCCATTAATGGGTGTCCTGATCTCGTGAGACATGTTTGACAGAAAATTTGTCTTTAGCCGATTCATCTCTTCCGCAAGTTCCTTAGCGGTTCTAAGCTCGTCGAGCGATTGCTTGATGCTAAGCTTTGCCAGTTCATACGCCTGATGATAATGATAGATCAAGTAAACGATAATAAAGAAAAGAAGAAACAGCGTTACCATGACCTCGACCGAAGCCAGCTGCTGTGGCTGTCTTGACGTTAGATGATATCCTGAATACTTTGCAATTTCATGGACAATTATAGGAATAAAATGCGCTCCCGAATAGATCAGGCCAGCCATACTTCCCAACGTATGAAAAGCAAAAAGTATGTTAATTACTGTGATCAGTGCTATGAAGAAATTGAAGTCGTCAAACAGGTAGATATTAACGATGTTGTTCGTCAAGGAAATCAGTAGGAGGATGTGACTCACCCCAGTTATTGATTTTTTGATTCTCAGATAAAACAGCGCGCCAGTGAACAGTGAAGCAATAATGACGGCTTTTATAAGCTGATATTGAAAGCCCTTTGCCAAATAGACAAAGAAAAATATAACCAGTGCCGAGATCGTCACGACGATGATATTATAAACGAGCCTGATGCTCGCCTGCTTGAGAACATCGGGTTCGCTTCTTAAATAATCACCAATAAAATACTCACGAATTGAATTCATGTAAAGGCTCCGGTATGCAACGCAAAAGATATTGAGAACACCCTGGGTATCGTTCGACATCGAACCCCAATCTGTAATTAATTGCCTATTTTTTCAAAAGAGGTAATGATACCCTTGATAAGAGACGAACTGAATCCCTGATGTTCCATCTCATTCAACCCCGCGATTGTACAGCCCTTTGGGGTAGTTACCTTATCGATCTCCTGTTCAGGATGTCGGCCAAGCTTCAGTAAAAGTTCAGCGGCTCCCTTGACAGTTTGTGCTGCTATCAAGTTAGCAGTATTCGCGTCAAATCCAATCTCAATACCACCCTGTGTAGACGCTCTGATAAAACGAAGCGCATAGGCAATACCACAAGCACCCAACACTGTCGCGGCATCCATAAGTTTTTCATCAATGCTTATCGAAATCCCAAGTTGATTGAACAAAGTGGCCACGTATGTCACCTGTTCTGATGATGCCCCGGTTTCGCACAAACAAGTAATTGACTCCTGAATTGCAATGGCCGTATTCGGCATCGCGCGGAAGATAGGCACCCCGTTGTTTACGATGGCCAGAATATCCTTCAGGAATAATCCGGTTACAACGCTGATTATAATGTGTCGGGAAGGATCAAAATGCGACTTCAGCCCCTCCATAACCTCTTTCACATTATATGGTTTGAGCGCGACGATAATGATATCACTGCGTTTCACCGCCTCAAGATTGTCCTTCGTAGTATGAACACCCATTGCCTGCAACGAACTCAATGCTTCAACATTTCTCCGCGTGACGGTAAGCTGTCCTGCTGACACAAATTTGCTTTTTATCAGGCCTTCAGCGATAGCAGACCCCAGGTTTCCACCACCCAAAATTGCAATCTTTGAATCTCTCATATCATTCTTTATAAAATCAACTTAGTTTAGAATCGCCTGCAAAAGACGACATAAAAATTAGATTTATCTTGTCACACTAAACAAACGTGGGTCAAAATTAGAAATATGGAATTGCTTTATAAACCCTGGCCCTGGTATATCGCGGGTGCCGTAATCGGTCTCACGGTACCGGCATTGCTTTTACTTGGCAACAAGAGACTCGGCATCTCGTCAACACTCAGGCAAATTTGCGCGGCATGCGTTCCCGCTAACATCCAATTTTTCAAATATGATTGGAAAAAGGATTCGTGGAATCTCTTCTTAGCAGCAGGCATCCTGATTGGCGGCTATATGGGAGGCGTTGTGTTTAGAAATCCGGAACATGTTGCCCTTTCACCAGATACAGTTAACCTGTTACGCCACGAAGGCATTACGTCTTTTCAAGGTCTGATCCCACAAGAAATCTTTAACTGGGAATCACTCTCAACTTTGAAAGGATTTATCATCATCATTCTCGGCGGATTCATGGTTGGCTTCGGAACGCGATACGCTCGAGGATGCACTTCGGGACATGGTATCATGGGGTTATCTTCTCTGCAATGGACTTCATTGGTTGCAACAGCATCGTTCTTCGCAGGTGGAATCCTTGTTTCACAATTTATCCTTCCCTATTTGTTGTCACTATGAAAAATATCCTCTACCTGATCGTTGGCGTAGC
>JBDSKX010000017.1:0-25898 GCA_039916665.1 Chryseolinea sp. | reverse complement strand
ACAGTTTAAAATTGGTTTTTGGAGTTATGGAAGTATATTTCTGAATTGACCAAAACTCTTGTCCTTCCGGGCTTACCATAGCATAAAATCTTCGTCCACCAACTTCAAAATTCATAAATTTTGTTTTTGATGTCCATGGTTTAGGTGCCATCCACTGGTCAAGAATTTCCGGTTTGGTAAAAGCATCCCATACCAGCGAAAGACCGGCATCAAATTCCATTTTTATGAATACAGTTTTTGTTGCTTTGTCAAGCATAAAATCGAATAGCGAATTGTTTTTCATTTCTTTTGTTTTTTCATGGTTGATAGTACTTGATCGAGTTGATTGAATCTGGTTTCCCAAATCCTCCTTAATTGGACCAGCCACTTGTCGATCTCTTTGATTTTTTCAATTTCAAGTGAGTAATAAATTTCTCTCCCTTGTTGTTCCTGTTTTACCAGTTCGCATTCAGTAAGTATGCGCAGGTGTTTGGAAACTGCTTGTCGCGTAGTATTGAAGTTGTCAGCAATGGCGTTCGGAGTCATTGCCTGCAATGCAATTAAGGTGATGATTGCCCTCCGGGTGGGGTCTGCAATGGCCTGAAAAATATCTCTTCTCATGGTGTTATTGTTTAAATCGAGCAACTGTTCGGTTGCAAATATATGTGCAACTAATCGGTTTCTCAAAGCAAACGATGAGATTTATTTTAGCTTCGAATTCTATGACGTTGTAAGCGCAGGGGGGCATAGTAATATGAAGGCAAAAATTGGGAGCCGTTATGATTTTGCAATAATTTGATGAGGTTTGCCGGGGCTAAGCGCGTGCGAACATTATGATGACATGATGCTACTTTAGGCCAAGTTTTTCACATGAAAGGGCTTATGCCCACCTTGTTCCCACCATTGGCCCAGACTCAAAGTCGCTATAACGTCGTTGTCAGGTTAGTCTAAAGTTAGGTTTGAGAATTACCGAAGAGGAAACAAGGTTACTTTGTTAATTGGCGATGGCAATTCGAAAGGAAAAGTTGTGTTTTAGTATGATATTCCAATACAAAATAATCTCTTTTTGATAGGCAATTGATGAACTGATTCCAATACGGAATGGCTACATCCTAAGGAAATATAAACCACATCAAGTCTTAAACTGCGTATAACGAAGTTTCCCAATAACTTTTACAGTTCGTTTACATTCTTTTACAAGCCCTTTACCAAAGTCCCGCACAAAGGCATTTACATTCGTTGAAATTACTTTGTGTAAAATGAAAGCCATACGAATATATATTTTGTTATCTCTGTTTATTTTTTACAATGCTTGTGAAGCACAAAAGAAAACGGACCCACCCAGGGAAGTCATCTTCTCGCAAGGACCTAGCGGTATCAGTCGTACACTAGCGCAAGATAGAAATGGCAACATTTGGATTGCTTCATGGCAAGGTGTTTTTCGGTATGATGGAAAATCATTTACCAATGTTACAACGGATGTGAGCTCCGCCCGCTTCTTTTCTGTTTTAGAAGACAGACAAGGTCATCTCTGGTTCGGCACTATTGGCTCCGGTGTCTATTACTACGATGGCAAATCATTTCGGAATTTCACAACCAAGGATGGTCTTCTCAATAATGAGATTACATGTATCTATGAAGATAAAGCAGGCAATGTTTGGTTAGGGATTAATGGAGGAGTAAGCCGTTACGATGGCAAATCATTTCGGAACTTTTTGATCAGCGGAAATTCGATCATTGAAGATAAAACGGGGAAGACTATCCCGGATTTTACACGCCCACCTGACGAAGTGAGTACTATCATTGAAGATAAGGCAGGGAATCTTTGGCTTGGTGCAAGGAGCAATGCCTTTGTTTACGATGGAAAAACATTTACTGTCCTTACCGGCAAAGGCAAACCTTTTATTAATGTTCGCACGATAATAAAAGATAAAAAAGGCAATATCTGGCTTGGCGGCCAGTATGGACTTTGGCGGTATAACGGCAATACATACAGCAATGTAACTCAGAATTTTGTGGGTTATCTCCTCGAAGATAAAAAGGGAAACGTCTGGACTAGTTCACAAATTGCAAATCAAAATAATTGGGCACTTTCGCGTTATGAAGAAAAGTCGCTGGTTAATGACAAGCCAACGGTAACCGAAATAGCATCCGAAGGAATGATTTTTGGTATCCTGGAAGTTAATGATGGAAGTATTTGGTATGGCGCTTCGAATGGGGTGCATCGCTATGATGGAACGACCGTTCAAGACTTTAAAGTTAAATAGGGTCAGAAATAATTTACTTTGTGAGATTCGCGTGCTAATTTCTCGGCCTAACCGTATCACAGCCCATGAACCTCTTCAAGCCAGCTATCGTATTGCAGTTGCTTTTTTTAAATATTAATTTATCCTATTCGCAGAACCCGGAAACGATAAGGCTTAAGGACTACCGCCCTAAGTCTATTTTTCAAATTCCGATAACGAAAATCGAAAAAGCCAAATACCCGGTGATCGACATGCATTCTCACGAGTACGCTACGTCGATGGCCAATCTTGCGGAATGGGTTTCAACCATGGATAAGGCGGGCATTGAGAAAACCATTGTCCTGACGCAGTCGGCAGGACACGCCTTTGATTCACTGTATGCCAACTACTCGAAGTATCCAACGAGATTTGAGCTTTGGTGTGGATTCGATTATACGGGTTACACGGAGCCTGGCTGGACCGCCAAAGCCGTAAAAGAACTGGAACGCTGTCACAAACTCGGCGCGAAAGGTGTGGGTGAAATCACGGATAAGGGCCTTGGTGACCCATATGCCATCCCTGTCCCTTCGTCGCAGGCGTTACATCTGGATGATCCGAAAATGATGCCGCTTTATAAGAAGTGCGCCGAACTGAAGATGCCGGTGAATATTCACGTGGCGGATCCGATGTGGATGTATGAACCGATGGATTCAACCAATGATGGTCTCATGAACGCTTACACGTGGCGTGTCGACTTGCAAGCGAAAGGGCTACGCAATCATGCCCAATTGATTAGCACACTGGAGAATATCGTTCGCGAAAATCCTCAGACCACATTCATTGCCTGTCACCTCGCCAACTGCGAGTACAAGCTGGATATACTCGGTAACCTGTTTCTGAAGTATAATAATCTTTACGCCGACTTCTCAGCGCGTTATGCTGAAACGGCTACGATCCCCAGATATATGTTCCAGTTCTTTGAAAAGTACCAGGACAGATTGGTCTATGGAACAGATATGGGCATCGGAAGCGATATGTACGCCGTAACGTTCAGGATACTGGAGACTAAAGACGAGCATTTCTATGACGTCGAAAGATTTGGTTATCACTGGCCGCTATACGGATTTGGATTGAACGATACGGTGTTGAAGAAGATATATCATGAAAATGCGAGAAAGATTCTGGGGCGATAAGTTCCTTTAAAAAAAAATTGGTGACGCGGAGATGAATGCGACCAGTTTACAAAACATTCAATAGCTTATTCTGGATGCACGATACATTATATGACCTTAATTGACTTAAGAAAGATTTCACAGTCCATCCGCATCAAGCGAATTGAGAAATCGAATTGCATTAGATTGAATAAATGCATTTTCTGAATTGACGAATTGAAAGAGGGATAAGTTGTCTAAGGCAACAGGTCCTGTTGCTGACCAATCCTGCCGATAGTTGCTGTCGAATTAGAGTTCAAATGCACCTACATGGCGCTGTATGAATGATCAACATTTTCGTTTGGATACTCATCTTTCAGAATTCGCCTGGCACAAATGCTCCAGTGTGTTTTTCTATCACTTACCGATAAACAGAGCGCCATTGGCAATAGCGCGATTTTTGATCATTCTCCGCAATGCTTGGAAAGCCCCAAAATGTTTACACGGCGCGCTCCATCAATTTTGTTCACGATCACACTTGGCCAGTTGATTCTCGCAGAGATACCTGCCGGCTGGTTCCAAATGCTCGGCGGACTTTTGAACAGATTATGTTTAACAGACGGAGCTTAATGTGAGGCGTGAATCTATGCGATTTTGCGGCGGTTGCCCTCGGGCGGGGAATCAATCAAGGACTTCCCTGTATGCTCCTTTATGTATTGCTGGCGAATATCTTTCGCTAGTTGATGAGCACCGGTGTGATCCCAACCAGGAGGCATAATCAGGTATAGAAATTTATTCTTGATCCCAGGAGCCCGGACGACATCTTTGACCAGATAGTAAAATTCACCAAAGTATACATCGAAGAAATTTCCAGCATTGATGTTCCGGGTGATGCCATATTGTATCGCGATGTGATCCTGTTCGGGCTGGTAGGTCTTGAATACGCGGTCCCAGATATTCAGCAGATTGCAGAAGTTGGTGTCCATGTACAGTGGGTTACGTGCGTGGTGAACGCGGTGGTGTGAGGGTGTGAGTATGAACTTACCAAGGAAACCGAAACGCGCATTCTTCATAAAGTTGTCACCAACATGAATAAATCCTCCCCACGTTCCGTCAATGAACATGATGGCAAACAACATGACGGGAGGAATGCCCGCGAGGATACAAATGGACGTCCGAATAAGATCGGCGTACGGGCCTTCAAGGAAAAAGTGCGCATAGGTAACCGAGAGATTCATTTGCTCCGGAGCGTGGTGTGACGAATGCAGGCACCAGAACAATCGCACCTTATGTGCGAGGTAGTGATAGATGAAGTGTGCAAACTCCCAGACGATGTAACCATAGAGGAACCAGTACCAGGTAAGGGCAACAGGCAGCAGCGCGTATGGTGAGAACAAACCGACACAATAGGCGACCAGGCCAAACGAAATAAATTTTCCTATGATCCGATTGAAGACATAAATGAAGAACGGGATCTTATACTCTGATCTGCTGAAATTCTTATGGGCAAACCCTAGCAGGATCTCCACGATAACGATGAATGGAATGAGCGGAGAAAGAACAGTCTGAATTCCCTTCCAGGTGCGCAGCGAATTGTAGTCGCCAGAGCGGATCATTTCGACGAGTCCGTTAATGGAAAAGAAGCCGGTGATCTCGCCCCATAATGTTTGAAGCATTTCCAAAGCAGGGCGTGTTTTGGTGAACCCAAACTTAAGGATTTCCAAGGTCATAGAAAAGCTTCCGAACGCAAGTACCTTGCTGACTGAAATAGCTTGCCGGCACCACCAGCATTTGAACAATCCCGATCATATTACACATTAGTATTGGTGACCTAGAAGATTGTGGCTAATCCAATGCTGATGTACCAGGAGATACTCATGCAAAGGAAGCACTAAAATTCTCCCGGCATAGATTTCAAAGTATTCACCCAGGATCTGCTTTTGTATTTTCTATTCACGAAGTTTCCCAGAGGCTTTCAGAGTTTCTTTGCTTCACCTACACAGATTGTTAAAATATAATGGGTCGTTCATGTAGTAATAATAGCAATTTGGTTTTAAAAAAGGGAGTGATACAAGTCCTTCGACGGTAAAAGCCTTGCGTTTGAAATATCATTTTATAACACTTTGAATATGTTTTAGATGTCATTTAGCAACGGCCCACTCTAACAAAGAATTTGCTCACATACCACTTCCGGTCCATTGAAACCTAGTCACGACTTTACGTCGTCTTTTATATACCGGCTTTATGATCTTTTTCCTTCGTAAAATCAATAGACTAACAACGCTAGGTCACTTCCAGCCTGAGATGCGTCTTTTGACGTTGTTGCCAGTCAACTTTTACAATTCGTTTACATCGTTTTACAACCCCTTAACTAAAACCTAGTACAAAGACTGTAGGTTTGTTAATTCCTGGATACAAAACATGGTACCCCTCCGATGAGTTTGCCGGAATATTGACCGCCAGTATTTTTTAAAACATTGTTGCACCAAAACATTATAGTCATGAGGATCTTTAGCCTTGCTTTTTTAGTCCTTTTTCAATTCCCTTTTGGCTGCCTTGAGTTATTTGAATTTCTACCGTCAGCTCCGATCGCGGATATTCATCAAAACCTGGATGCACATAAGCCGGTGGTTGTTAACATCGTTTTTAAATCTGCAGATGGCGGGCAAACATGGCAGGACATTAGCGAAGGGTTACCCGAAAATTTGCAGACAGTTGGTGTCAGAAGAGACGGTTTTTTTACAAATGATAGTGGGATCTATTTACGTGCTGCAAATGGGTTATATCATAGTAAACCAAATTCTGCCGCTCCCTTTTGGAGCAAAGAGATTTTCCCTGACGAAAATAGCAAGATTGTCTCAGTTAAGAGTGGGGTATTTGCATACAATTATGGCGGTCAATTTTTACAAAAAATGACTGGAACAAATCTTTGGTCGCCTACGTACACGAATTTGCAGGAGAAAGACGTACGCACGCTTTTTGAAACGGCCGGAGGCACCGTTTTCGTCGGCTCCGACAAAGGCCTTTTTAAATCTACTGACAGAGGGAAAAATTGGAAGCAAGTCCATAATGGTGGCTGGGTAATGAAATTGGTAGAGGCAAATGGAGTACTCATGGCGACTAGCCAGGACGGTATAATACGCTCGACCGATGATGGTGAAAACTGGGACTTGGTAATTAGTGAGGGTGGTGTTGGAATCGCCATAGAATGCATCAAAGGTGGATTCGCTGCTATCACTTTCAATACACAGTCCGAAACCAGAAGAGTACGAGTATCCTACGACGCCGGTAAAAACTGGCAGCCTATCGATGCTGGTCTTCCGCCGAACCTCTTGATGGGCTCAATCATTCAAACTGGTGAGTACTTCTTTTGCGGTCATCCTATCGGTATTTTCCGATCATCAGATAAAGGGAAAACATGGAAAATGATACTTCCTTCTATACAAAATAGGGCATTTAATTTATCTGTGTCAGGCAATGTGATTTATGCCATAGCGGGAGATGGAGGATGTTGAAAAATTTAGTTGAATTCAAATTGTTAGTAGCAAGCATTGTTTATGTGTATCATCCGATGTATATAATTCAGGTAAGTGGGTGGCAGAGCACCACCCCACAATTTTACTCTTCCGTCTCCGCGATCCCGAATGCCTGAATTTCTCTAATGAAGTATTGCTAACAAGGGGGAACAACACAAAAACGTAGCATCACTTAAGGCCTGGCATGGCGGTGAAGGGATTATCGTTACGAGGACAACTACGCAACGCGAACGAGTCGTTCGCAAGCGACGTTCGTTAAGTTACTGGAGGTGGAAACATATTAAATTGTAACGAAGGTAAAAGAGAAGTTACCTTATCACCTCACTCACCAAAATTACTGGCGCCGTATTCGTGTAATTCGCGAAGTCGCCTCTTATGGCATCAATATGCGGCCCAATTGCAGCCTGATAATCTGTAAGGCTCTTCACATAAAAGATCCCGATTGCCATGTAAGGTAAAGGTTGATTAGGAATGCCGTTGCCAAGGCCTTTTTCAACGGTGTATTTTACCAAATTTGAGCCTAAAAATCCGGCAACCATCGGCATATGCTTAGTTTCATAATACTCCATATCGAATGTTTTGCCTTCTGCAAAAGGGTACATGATGGATACTTTGATGAGTCCTTTTTCAGCAACTGCCGAATTGTGGTTTTTAGATTTACCAGATTGCTTTTTTTGACTAAATGCAGCAAAGGTTGAGGTCAGAATTAGAAGCGATACGATAAGTCTAACGTTCATTTGTTGCATTTTTAGTTGTGAAGTTTGCGTCGGCAAGATGTCTGTTGAAGTCTTCATACCCAAATGTCTGAAGAAGACACTTATTTACAAAATAAAATTAGTCGATGGCAGTATAGATATGACCGATTTATAAATATGGAATTGAGACGTGCGATCTTCGAGCGGGAGAACAAGGAGACAAATTTCATCAGTTAGCCTTGCGGATAGGGGAGACCCGTTGAGGTGTCTACCACTTTCGAGCATAAGGTTTTTATCATGAAGATGGAATGAAGTTGAACCAAAGGATTTTGAAATCAATTTTTATCTTTTGCAACCAAAATGTATGGTACTTTTTTGCCGCTAATTTGCAACTACCATCACGCGAAGGATCCTACAGGAACTGTCACCTTATTTCAAGACATTCACTATGCGTTGCCGGTTGCTCGTAACCAACGGTTTTGTAGAATAATATTTAAAGTAGTCGCTTGATTCCTCAAAACCGTCCAGATCGTTAAGCTGAAGAGTTCTCAGCATAAAATCCGACAAATTGAGTTTTGGCATCGGAACAATGCCAGAGAAATCGGGTATCGAAAATTTGTTGGTGTTCTCCGAGCCATAAACATGTATGAATGATTTCAGATCCGAGCTCGCGTAATAGGCATAGAAGTAATCGAACTTGCCGCTAAAAGTTGCGTTAAAGTCGGCTGGACTTGGGTTCGCGATTTGTGCATCAAAGTCGATCGCCTCATAGTCGAGGTTAAGCGATCCGCTTCGCACTTCGACGTACTGCCGCGTATCAGTGAAGTAAAAAAAGGAACTGCTGTATCTTGAAAATGGCTTTGATGGATAGAAAATATCTAATGCACTACCAGCGTAGTCTCGCTCCATGAACAAATAGTTTGATTCATAACCACCCACTGTTTCGAAACCCCAAAGAGAGAAGTGGCCACCCCATACACCTGAAATTGGTGCTGCAACATTTGTTTTGACCGATGGCTGTAACGATGAAAGATCAAGTGTTGTGGAATGGCTTGTTTCATCGATATCGAAGAAACCATGTTTGCCCTCTCCGTTCTGGATGATTTGTGCGTAAGCCTTCCCTGATTCAATATAATTCAAGGTAGTCCTTCCGGTGGTATCAATGATGTTGCTCGCTGTCCATGAAAAGTAGTTCGTCCCATAAGTCAGGTACGAAAAACTTGGTACGTTTAACAGTTTAATTTTGATTGGATCCTTTACGCCATGTAAGCCACTACTTGCCAGTGGTCCCCAATCGCTTCCGCGCTTGATATTGAGGTAAGCAGAAGTATGGTAATAAGGGGGCGTCTGATTCACCACATAAAGATTGATGGTTTCTCCCTCATAGCTTTCCTTCGCGTAATACGAAGTATCTGTGCCATTGATAATTTTTTTGGTACAAAGCACATTGGCAGACATGTCAGTGATCACCAAATATGCATCACCCATATAATACCCTGGCATGACGTGGATCCTGATCAGACTCTTCCCCGTTTCTTTTGTCGGTGATGGATCATCGCTCGAGCAGCTTATTGACAGGTAAGCGAGCGACAAAAAAAGGATTGCTTTCAACACGGAGATATTCTTTATCATAGACACAACATTTTGGCATTTAATTGAATTCTCATTGGATGGCAACCGAGGCAATGCAAATGTAGGGACAATTTGCCATATGCTTCAACATCATCATGTATAGTCGATAGTTTGAAATTACCAATAGAATAAAATGCATGAGCCAAGACTCATCTGTATCTTGGCGTCTTGAAAGTCGCTTTGTTGACAGGCATTAAACAATCATCTTCCAACACATGACGTTTGACTCGGATATAATCTGGGATGATGTGTCGAAGTCCGCGTATGACGTCATGGACCAAACACAGGAGACCATCTTCTTGACAGGCAAAGCAGGAACAGGGAAGTCTACACTGCTGAATTACTTCCGGGCACATACGAATAAGAAACACGTCGTATTGGCGCCAACAGGAATCGCTGCCATCCAGGTCGGAGGAAGTACGATCCATTCGTTCTTTGGATTTCCATTGCGGGAACTCGTAGAAGATGATCCCGAAATTCGTGCCTGGGGCGATTCGCACCCAAGGATTCAGATACTTAGAATGGCGGATACAATCATTATAGATGAAGTTTCCATGGTGCGCGCGGATCTGTTAGACGGAATCGATCAAGCACTTCGTATCAACCTTAGAAATGAAATTCCATTCGGTGGGAAACAACTCATTTTTATAGGCGATGTATTTCAGCTACCGCCTGTAACTACTGCTAACGGCAAACTGCAACCCGATGAGTTCGACACCGCGAATTCACCATACTTCTTTGCATCAAAAGCTTATCGGCAATGCAAGCCAAGAATCGTTGAGCTCGAAAAGATCCATCGCCAAAGTGACGAGGATTTTATATTTGTTCTCAACAGGTTACGCAGCGGCGCCATCGACGAGTCAGATCTTTTGGTGCTCAACCAACGACACCTCTACGCGCCCGACGAGTTCGGCATCACACTGACGACAACAAACGCAATTGCCGATCGTGTGAACGAAAATCACCTGAACGGGATCCGGTCGGAAACCTTTGCATTCAAAGGTACCCTCAATGGAAATTTTTCAGAACGAAATCTCCCGGCACCGAACGGCCTGCTGCTCAAAGCCGGTGCACAGGTAATGATGGTAAAAAATGATCTTGCCGGAAGGTGGGTCAATGGCAGTATTGGAAAAGTTGAAAGTGTTGATGAAGCCGAGATAAGCGTTCGTTTCAAAGAGGGCGCCGTCCATCATGTCGAACGTGTAACCTGGGAGAACAAGAAATACACGTGGAATAAAAAAGAACATAATATTTCATTTTCAGTTGATGGCACTTACACACAATTTCCGGTTCGCCTTGCATGGGCCATCACAATCCACAAGAGCCAGGGGCTGACTTTCGACAGCGTCAATATTGACCTGGGGAAAGGCGCCTTTGCACATGGACAGTTGTATGTGGCGCTGAGTAGATGCAAAACACTTTCGGGGATTCGTTTGAAAAGTAAAATTCAGATGAGCGATGTAATGATAGATGATGATGTGGTAACTTTTGCAGCAAGGAACCGATTGAGGAAGTGAACTTAAGTGATCAATACGCGATATCCCCACGAAGAAAGACTTTGCCTCCGCAGGAAATGACGATGTCGGTAACCATACGCTTTTATTCGAAACACCCCTGTTCTACTTTATCCCTAAGGACTTTTACATTTCAGTAACATTTTTTTACGAGCCTTTTCCAAAGCCTGTCACGAAGTCTTGTAGGTTTGTGAAATCCCTCGGTAACAAAAAGAAGAAATGGAGAGACATGTACACATATCCGCTGTATTGATGTTTCTTTTTTGCGCACACTGTAACGGTCAGGTAAAAAAAGACTTGGTAAAAGAAAATGCAAGTGCAGTCAAAATGACGTCTGTTGGACACCCCAAACTTGTTAAAACTCAAGGCTCACAAAAAGGTGACAACGTTAATTGTAGCCTGCAGGACAAGGCAGGCAACCTTTGGTTCGGGACAACAGGTGAAGGCGTTTATAAATATGATGGAACATCGTTTACTCAATTCACAGCGATAAGCGGACTTAACAGTAACATGGTTTATTGCATGTTGGAAGATAAAGCAGGTAAGATTTGGGTGGGTACCGAACTTGGAGTTTGTCGTTTCGATGGGGGATCGTTCGCTATTGTTCAAATCCCTTTACGGAAAAATATGCCCCCAAATAAGTATCGCAAGACGCATGATGTATTCAGTATAATGCAGGATAAAAAAGGAAAACTATGGTTTGCCACAATTGATGGTGTTTATATATACGATGGTAAAACCTTTACTTCATTTATAGTCAACGGAGGCGGAGCCGGTTTTATGAGCAGTAACAATAATGTAGAATCTATTTTAGAAGACAAAGCAGGTAACATATGGTTCGGTGGCCGGGTTAACGATGGTGTGTTTCGTTACGATGGAAAATCTTTAACCAACCTTAAACTAAAAGAACTAAAAGGTCAGAATTGGGCTCGGCCTGTTTTGCAAGACAAAAGCGGAAATATTTGGTTCAGCAATTGGGGTGGCGCCTACCGTTTTGATGGAAAATCATTTGCAACTTTCACCAGATATGATGGCTTAAGTATGGATGCTGTTACGCGGGTTATCGAGGACAAAAACGGGAACCTTTGGTTTGGAGGCAATGGAGGAATTTGCCGTTACGATGGAAATTCCTTCACTGGTTTTACAACAAAAGATGGATTGATTGGTAATGACGTGTGGTCGATTTTGGAAGATAAGACTGGAAATCTTTGGATAGGTTCAAGGAACACTGGCCTGTGCAGGTTTGATGGAAAAACTTTCACCAGTTTTTCGGAATAATGTAAGAGGGAGACATGCAGAAATGAACGGACAGGACAAATTTGAAGGGAAGCTTAGGAAACTACTTGCATTCAAGAAAGTATAGGCGTGGGTCCTTCGTCGATCTGATTGATGATTTACTTGGCAATCCAACAACGGACTTCTCGAATAGTATCACTTGTAAAGGATTTGAATTGTCGAACACGGCGAAAACTACTATTGGTGAAATCTACTCTGGAACAGAAACTGATAAATAAACGTTAGGGAGACTCTATGAAGAAAATTGGATTTTTATCGTTTGGACATTGGTCTGGTCATCCTGGTTACGCCACACAAACAGCAAGTGACACATTGCTTCAGTCTATAGACCTGGCTGTAGCTGCTGAAGAAATTGGTTTAGACGGGGCATATTTCCGGGTTCATCATTTTGCAGCACAGTTGGCATCTCCTTTCCCTTTGCTTTCGGCCATTGGTGCTAAAACAAAAAGAATAGAGATCGGAACAGGTGTCATTGATATGCGTTATGAAAATCCGCTGTATATGGTTGAAGACGCGGGAGCTGCAGATTTAATTTCTCAGGGACGGTTACAGTTGGGGATCAGTAGAGGTTCGCCAGAACAGGTAATTGAGGGATGGCGCTATTTTGGATATGCGCCAGTCGAAGGCGAAACCGACGCGGAAATGGGCCGTCGTAAAGCATTGGAGTTTCTGGACAAGTTAAAAGGTGTCGGATTTGCAAGACCTAATCCGAATCCTATGTTTCCCAATCCGCCAGGTTTGCTGCGGCTGGAACCACACTCAGAAGGATTACGGGAGCGCATCTGGTGGGGAGCCGCTTCTAATGCCACTGCTGTTTGGGCGGCTGAAAAAGGAATGTATCTACAGAGTTCTACCCTCAAGTTCGATGAGAGTGGTAAACCTTTCCACGTACAGCAAGCTGAGCAGATCAGGTTGTACAAAGACGCATGGAAAAAAGCCGGACATAAGCGAGAACCGAGAGTGTCGGTGAGCAGGTCTATTTTTGCATTGGTAAACGACCAGGATCGATATCTCTTTGGACAAGAAACCAATCGGACCGATAAGATCGGAATGATAGAACAGGATAAACGAGCCATCTTCGGAAGAAGCTATGCAGCAGAACCTGATCAACTCATAAAAGAATTGGCTGTTGATGAAGCAATACAGGAAGCCGATACACTGCTTCTGACGATCCCGAATACTTTAGGCGTTGATTACAATGTGCACGTATTGTCTTCGATTTTAAAGCATGTTGCACCGGGACTGGGATGGCGCTAATTTTTTAAGCGGTCGACAAAACATCTCGTCGACTTACCATGAGTCTCACCTGTTTCCAACATGCCGATCATCATTTGCGGCAATTTAATGTTGGATGAATGCGAAGGCTATTAAAAAAGGGAACAGACCACGATCAAGACTAACAACCGTATGGAAGCCAAGCCCTTTAATCGGCGATTTACATGGAGATTAGTAAGAGAATAAGTCGAGGACAAGTCGAGCATAAGTCGGGCAATGGCCAAGATCATGCATGGCACAGGTTGCAGGAGCTGCACTGATACCTCAAAAAGATCTCAAAAAGTTTCTGAGCTGAATTATAGCAAATGATATTCTTAATACAACAAAAAGCGTGCACGAATAGCGTTTGTAGGCATTGCCTTTAACATTAGCAAAGCATCGTCATGCCGTGCCCTGCTCGTTTTGTCGGGTAGGACGAGTGTCGAACGTCACCTTGAGAACATCTTCCACAACCACCAGTTTTTTTTTAAAATGACCGATCAATTCTAGTCGATCATCAGGCATGGAATTCAGTACGCTGACTCCGTGCGGATTGATCTTTCTGGCGACTTCTGGTGTACACAAAGGTTCAATTCTTTTTTAGGACACCCGAAGTACACCTGAAGTATGTATCAAACTGTACCGAATTTCAAATAAAGCCAAACACCGAATTTTCCACCTCATCAAATCAAAATCGATCAATCCGTTCTAATGTCAATCTATATGGACTTGACTGAACCAAATTACCAAAAGAAGTACATTTTATTCATATGGCTTTTGAACTTTTACCTCGAAGAAATTCCTAACCGAACCGTTAACAATATCGAAGACCTCTTACCGACAAGAACTCAAAATATGTAGTTGGGCGGGTGGCTGGTGTGCTGACATATCCTGGCGTCTGCAGCCTGGCTCACCAGCGTATGGCGTGTACGTTGATAGGGGCGAGGTGTTGATCTCAAACGCCAGTTACACGGGACAAATCTCCAGTAAACTTAGAGTTCTTTTACTTCTGCCTGAAAAACTCAAGGTACCGTTGTTATTCAAATCATGTGCAGTACTTGCAATATGCTAATACAGTCTTTTAATCGTAAACCTGTTTAAATGAATCGCGCGACAAAACGTAAACAGATTATATACTAACCAACGACACATCACAAAATATCGCTAAAGAAAGTCTATTCGCGTGTGAATCTGGAATAAAAATGCGGCACAAAGACTTCATCTGTGAGTTGCTAATAGCAAAACATCTATAGGTGCAATATCAATTACCCCCGATCAGCATGTAATTGACGTGAATTTAATCCAAGTGCCAATTATCTATTTGCTTGATTTTTAGGCACTTTGAAACTTCGCTAAGTGTAGCCTGACCGTAGTGCCCATTTTTTGACCGCATTTGGCTACTGCTTCGAAGTCCGGAAAAGAGAATAATTGATTTTCAAGGAATTTGCGTTTGTCGCAAAAGTCCGCTATGTTGACGAGTTGATGTGCATTCTTCTTCGTTTGCTATTTATGCTTTCTTGCCTATTTGGTAGAGCCATGACTGCCTGAAGTTTCCGGTTGTCTTGAAATTGGGCCTGTGCCTTATAAGAATTTAACTCAGATAAATACTAATGTTAAAAGAAACCCACACAGAGATAGAGAAATACGATTGGATCGATGCACTTCGTGGGTATGCAATACTCATGGTGATGATGGCGCATTCTGCACATCCGTTCTGGGGCGATACACCGCATGTCGGCATAACATACTCAGGAAATTATGGCGTGACTCTTTTTTTTATCGCAAGTAGCTTTACGCTTTTCAATTCATACAGTAACAGGCTAGGTCGCGACGGCAAGAATTCTAATCGCTTCTTTTTCATACGAAGGTTGTTCCGTATAGCGCCCATGTATTGGATAGCATGCGGTTTCTACATCGTCGTTGGAAGCATGTACCAATCTATCTGGCTCTCTCCGGAACCTATTGATGTTGTAAAGGTTCTGGCTAACGTTACGTTTATTAATGGTCTGTATCTGCCCGCCATCAATTATATACCGCCTGGAGGATGGAGCGTGGGTGATGAAATGCTTTTTTACTTAACCATCCCGGCCTTATTCTTGATTATCAAAAGCCTGAAAAGCGCCTTGGTAGTCTTAGTGATTGCGATCGTATGCTCAATATTAGCTCAGATAGTTTTGTATTACGTGGTGATCAATTACACTTCATACGATTGGTATACGCTGAGAGATTGGTCTTTGTATTTTTGGTTCCCAAATCAATTTCCCGTGTTCTGTTTAGGGATATTATTATTCTTCTTTATTGGAAACAACGATGTTCGATACAAAGAATGGATGCTTGTGGCAACAGTAGGGATTTATCTTTTATTAGGATTTGTCACATTTGATTTGAATTTTCCAAACAATTTAATTCAACCTGAATACATTTATGGTGTCGTGTTGACTGCATTTGCCTTCTTCATGTCTAAGACGAAACTGAAATTCATCATCAAACCAATTAATAAATTGGGGAAGGTGAGTTTCAGCGCATATTTAATTCACTTTCTGGTAATAGAGGTCGGATTATGGTTATTGACTTTTTCCCCAACGGACATCAATGAGGAGCTGCGTTTCGCCCTGTTGTTTACGTTCACGGTTACCGCTACATACTTTATTTCGAAAATAACATTCGCTCTGATAGAAAAACAGGGAATTGCTATAGGTGAAAGAATCATTCAAAGAATTCCACGCAAGCCTTATGTTCCGGATATTTAATTTCTGAAACTGGCGACACACAGCGACAATACAATTGCTACGGTGCTATGCCTGCTTAGAATTTTTTTAAATCTATGTCATGCAGTTTCAGCATGTGCCATCGACAAGGGAGTGTCAAAGTGCCGTGGAGGAAAGCAAAGAACAACTGAGCCATTGACAGTTGTTCTTTTGTTATTTGGGTGATAAAGTCGGGTAGATCAAGGCCCACGATCAAGACTTACAAAAAATTTAATTACGATGTAGCATTCCCACTTCCTTAATTCCAGAATCCCTTTATCTAATGTCTTCGCGTGTGAGCACCGTAAGCCGTTGCAGTGCATTTATCCCTCAGGTGAAAATTTTGATTGGGCTGGACTTGTTGGGCTTCGGTGAGCATCAAATTAGAGAACGGTCTTTCCTAATATTATTTTTTTTCGAAAGTAAATTCAATATTGATTTTACTTTGGTCTTCCAGCGGCTGAATATTTAAATCTACTTTATCTGCTTTAAACAGTTTTGATTTCTTCAGGTTCTCCTGTGATTGAATGAGTTTCGACCTGCTGAATTTATCTCCTTTTTCGAACTCGATCATTTTCTGAATTTCAGCAGTGGTGATTGACGAATTTCCTTTAATGATAATATCATTGAAATAAGCAACATCACCTTCGTGGATCTTCATGTTAAGCACTACTTTATTTTCAGCAACAACTTCTTTCGGTTCTATGCTGAAATAAACATATCCAAGATCCATATAAAGACCGCCGATGTCTTGCCTTTTAGGGTTGAATGATAAATTCTTTTCCACTTGTTTTTTATCATAAATATCCCCGGGTTTGATCGCCAGAATGTCGGTCAGATATTCATCCGTAAAAACCCTGTTGCCTTCCCAGTTTATTGCAGCGACGATTAATTTCTGCTCTGATACATTTGTCTGTTGCGGACCTTGTTCAGAATGCTCTGTAAAAGAAAACGCCATCATCAGGAGAGCTAACAATGGTATTGTAGCTACAAATCTTACTGCTTTCATTTTGGTTGGTTTTTGAATGTGTAACATATTGATTCTTCTTTTTAAATCTGCTACTGAAAACGGGTGGACGAACCTTTCCGCCTCATAGTGATGAGACAATCGTATAATTAGTTTCGAGTATGCATACGGATCCTGCTTTGTATTCATCACCGCTTTGTCCGCCAGGTATTCGTGCACCTGGCATAGCGAAGTTTTTAATTTCTTCAGGAAGGGATTAAACCAACACACAACGCCTGCGATCTCCATCAATAGGAGATCATAAGAGTGTTTCTGCCTGATATGAGCCTGCTCATGCAGAAGCACTGTATTGTATTCTTCCTGCTTTAATGAATTCTTCTTTTCATTAATAAATATGCATGTCATGAAAGAGAAAAAGGCGGGTCCGTTTTTTAGACGAACGATCCGGTAATCCTCTTCACGCACGATCTCGTTATTTTTTATAAGCATGTGAATTTTCCACAGACTGCGCAGCAATTTGTATGATACAAAAAGACATCCAATGAGGTAAATCGTGAGCAGCGCAGGAAAAAAAAGATCACCCAAGTCATATCCTGATACGACAAGGTTAGTGGTTTCTGATCTCACCGGTGTGACACCTTGACTGATCAAGGCAAGGAAAGACAGGCTCGAACCGAGTGCGTGATCCGAAGGTTGCCATACGCCAATGCTGAGAAGCGGGATGATGAAACTTATCACCGTGGCACTGAGCAAATAAATCCTGCTGAAATTAAAATAGGCGAGGTTTGAATACAATGTGCGATAAAGTAAATAAAAAACAGTATGGCAAATTGCAACCTGCAAAAGATACAAACTAAGAGATTTCATTTCTTCCGGGTTTTACAGTCTTGAATAAATTTTGAAATATCGTTCAACTCATCTTCGGACAACTCCTTTTCCTCCACCATAAAAGAAACTACATTTTCGAGTGACCCGTCAAAGTAATTCGTAATGAAACTCTTCAGCGCAAATTTTTTATATGCCAGTTTAGAAACTACAGGTGTATACTCATATATCTTACCATACGCTTTATGCTTCACAAATCCTTTATCTTCCAGTATTCTGACGATAGAAGAAATGGTCGTGTATGGTGGCTTGGGATCAGGAAGCTGATCGATGATATCATTCACAAAACCTTTTTTCATAGCCCACAAAATGTCCATGATCCTTTCTTCTCTTTTTGTTAACAGCTCCATGTCACAAATGTGTAACTTATGTTTGAGTTACACAACTAAATAAATAAGTATATAACGTATATATGCGTTGTATTTAATTGGTTGATGCCTTGAAAGGTCAATTCACCGCTACATAAACTGGCAATTCAGGCTTCATCTGAGGTTTTGAATACCGCTTTGTAAAAATCAAGGGGTTGAACTCGGGTGCGGTTTCTCATTGTGCCGAGATCAGAACGACCATTAAAATCCGTTTTGGTACAGTAGGAAGTCCGGCATCTGTTTATGGTCAGCTCAACTGGAAATACTGATGTTTCTAGGAATACTTGAAGGTACTCCAGAGCATTGTGGACTGTATTGTCATGCTTCTCGGGATGCATGGCTAAAGGCCGGGCATTCTGTGGATGCAGCTGATCTTGCTGTAACAGTGACACAGTTCGATTTAAAAAATGTAGTCGCCAGGGCAGAGAAGGGAATGCGAATTGTCCTCGGCATAAGATTTTGTCAAGACACATGGGACTAAAACAAAAGTGGAAAGTACCAATGGTGAAAGCTCAGAGTTTGTTATATCATTGCCTATAATATGTATTTATTATGCGAATATTTCTATTGCTGATCTTTTCTTGCTGCGCCTTCTTGGAGATCAAGGCTCAGCAACCATACGCCGATAGTTTAAAGAATGTGTCCCGATATGCCAAGGAAGATAATGACAAGGCTTTTGCCTTATACCGGCTGTCCTGGTACTATTCCTTGCTCTATCCTGATTCAGCACTATACTATGCCGACAAACTTATCGATCTTTCAAATGAAAAAAATTATCTACCCGCCAAAGCGTTGGGGTATATATGCAAGGGTGAAGCGCTGGACAGGATCGCCAGCTATCCTGAAGCGCTTGAGGCAGCTTTCCAAGGTCTGGAAATAGCCAGGAAACTCGATTCTCATCGATCATTTGTGATGGGTCGAGCGTATTCCCTGATCGGACACGTGTACAACATGACCGGAAATATTAATGAGTCTATAGAATATTTTTATACAGCGTTGGGTTTGTTGGAGGCATCTCATGAATATCCTCAAGATCTTTGCCTGGCTCGGTTTAGTATGGCATTTAGTATGTTAGCGGTCGGCAAAAGAGACTCGGCACTCTATTATGTAAGAAAGGCCAATTCAATGTTTGCAGATCCATTGAATCAACGGGACCCCGGACCCTGGCTTTGTATCATCAGTGGAGATATCTATAGGATAGCGGAAAACTATGATTCGGCAGAGTACTACTACAGAGAAGGAATTAAGGTAACGGAAAAATTTAACGCGCCGTTTGCCGGCGTCTTAGTTTATTTGGAACTCGCCGATATTCTTTATAAACGGAAACAAATAGATTCCTGTGTTTATTACGCCCGGAGATCGCTGACGCTGTGTCAGAAATTCAAGTATAAAAACTTTGAAGTTAGTGTGAGCGGATTCCTGGCAGGGGTATATGACAAAATTAATGTAGACAGTGCTTATAAGTATATTAAGATGAAGGTCGCTGCAAACGACGTGGTGAATAATGCAAACAGAGGACAGCAGTTTCAAAAGGTATCATCTGACGTAGAAAAGAAACAGAAAGAACTCGAGGATGCAAAAGCCCGAGATCGAAATAGCCTTAAGCTATATGGTCTGATTACGCTCCTGTCTTTTTTTGTAGTTATAGCAATCATATTTTGGAGGAACAACCATCAGAGAAAAAAAGCAAACACATTACTTGTAGAAAAGACGGAAAAACTGGAAAATACATTGTCGGAACTAAAATCCACTCAGCACCAGCTTGTCCAATCTGAAAAAATGGCTTCTTTGGGTGAACTCACCGCTGGCATTGCTCATGAAATTCAAAATCCACTGAATTTTGTTAATAATTTTTCTGAACTAAACGAGGAGCTAGTTAAGGATCTAAAAAGAGAAGCCGAGAATGGAAATCTCGAGGATGTAAAATTAATTGCAAATGATATAGCTTCAAATTCCGAAAAAATAAATCGGCATGGTAAAAGAGCCGATGCGATTGTAAAAGGAATGCTACAACATTCAAGGGCCAGTACTGGTGTAAAAGAACCAACTGATATTAATAAGATAGCTGATGAATATTTGCGATTGGCTTATCATGGACTGAGAGCAAAGGACAAGTCGTTTAATGCAAATTTTAAAACCGACTTTGATAACAGCATTGGAGAAGTAAATGCGGCACCGCAGGAACTTGGAAGAGCGTTACTAAACCTGATCACCAATGCCTTTTATGCAGTAAATGAAAAGCAAAGGCAAAACTTAAAAGGCTACGAACCGACAGTTATTATAAGCACGGCCAAACAAAATGGGAAAATCGAAATAAAAGTTAAAGACAATGGCAATGGGATTCCGCGAAATATAGTGGACAAAATCTTTCAACCCTTCTTTACCACGAAGCCAACCGGACAGGGAACGGGACTGGGTTTAAGTTTGGTTTATGATATAATTACTAAAGGGCATGGCGGAGAGTTGGGAGTGGAAACGAAAGAAAGTGAAGGCAGTGAGTTTATCATCCGGTTACCTTTAAATTAAAGCAACTTTCAACGAGATGATAATGAAACGATAGTTAATTCTAATACTAGTAGTATTCCCTGATTCAATGCGACAACAAGAAAGCTTCATACCATCCAAGAACTGATAAAGACAACAAAGGATATAATATCCACGTGGCGGATTGTATCGATAAAGTAGCACGAAGTCTTGTTCATGATCGGCGTTAAATCCGTTAAGTTTTTTTCACAGTCATCTGTTGTCCAATCTTCTTTTTATTATGTATGGATTACCTTATCGATAAAACCATCATTTCGATTTGCCCTGATTTTCAAAATCGGCTGTCACCAAAATAATGCTAAATTATAGTAGGGGGCATTGAGATTAACTATACGGCACCCATTTTAGCGGTCGAGCCACGCCTTAAAAAACGGAGCTTTTTCCCTGCTAACCAGTACCTCGGTATCAACACTCCTTTTCAGCAGAATCCTGAGTTTTCCATTAAAGTCGTTTTGTATACTTTTTATACAATGTACATTTACAGTAATCTGGCGGTTGGCCCTGAAAAATATATCCGGATCGAGCTCATCTTCCAGGTCTTCCATACTTTGTGAGACGGTTTCCACAGCTCCACTTTTAAGAGAAAGGTGGGTGACTTTGAATTCGGAGTATACGAAATCGACTTCTTCTAAGGCTACGGTTTTATATCCATCAAAAGCTGGGATCAGAAAACGCTTCCTGTACAACTTGTTACGTTCCTTAAAAACCCTGACAAGTTCTGTAAGATTGGTATCTGGCACCAAATCCGCATTCCGAAGATTTACCTTTCCTAAGGCTGCAACGAGCTCCTCTTTCTCTATGGGTTTTAGAAGATAATCAATACTGTTCACCTTAAAAGCACGCACAGCATATTCATCATAAGCCGTCGTGAAAATAATGGGACTGATCACCTTAGTTTGCGTGAAAATATCAAAGCACAGACCATCGCCCAAACGCACGTCCATCAGTACCACATCTGGTGCTGGATTCTGCTTAAACCAGGCTTCACTTTCGCTCACTGTTTCCAGTACGGCAAGCGTGTGATAGGACGGATCAATTTCTTGCAAAATTCGTTGCAGACGTGCTGCATTGTGCTTTTCGTCTTCTATGATCAGTATCTTCATTCCGCTTACGATTAAAATTCAATGAGTGGTATGACCACACAAAATTGATCCGAAGTTTTGATAACCTCCGGCAGCCTGCTTGCCAAAAGACGGTATCTGTCCTGTATATTTTGAAGTCCCAGACTGGTTGACGGTAGCGCGTTCGTTATCAGCTGAATATTATTTGTGACCGTAATGCTCTTCTGATCCACTGAATAAATATGGATCACTAACGGACTTTGCGCAGTTGCACTATTATGTTTGATCGCATTTTCGATCAATAGCTGAACCGTTATCGGAGGCACAAACTGGGGCATTACAGTATTGTCAAGATCGATATGTACACGCACATTATTACCATGTCTGATCCCGATCAAATAAATATAGGCATTCACAAATGCCATTTCGTCTTTGACCTGCACAAGATCCTTTTTCAAATTTTGGATCATATAGCGGTAAACCCGGGAAAGGTTTTCAAGAAACAACGTTGCAGTCTGTGTATTTTCATTGATCAACTCAGCAAGCGTACTGAAATTGTTGAACATGAAATGCGGGTCCAGCTGCAATTTCAATGATTGCAATTCTGCCTGCATCGCTATTTCTTTAAACTCCAATGTTTTTAACCGGAGATCCGAGGCTTCCGACATGGATATTTTCCATCTTTCCAGTAAAAAATTACCTGTATGCACCGCGCTTACCATCACAGAAACGAGAACGGTAACCATGAAAAACTGCCAGATACTCAGCCTTTGCTCAACTGTAAAGTTGATATTTCCATAGACTACTGTAAACATCAGATCCTGCAAATAAAGCAGTATACCAACGGAAATAATGATCAGGGTTGTTTGCAGCAAAAACCGGATCAGGGAAGATCCATCCCAAGGAAACCTCTTTTCCAGTCTGTGCGCAATACCGGTGCTGGTCTCTATTATCGCCCAGCTTAAAGCCAGATCTAAAAGAACCTCGATAACCAGCTTTTCAAACCCACCCTGAATAGAGCAGATCCAGAATGCGTTATCGGGATCCATCAAATAGGACAACAAATAGATCAACAGCATCACAACCGGGATGAGCATCAATCTTAAACGCCGGTTATGCTTAGAGCTTTTTGTTTTTATATATGGCTGATCTAATGAATTTCGATTTCAAAAAAACTTATTTCACTTCCAGCCGCCACCCAAAGCCCGGTATAGTTCGATAACCGCACTGGCTTTCTCGCGGGATAGCTGAGCCACGTTTAAACGCGTCTGCAAGTAACTATTTTCTGCCGTGATTATTTCAAGATAGTTTACCATTCCCGTACGGAATAGCACATGGGACGCACCAATACCTTCTTGTAACGCTTGCCGCCGCCGGTCTGCCGCCTGAAACTGCTGATCAAGTTTCTCATTCAAGATCAATGCATCAGAAACCTGCATATACCCTTGAAGTACCATTTGCCTGAAAGTGATGACCGCCTTTTCTCTTTCGATCACTGACTGCTCATACTGGGTTTTTAGCTTCCGCCTTTGAAAAACAGGCTGTACCAATCCGCCCGCTACGGAGCCAAAAAGTGCCCCAGGAATGCTGAACCAGTTCGATGATTTGAAAGAATTTAAACCGCCAGCAGCCGTAATTGTCAGAGCGGGGTACATCAGCGCTTTGGCAATACCCACCCGTGCATTTGCAGCCGTCAGGGCAAGCTCGGCTGCGTGCACATCCGGCCTTATGGCAAGAAGCGACACGGCGTAAGCAGCATTGGAAATATCAACAAACTGATCATTTTCGGCATGTTCACGCTCAATTTCATGCGCATAATTTCCACAAAGCAAACTGAGTGCGTTTTCCTGTATCTGAATACTTTGCTCAATCTGGGGGATCAGTTGGGAGGTCAGTTCCAGCTGTGCTTTGGCCTGCCGTATGGAAAGCATGTTAGCCTCACCGACCCGATACTGGGCATTGGTTATTGCCAGCGTGCTGTCACTTAGCTGCCAGCTTTGGGTCGCAATTTCCAACTGTCTGTCGAGCATCAACAGATTATAATAACCATTGGCAACATCAGAAACAAGTTGGGTCTGAACCGCCCTGCGTACCTGCTGCATTTGCAACAAACCTGCTAACGCCGCTTCCTTTTCTCGTCTGATCCTGCCCCAAATATCAATTTCCCAGTTCATGCCAAGTGAAGCACTAAAATCTTTCACGCTCCGGGAGCCGATAAATTGCTCGTTACCAATCCCTGCCAAACTGTTGACGGAAGAAATATTCTGATTTGCCGAGATTTGCGCGTTCAGATCGGGCAGGTAATTGAGGCGTACTTTTTTTAAAACAGCCTGAGACGACTCGATATTTTTAACAGCAATTTTTAGATCGTTGTTTTGCGCAATGGCTATGTCGATCAAGGCCTGTAATGTTCTGTTTTTAAAAAATGATTTCACGTCCGGCATATCGCTTAGAGTCGTGTCTATCAATTCGCGGGTTCGGAACTGGCCGGGTAGTGACAGTTCGGGACGCTGGTAATCTTTTCCCACACGACAAGAACTGGCTATCAGTATCAGTAAAAATAAATAATTTCCTGATTTCATGGTTTTAGCTTTGGAAGGAATCCTGTTGAATCTGCGGGTATTTCCTTTCGCTTATTCTCTCCTGAATTTTTTGAAAAACAACAAACAGCACCGGAATAATCAACACACCCAGCAACACACCCGAGATCATCCCGCCTGCCGCACTTGCGCTAATGGAACGGTTACCAACAGCCGAAGGCCCACTTGCAAATAGCAGAGGAATAAGTCCAGCTACAAAAGCCAGTGACGTCATCAGGATCGGTCGCAACCTTTGCCTTGCCCCTTCGAGTGCCGCGATATGCAGTTCCATACCAGTTTGCCTTGCCTTCAAAGCAAACTCAACAATCAGGATCGCATTTTTGGCCAGTAGCCCAACGAGCATGATCAGTCCCACCTGCACATAAATATTGTTGGTAATTCCCGCAGCTCCGATCGCAAGATATACGCCCAGAATTCCGGTTGGGATCGACAAAATAACAGCCAGCGGCAGAATGTAACTTTCGTATTGTGCAGCAAGCAGGAAATAGGTAAAAAGAATACAAAGGCCGAAAATAAAGACCATCTGGCTACCCGATTTTTTCTCCTCACGGCTCAGTCCGCTCCATTCGTAACCATAGCCTGCCGGAAGTTTTTCACCGATCAGTTTTTCGGCAACTTCCATGGCCTGGCTCGAAGAGAAACCTGCCGCCGGAAGAATATTGATGCTGATACTGTTAAAAAGATTATAGCGGTTAACAACCTCAGGACCATAGACCTTGGTCAATTTCACAAGCGTTCCGACCGGGATCATCGCGCCAGTAATGCTTTTCACAAATATCTGGTTGAGCGACTGCTCATCCATCCGGTACTGGCCCTCTGCCTTGATATTGACCCTGTAAAATTTGCCAAAACGTACAAAATCACTGGCCTGAGCACCGCCATAAAAAAGTTGGAGCGTCGTCATCACGTCCTTTGGTGTAGTGCCAAGCTGATAGGTTTTATCCTCATCCACAATCACTTCAAACTGAGGAAAATCGCTTCTAAATGAGGTGAAGGCAGAAGATACGGCAGGTTGTTTGTTCAGCTCCTCAATAAGCTGATTTGCCGTCTGACTGAATTTGTCCAGCTTTCCGCCTGCCTTGTCCTGCAAGACAAGTTCCGCACCACTCACACTACCAAATCCCTCCACAGGCGGCGAGCGAAAAAGACTCATTTCGCCTTCCTTCACATCTGTAAGTCGTTCGTTCATTGCCTGGATCACCAGGTCCATATCCTGAACTTCACCTCTTTCCTTGGTGGGTTTCAAACGAATAAACCCAAGCGCATACGATGGCCCTGAACTGTTGCTGAGCAAATTAAATCCCGAGATACTCGAAACCATTTCTACTTCGGGCATCTTGCCCAAAGCCTTATCGATTTTAGAAATAACAGCTGTTGTAAACCTCAGGTTATTTCCTGCCGGAAGCGTCAGTGCATAAGTGACAAAGCGGTCGTCCTCGTTTGG
>JBDSKX010000016.1:0-9777 GCA_039916665.1 Chryseolinea sp. | reverse complement strand
GTGTCTGGAAATTTGGCGTGCGGCGAAAGACCAACCCTTTCAGGGTTCAAAAAAATGCATGCATCCTCACCCCAGGTAGCCCCGACTTCGTCGAGGGCGACCTGGGGCTACCATGTGTTGCCCTTTCAGGTCAACTTAACGAATACAATCCTTGATGAAACTTCTACAGATATTGGTGAACTAAATGACATTGTGCGACGGTATCATTAGTCACTTCTCGTAGACCTGTTTGGGCCATATCCCTCAAATTCAAGCTAACTTGACAAAGTAGGACTAAGGACTTTGTCGACATACCAATTCGCCAATAATCCACATTTTTTTCTGCCAGATTTAATACATTTGCGAAACTGCTTTTACAGACATGGAAGATGTTCCTCAGAAAGTCACAAATATATTGACAGAAAAACTAGGTATTGCCGAGTCTGAGATCACTCCAGATGCCAATTTTGTAAAGGATCTGGGAATTGACTCGCTGGATTACGCCGAGATAGTAATGGAGTTTGAACAGACCTTTGACATCAGAATTCCGGATGACGATGCCGAGAAAATGCAAACCTTCGGACAAGCGGTTAAATACATTCAGGAAAAAATGAACAAGTAGGCTTGTCCTCTGGCGGAACTCCCTCCAGTTCCTTGGTGATTCCCAACGTTGATGGATTTGAAGATATCGACTATGATTATTTCGGTGTCATGTCACAAAAGCTGCAAATCTAAAACCTCATAAAAAATTCGGTCCCTTTCCCAACAGTCGATTTTACAGTCAAGGTACCCTGATGTTGCCGCATGATCTGGCGAGACAGACTCAAACCTATGCCGGACCCTGTTTTCTTTGTGGTGAAAAATGGAATGAAAATTTTCTCCATGGCCTCCGGATCAATACCCGTACCGTTGTCCTTTACAGCAAGCACAGGCCGGGATTTATCATTCACGTAAGCTTTGATATCAATTACTCTGTCTTCCTGATCTTCGAACGCCTGAATTGCATTTCTCAGCAGATTGATCAATACCTGCTCGATCATATTTTTATCCGCCGAAAGCGTAAGATCGTCGGGATAAACATTAATGTTCAGGTGGATATTTCTGTCTGAAAGATCTCGGCGGTGAAGCATCGTAAGTTCCTCGAGCAACGTTCTGACATTGATCTGCGCCGGGCGTGGTTTGGGTATGGCGGTCAGACTTCTGAACTCTTTTACAAAATGAATCAAGCCATCACTGCGCTTACTAATGGTCTGTAATGACAAATGGATATCATAAAGCTGATCTTTGGTAAGTGCCAACTCAACATTCTCCTGGACGAATGGCTTTAGTTCTTCTTCAACGATTGCCGCCAGTGACGAAATGGGAGTTACAGAATTCATGATCTCATGCGTCAAAACGCGGACGAGATTCTGCCATGCTTCCATTTCTTTTTCTTCCAATTCATTTTGAATATTTTGAAGGGAGATCAGCTTTACGTTTTCGCCGCGAAGCGTTAATTCTATGGCATAGATCGAAAGCTGCACAAAGTCTTCGCCTATCTTAAGTCGTTGTAATTCACGACCGCCAGTCTTTAATTTCTCAAATACATTGACCAGTGTTTCACTCACAGGTTTGAGATCGTTGACGTTTTCGGCCTTGTTGATCTTGAGAAGTTTTCGCGCCGCGCTGTTGAAGATCTCTATGTTACCATCCTCTTTAAAGACGATCAGTCCAATCCCCACGTGCATCACAATGTTTTTAAAAAAAAGAAACTCGGAATCTTTTTCTCTTCTTGAGTTTCTTAGTTTCATCATGGCTTCATTCAGTTCCCTGTGGAGTTTCTTCACAGTAGGATCGTCACTTTCTGTTTTGAAAGAATAGGAGAGGTCATCGAACTGAATAGAGTCGAGGAAAGAAGCGATATTTTCATTCGACCGATCGAGATACTCGATCAAAAGTTTGATCTGATATCCGCTTACACCGAAAAAAAGCAGCGCATAAAACCAGTCGCCCCTGGAGAGTGCAAAGAAGGAGAATAAAAAAAGTGATGCCGCCAGCAAGGCGACACGAGGTATAACAGGCGATTTCCAGTTAAAGCGCATATTTTTCCATTCGCCTGTAAAGCGATGCACGTGTCAGCCCAAGTTCATCGGCTGCTTTGGAAATATTCCCATTGTGCATTTGTAGCGCCTTAGCAATAGCCGCGCGCTCGACTTCGTCGAGGTTCAAAGTGTTGTTGGCGGGACCGGAAGTGAGTGATCGGCTGAGCAGGAAATCACTTTCCTGTAACGAAGGTGAATCGGTCATGATCACTGCGCGCTCGATCGCGTGCTGAAGTTCGCGTATGTTTCCTGGCCAGGCATATCTCTTCAATCTATCCATCGCTTCAGGGGCAATGTTGCTCACCTGCTTGTGATATTTCTTCGCGTAATAGTTCAGATAATGTTCTGCAAGCAAAACGATGTCTTCGACTCTTTCTGAAAGTGGCGGAACACGAATCTCAACAGTATTAATCCGGTAGAGAAGGTCTTGCCTGAATGTTCCTTCCTGAACCATTTTGTGGAGAGGCATATTCGTCGCACAAACCAACCTGATGTCTACTGGAAGCGATTGATTCGCACCAACCCGCGTGACCATTCTGGATTGAAGCGCACTGAGTAATTTGCTTTGAAGGCTCAAAGTGAGATTACCGATTTCATCAAGAAACAACGTCCCGTCATTAGCCAATTCAAATCGCCCGGGGCGATCCTCGCGCGCGTCTGTAAACGCTCCCTTCTTGTGCCCAAACAACTCACTTTCAAAAAGTGTATCAGTGATGGCGCCCATATCTACAGATACAAAACTGTTATCCTTTCTAAGTGAACGCTGATGAATAGCACGCGCAATGAGTTCTTTACCTGTACCGTTCTCTCCAAGTATCAAAACATTGGCATCTGTTTTTGCAACTTTGTCGATGAGACTAAAAACATCTCTGATCGCACTGCTTTGTCCGATGATATCGCTAAAAGGTTTGCTGATCTGTTCTTCCAGCATTTCTTTGGCTTTCTTCAGTTTATCGACCTGGTTATAGGATTGCTTTAATCGAATCGCGGTCGCAATAGTGGCAATAAGTTTTTCGTTTTGCCATGGTTTCAGAATGAAGTCTGTTGCGCCCTGCTTTAATGCTCTTACTGCCATCTCTACATCACCAAACGCAGTGATCAGGATGACAACGGCAGTGGGATCGTGCTGCAGAATCTGCTCAAGCCAATAGAATCCTTCTTTTCCACTGGTGATGTCTTTGCTGAAATTCATATCGAGAAGGATAACATCGTACGTATCGTTATTCAGCAGAAAAGGTATCTTCTTCGGATTCTTCTCGATGATTACATGATGCCCCTGTTTTTTGAGCAACATTTTGGCTGCCAGCAATACGTCTTCATCATCATCGATCATTAAAATTTTACCACCTTCAGAATTCACAGCGTCTAGTTTTAGGATGAATATTTATCAATAGGGAAATTTGTGCCAACTCGCGAAACACGGTTTTAGCCAGCAGCAAATCACATATTTGTTCCTGAGTGTACAAATATGTTCAAAAGTGAACAGTTTTCCTTATACCTCCGATCATAAGAATGGCAATTTTGCACATGGTGAATTTCGGCTCAGGCATTCATTGGGTCGTATTTTTAACTAGATCGGTTCAGTATATTTTTTAGTGCGTAGCATTAGGCTGTTCGTTAAGGTTGACTACCCAGATTACAACACCACTCAACCTGACAAAATAACAATTAATATCAGTGGATTGGGGTGAAGATCTCAAGCGTTTTGTCCCCGAGCAAGTAAAGTCGTTCGTCAGTAATGAGCGCGATCTGGGAGAACTGCGGCAGGGGAAGCGACCGGGTTTCAGTAGTAAACAAGTTGAACAACTGAAGTTGGTTGCCAATTTTGTAGTAGAGTTCTTCTCCAATGAAGTTAAAGTATGAGATACTACTATCTCCGAGTCTTTTGAGTTGTTTGCCCATGCCACTAAAGATAATGAGGCCCTTTTTGCTATCGTGAATGAAGAGAAAACCCTGATATTCGCGAATAGATTTTATGGTTAGAAGGTCCGCGAATTCGTTCAACTCAACTTCAACCAATATAGCTGACGTTGCCGGATCGATCTTCTTTAACGTTTTATCGGCAACGTCAATAGCCCAGATGTTGTAATCGCCGGAGGGGCAGACTAACAGTGGATCGACAACCATTGAAGAATCAATACGTAAGGATTTTGTTACCTCAAAAGAAGGATTTATGAGATCATAATGCCGACCCTTTCGATAAAATGCAAACAATCTGGAACCATCTCTTGGTTCAAAAAGATCGGGTATCTCTCCGGTAAGGGTTGCCTTCAATCCACCATCAATGTCGTAATGTCGTATCGTGCCGTCATTTGAGGTAACATAAATTTCGCCCGGTCGATCGACTGCAGCGGAGGCAACATCCAACGGTAGCGCTACTGACTTAATTTTTGTTTGTGCGAAAAGTAGCGATGGTGTACCAACTATAAGAAGTAATAACAGCCTGATCATCATTCGGGAGTAAACGTTTTTAATTCCATCTGAGTGCCATCGTAAACTCCGTACGTACTGTAGTGAACCCATTCGCCGAGATTGATGTACCGGCTACTCTTATTGATCTTAAGGTCAAGAGGCAAGTGACGATGTCCGAATATATAAAAGTCGTGATGCTCCTTTTTCTCAACCTCATTGCAGTACACCCACAAAAACTCACCAGTTTCGCCCTGAAATTTCTCCTCCTTTTTGTTGTTCGCGATCCTGCTTTTCTGTGACCAATATTTTGCAATTCCGATGCCGAGGTTTGGATGCAATCGCGCAAATAACCATTGGCATAGTCGACTGTTAAAAAAACGTTTGAGGAATTTGTAGGTAGAGTCGCCAGGACCAAGGCCATCGCCATGCCCGATAAGTAACTTATGTTTCCCGATCTCAAGTGTGACGGGTTCTCTTTTAATGGGTATAGTCAACTCTTGTTCGAAATAGTCAAACATCCACATGTCGTGATTGCCAGTGAAGAAAACGATGGGAATGCCCGCATCCCGGAGTTCAGCAAGCTTTCCCTGGATTCTCACAAATCCTTTGGGAATGGAATGTTTGTATTCAAACCAGAAGTCAAAGATGTCGCCTAACAGATAGATCGTATGGGCATCAGCTTTCACCATGTCGAGCCATTTCACGATGCGCTTTTCTCTTGCAAGGCTTGCTTCATACGTTGGAACGCCGAGGTGGAAATCAGAAGCGAAATAGATCTTTTTTCCGTTTAGTGTCGCGATTCTTTCGACCATAAAAAACTCAGGCGGTTAGCCGCCTGAGTTCAAAAATAAGATTATTAATGATATATGTGTCTAGCCTTCTTCCTTCTCTTCTTCAAGAGTAGGAGCGGGATCTACCCCCGGCTGTTCATTTTCAAGTTGTTTCTTTTCATACTTACCGGAGCCATTGGTGAATTGCTGATATGTAGTTTGCTTTTCAAATGGACGCTTGCCAATCAATCGTTCAAGATCTGCCTGGAATAGAATTTCCTTCTCCAGCAATTCTTTTGCGATCAAATCCAGATACTGACGGTGCTTGATGAGCAATCTTTTAGTACGGTCATAAGCGTGATCGATAATGTTCTTAACCTCGATGTCGATCTTTTCTGCCGTTGCCTCAGAGTATGGCTTTTGAAAAGAATATTCTGACTGCTTGGAATCATAGAACGAAAGATTACCAATCGCTGCATTCATTCCATAAATCGTTACAATACTATAAGCCATTTTTGTAATGCGCTCAAGATCACTCAATGCCCCTGTGGAGATCTTGCCAAATACAATTTCTTCAGCGGCACGTCCACCGAAGGCCATGCACATCTCGTCTGTCATCTGTTCAGTCTGATAAAGAAACTGCTCTCTAGGCAAATACTGAGCATAACCTAATGCGGCAACACCACGTGGAACAATGCTCACCTTCACCAATGGATCTGCGTGCTCCAGGAACCATCCCGCTACGGCATGTCCGGCTTCGTGGAAAGCAACGATCTTCTTTTCTTCAGGAAGAATGATCTTATTCTTCTTCTCAAGTCCGCCGATCACACGATCAATCGCATCCTGAAAATCCTGCATGTCAACTGCCTTCTTATCGCGACGTGCAGCAATCAGCGCAGCTTCGTTACAGACGTTGGCAATTTCTGCTCCAGCAAAGCCAGGTGTCTGTGCGGCAATTTTCTTAGGATCCAATGATGGATCAAGCTTAATGGGTTTCAAGTGAACTTTGAAGATCGCTTCACGTCCGACAATATCTGGCTTGTCAATGCTGATCTGACGATCGAAACGTCCTGGTCTGAGAAGTGCAGAGTCGAGAACGTCAGGACGGTTAGTTGCTGCCAGAATAATTACTCCTGAATCTGTGGCAAAACCATCCATTTCAACAAGTAGCGAGTTCAATGTGTTCTCACGTTCATCATTTGCTCCCGGCAATTGTCCACGCCCACGTGAACGTCCGATCGCATCAATTTCATCTATAAACACGATACAAGGAGCTTTCTCTTTCGCCTGTTTGAACAAGTCGCGTACACGTGCCGCACCAACGCCGACAAACATTTCCACGAAGTCAGAACCCGACAGCGAAAAGAATGGAACACCGGCTTCGCCAGCAACAGCTTTAGCAAGCAAGGTTTTACCCGTACCTGGAGGACCAACGAGCAATGCACCCTTTGGAATCTTTCCCCCGAGACGCGTAAACTTGCCCGGCGTCTTCAGGAAATCAACGATCTCTTTTACTTCTTCTTTGGCTTCATCAAGTCCTGCTACATCAGCAAAAGTGATCTTCACTTTGCTCTCCGCGTCAAACAATGCAGCCTTTGATTTTCCAATGTTGAATATCTGGCCGCCCGGACCTGCACCACCCGTCATCCTGCGCATGAGCATCCAGAATCCAAACAGGAGCAGAAACAGGAATCCCCACTGAATAACAACCTGGAAGTAATCTTCGCGGTCTTCAGTTTTGTATTCGGGTGATTGATCTGCACTTAGCTTATCTCGGTATAGACGGAACTCCTGATCAAAATTACCAGCGTCTACAACCTTCATTACAAAATGAGGGCCAGCGCTGTTATTAGCGCTAAAGGTGCCTTTGTTAAGGGTCTCTTTGTATTTCGCATTTTGCAACGCCTCTGATTTAAGAGTCACCTCTACGAATTTTCTATTCTGTACCAGCGTAACCTTCTTTACATCTCCACTCTTGACCATTTGTTTGAATTGGTCATAGTCAAGGTCTTGCAGAGTAATGGAGTTGCTGAAATACATCACCCCCAGGATGACGGCGATCGTCGCCAGGATCACCCAGACCTGATAGTTTCCACGTGGGGATTTTATAGGTAACAGTGGTTTATTCTCTTTCTTGTCAGCCATTTCTGCTATTAGTCAATATTTTAGTTCAAGTCAATAACGTTGGTAACCTTATTAAGTTCTATTCTCCACTTTCAATTTCGGTGATCTCAGCATCGCCCCAAAGTCTCTCCAGAGCGTAAAAATCGCGCTTGTCTTTTCTGAAAACGTGGGCCACTACGTCTATATAGTCGAGCAACATCCACTCTTTATTGTTTTTTCCTTCCGTATGTCTCGGGTTTTCTTTCAAAGTCTTGAAAACCTCGTCATCTATAGAGTCGGAAATGGCGTCAAGCTGTTTGTCAGAATTCCCGGAACAAATTACAAAGAAGTCAGCGACCGCATTTTTAATCTTTCTTAAGTCCATCACTACAATATCCGCTCCCTTCTTCTCCTGCATGCCCTTTACTATAAGTTCGCTCAGCGTTTCGGAACTGGCGCCCTTCCTTTTTTTTACCATTAATCTATCTTCGTTTTCGTTTAACCCGTAAAATTAAACAAAATTACCTTGTATAAAATCCCTGCCAGTACGGTTTTCATGGGCAAGAACCTTGTTTTCATGCCGGAATGTCATTCTACGAACACTTTTGCCTTAGAACTCTGCCATCATTCAATAATTCCTGAGGAGGGCACTGTGGTCGCCACGGCGAATCAAACCGCTGGTCGCGGTCAAAGAGGCAGCACATGGATCGTTGAACCCGGAGCGAATCTCACCTTCTCCATCATTCTATATCCTGCATTTCTTACGATTGCAGATCAGTTTTATCTTAACATGGCCATATGTTTAGGAATTAATGACTATTTGATTGGTAAAGAATGTGAGAAGGTATGCATAAAATGGCCTAATGATATTTATGTCGGCGACCGGAAAATCTGCGGGATATTGATTGAAAATCAAATCTCTGGTAAAAGTATTAATTCAAGTATCGTAGGCATCGGACTGAACATCAATCAAATTATTTTTTCAATGAATACTGCGACTTCCCTTTCGTTGGAGACCGGCACTACATATGAGCTATCAAATGAGTTGGAACATTTGCTCGTTGGTATCGAATCAAGATTTCTAATGTTACGGGACGCCCATTTCAATCTCCTTAAGAAAGATTATCTAAACAGTCTATACAGAATAAACGAAGAACACACCTTTGAATTCGAATCGGAAAAATTCAGGGGCACAATCACAGGAGTAGATTCACATGGTCGATTGCTAATTCAGGTGGCACATGAACAACGAACTTTTGAAATGAAGGAAGTGAAGTTTATCATGCCGTAAAGAAGACGGGACGCTTCACTTCAGAGGGTCAACTCCGTATCCTGGCTCATAACTACTAACGCTCAACTTCGTATGTTTGCGCCCATGCAATTATTCACCACGCCGTCGCGAATCATCATCACGTGTAGTAAACGGCTTTCAAATTATGTTGATCAGGAAGTTAAGGAACTGGGATTTATGCCCGAGCGAACCTTTCCAACAGGCGTGGAATTGAAAGGTACAATCAATGATTGTATTTTATTGAACCTCAATCTCCGCTGCGCGAGTCAGGTACATTATGCCCTGAAGGAATTTGAAGCGAATCATCCGGACGATATTTATAGAACGTTGGTTCAATTCCCATGGGAAGAAATTCTTGCAGCAGACGGATATTTCTCCGTGACGAGTAATGTCGATCATCCAACCGTCAACAACAATTTATTTGTAAATGTGCGCGTAAAAGATGCTATCGTCGATCGAATGACCAGAGTCAATGGAAAGCGTCCAGACTCAGGCTCAGAACTCAAAGGCGCAGTATTTTATATTTTCTGGAAGGGTGATCGCGCGGAATTATTTGTTGATACATCAGGTGAAACTCTGGCCAAGCACGGTTATAGGATGATTCCGGGAAAAGCGCCGATGCTGGAAGGCCTTGCCTCTTCAACAATATTGGCAACAAAGTGGGACAGAAGATCTCCGTTTGTAAATCCGATGTGTGGTTCTGGCACGGTTGCCATTGAAGCAGTAATGATTGCCACGAACAGAAGACCGGGTTTATTCAGGGATAACTATTCGTTCATGCATTTCCTGGGATACAATGGGGAAGTCTATGAAAAACGATATAATGAACTTAAACTGAAAATCAGAGAGCTTCCGGACCTCACGGTGATTGCGACTGATATTAGTCGGGATGCCGTAGAAATTTCGACGAAGAATGCTGCTTATGCCGGCGTCGACCACCTCATTCAATTTAAGCAGTGTGACTTTGAACAAACGGACCTTCCCGAACAACCAGGTGTCATTTACTTAAACCCAGAGTACGGCGAACGACTTGGCGACATAAAAACGCTAGAACTTACCTATGCGCGCATCGGCGATTTCATGAAAAAGAAATGCCAGGGATATCTGGGATATATTTTTACTGGAAACCTTGAGCTTGCGA
>JBDSKX010000015.1:0-48219 GCA_039916665.1 Chryseolinea sp. | reverse complement strand
GATCCCTGCGCAAATTATAGGAGATAGCCACCGTCTCAGGCAGGTGATTCTTAATCTTATCGGCAATGCCATGAAGTTCACGACCCATGGTGAAATATTCCTGGGCATTGATCTATTGAAAATCACCGATAACCAACTTGAGTTGGCCTTCCAGGTTAGAGATACTGGTATCGGAATACCAACTGACAATCTCTCGCGATTGTTCAAACCTTTCTCACAAGTGGATTCATCTACAACCCGTAGATACGGAGGTACTGGCTTGGGTTTAGTAATTGCCCGACGACTAGTGGAACTAATGGGAGGTTTCATTACGGTAGAAAGTGAACCAGGGGTTGGTACATCGTTTCGATTTACACTGAAAGCATTGGTTAACCAGGAATCGATCCGTCAACGGGTACACACTAACCTGGCCGGAAACGAAGGTAAAAAGGTTTTAGTAGTAGACGATAATGCGACAAACCTTATGATACTAAAAACACAGCTCGAACAATGGAAGCTATTGCCTACGCTAACATCATCCGGATCGGAAGCTTTACGGATTCTTTCCCTTGAAAAATTTGATCTGGTAATTACCGACATGCAAATGCCAGACATGGATGGAATACAATTAACCCAACAGATCAAAATCAGGAAGTTGACGCTTCCCATAATTTTACTAAGCTCGATAGGAGATGAAAATAAACGGAAACATCCCGATTTATTTTATGCTGTTTTAAGCAAGCCAGTCAAACAACAACAGTTTGGTCAGGTTCTCCAGTCTGTGCTTCGTGGTGGAGCGGGAAGTAGTGTACCTTTAAAAAATAAAACCCCGAGCCAGATGTTATCTATGGAGTTTGCAGTAAAAAACCCTCTGCGGATTTTAGTGGCTGAAGATAACCCTGTGAATCAGAAATTGATCGAACGCATCTTGAATAATCTGGGATATCAGAATATAGCGATTGTGCAAAATGGAATGGAAGCGATTGAAAAAATGGATGATCAATTTTATGATATTATTTTGATGGATGTTCAAATGCCAGAGATGGACGGACTTGAAGCCACCCGCATGATCCGTTTAAAAGACTATCGTCAACCCATTATTATTTCTATGACCGCCAACGCGATGCAAGGTGATCGCGAAGCCTGCTTAAAAGCAGGGATGGATGATTATATCAGCAAGCCCGTGAAGCTCGATGCGCTAATTTCTATTTTAGAAAAATGGGCATTACAGATTAGGGAAAAAGCATAGGTACACTTTAAAAATGGCTACCCTAAAGCCAAGGACTTTACTTGCAAGAGCTCATATTTTAAGCGTTTGAAGTATAATGCGCTCATACAACGCTTTCCTTTAAAATTCAAACATGTCATGCACACAACTTTGGTATTTGTCCGTTGGTTGAGAATGCAAGTCAACAACGCCTTCTAAACTCCGGATCCGAACGTGACCCATATGGATCTATAGTATCCCAGTAGGAATTTTTATTGTGCCTTATTGGAACGCTGGACTTAACATAATATAAGCTTGGGACTTGAAATATAAGTTCATGAAGCATGACATGTTTTTTTAATGATGCCGGTTTAACCGTTTTGATATCGCGAACGAATAACGGCTTCACGAAGCCATAGCTTGAGACTGTGTTGTTCTGTCAGTGTCAGATATCTGAAGGTCTTCTTATATTCCTTTCTGAATAGCTTTTTGTCAAAACTCATCTTCCTCATGATAATTTTGCAATATTCAAGCATGCTTGTTTTTGTCGGTTTCTCCTCCATGATAAATAATAAATGGTAAACAATACATTAGATTTCAAATTCATAAAAAAATTACCTGCCGGAACAGGCGAACTTGTACTCGAAATCTTTGCTTGCAATTATTATTTCCCTTTGATAGCACCCTGACTGATTTTTTATTGATGATTGATATGCCCTTTTGTTTGTTACTTCCAACTCAGGCTGTTTGCCTGATTCAGTTGAGGTTGTATATATAGTCTTGTCTAGGTCAGTCATGTAACGAAATGACCAACAAAGAAGGGATGGTTGCGCGCTATTGCAAACGATACAATCTTTTATCGATGACGAACTTAAATATTTGTAGTCTTCACTCACTGCCGGAATCACCGGGTGTGCCGATGAATCTGGAACTTTATCTGATTGAGCCCACCCTTTCGAAATCATAGTGCTTCCTAGCACCACTATACTCTCCGAACAATTAACACGATAATTTTGGCCCCCCGATTTTTCGATGTCTTCCGATGTGTGTAAAAGAATATGATCGGTTGCTTTTAACTTCTTAATCATGTTACCAATTTTCTTGTTTTTAAATATGATTTGTTTGTTTTACTTTCAGCTACCATCGTAGTGTTGTTCCAAAATGGAAGGTCCACATCAAATTTGAATTACATTAATTTTCACTCATAATGAGAAGTCACCAACGGCTTCAGGTTGATAAGTAATTTTCAGAATTTTGAAACGTCCATTTCCACTTGGCGTGTTCCATGAGGTCTCATCACCCACCTGTCTCCCTAACAAAGCGACGCCCACGTATGAAAATATAGAAACTTTTAGTTTGCTGGCGTCTGCATCCTTTGGATATGCCAGTGTAAGTTCTATCGTTAAATTGGTATCGAGGTGTTTTAGAACCACCCGTGAGTTCATTGTGATGACATTTTTTGAGATCTTTTCCTGAGCGATAAGTTTAGCCTCTTTCAAACTTTCATTCAACATTAAATGAATGTTTGGTATTTGCGTCTTTAGCGATGAAGGTTGAGGTAGCCTTGTTAGTCGTTCGTAATCATTTGTGGTAATAATCATAGAGAAAAGATTTTGTTTTGTGTGAATACCTCGCCATTTGAAAAGCGTCATACGATCATGTTGGATCGCCGTGTCTTAATTCTGCAATTCTTTATAGTGTCATTAACTCAGTTCGTCTCAGGAAGTTTGACCTTTAGTTCTTTAACCTTGTCTGCTTCTTGTCGTTTGTTATTGGTTGTCCTTTGATCTGCAGTTGTTTAAGGACTTCAGTAGTTTGTAGAATTGCTTCTTCGAAAGTTTGACATTGCCTGCTTACCGAGATATACTGTCCCGGAGTCACCAATCGGATTTGACAAAGTCTGTCATATACACTTCCGGACTTATTGCATTTTAAAATCATTTGCGCGTCAATGAATTGACTGCTGTATTGTTCTAATGAGTTGAGCGGTAAGCACCCGGCCATCTACATCTTTCCAAGAGTATATCGAATGCATTACTTTGTGAAAAAACATCATGAAGCAAACGAAAGAACAAATGCAGCTGGCCGTCACAGCGTGGCGCCAATCAGGACTTAGCAAGAAGGTATTCTGTGAGGAGCGGAACATTACCTATCAAACCTTTCATTACTGGTGTAAGCGGTTGGAGGAATCAAAAGCTGGCTTCACCCAGATCAATGTAGTACCTGTCAATTCTTCGAGCTCGGAGATCATCTTTCCATCGGGGGTGCGCTTGCGTTTTGATGGCGAACCGTCAGCACACTGGTTACGCGAATTGGTTCGCTGATGTTATCTATTACTCGACTCCATCGCTGCTATTTGTATCGCGGGCACACTGACATGCGCAAAGGTGTAGATAGTCTTTGTGGATTGGTCAGGAGTGAACTGGGCAAGGACCCATTGAGTGGAGAACTGTTTATCTTCTTTTGTCGTGCGCGCAGGCGCGTGAAGTTACTGCTGTGGGATCAGGATGGTTTTGCGTTGTACCAAAAGCGCCTGGAACGTGGCACCTTTGAGATGCCCGACGGTGATGCATTTCATCAAAGCATCACTGCAGAACAACTCAACTTTATTCTCGCTGGTGTTAATCTGAAAAAAGTTTCACTAAGACCACGCTATACTATCAGCAATGTTTCTGCAACTTAGTTTATGTATTATCATTGCTTTGCAAGTGAGCAAGAGCATACACATTAACGAACTCAGTAAAGATGACCTGATCGCAAAGGTTGTTCACCTTGAACATCAGGTGGCGCTCTTGCAGAAGATGGTGTTCGGTCCGCGTAGCGATCGCTTCAAGGTTGCTGATGAAGTCCCCACCAATCAACTTTCTCTTGGTGTGACAACAGAAGCTATTGCCCAGGTTGAAGTCAAGAAGACAACCATCAAGGAACACGATCGCGTTAAGATAAAGCTCAAAGCCAAAAAGCATCCTGGTCGCACACCACTTCCATCTTCCCTTCGCAGAGAAGAGATCATCATCGAGCCACAGGAAGATGTAACAGGACTCACACGTCTTGAAGATGAAGTTACCGAAGTGTTGGAAGTAAAGGCAGCAGAGTTTTACGTGAAGCGTTACTTACGCCGTAAGTATGTGCGTCGTCAGCAAGAAGGTATTGCCATTGGTAAGCTTCCCAACAGAGCTATCGAGATAGGCATTCCAGGTGCTTCAGTCCTGGCCATGCTCATTGTCGGAAAGTTTGTGGATCATCTTCCTGTCTACCGGCAAAACGCCATCTTCAAACGTTCAGGTATCAACCTCCATTATAACACAGTACTTGATTGGACCAATCAGGGTATTGATATGATAGTACCGCTCTACGAACTGCAAAAGCGGAAGATCCTTAGCTGTTTGTATCTGCAAGCAGACGAAACAGGGCTGAAAGTTTTAGATAGTGAGAAGAATGGTGGTAGTCATCAGGGCTACTTATGGGCTTATCGGGACGTGCTCAGCAATCTGGTATTATTTGAATATCAACGAGGGCGTAATAAAGAAGCGCCAGCAAAAATGTTGAAGGACTTTAAAGGCTACCTTCAGACCGATGGCTATGCGGCTTACAATCAATTTAATGATCGCGATGGCATCACCACATTATGCTGTATGGCACATGCACGCCGATACTTCAAAGAGGCAGAGCAAAACGACATGGAGCGATCGACCTACGCGTTGCTGGCTCTCCAGGAGATCTACGCGCAAGAACGTGAGATGAAAGACTTCAATGCAGAAGAGAGAACGAAGCTACGCCAGGAGATCATTGCACCAAAGCTTGAGGTGCTACACAAATGGATGATCAAAGAATATGCGGCGGTAATACCCAAGTCGCCCATAGGCACTGCGTTGGCTTACTCATTGAAGCGGTGGAAAGAGTTAACAGTATTTATAACCGATGGGCGATTGGAGATCGACAACAACAAGATCGAAAATGAAATAAGACCCATCGCCCTGGGCCGTAAGAACTTTATGTTCGCAGGATCGCATGAATCGGCTCAGCGGATCGCCATGATATATTCTCTACTGGCAAGTTGCAAAGTGAACGGTATAGAACCGATGCAATGGCTCACACGAGTATTTGAAGAACTGCCCAATAGAACCGTGAACAATATCGAAGACCTGCTACCGCAAAAAAAATAGCTAACGCACTTGGCCGGGTGTTTACGAAATACCCAATAGAACCGTTAATAATATCGAAGATCTCCTACCCTCAAGAACTCAAAATACGTAGTTGGCCGGGTGGATACGTTGAGCGTATTGTTAGCAAATCCAATGAGTTTGTCCAATGCGCTCAGCGATGTGATTTGAATACTTTCGTTCATTTTCATGGTGCAGTAGTTTCAATCTAGTATTTTGAAATCCGTCATCTGTCAAGTACTCTGAGAGATTTGTTCTTAGCCAATTATTTGAATTACGCTGAATAATCACCCGATGCTTCGGGTTGATAAATTATGTTCGTAATTTCTAAATATTTGTAGCCCTCGGGCGTCTTAAATGAAACGATGTCTCCAACACACCGACCAAGTACAGCTACACCGGTTGGCGCAAAGACTGAAACGTATTTTTGGTGATGACTTGCGTTCTGAGGGTACGTAATTGTGAGATCATACTCCTTCTCTTCATTAAGATCTTTTACTGATAGGTGTGAGTTCATGGTGACCACGTTTGCCGGTATATTTTCTTGGCGAACCGTTCTTGATTTAAGTAGCTCATTGTACAAGTGACTCGCTGGTTCCGGCAATTTTGATTTCAGTGATACCAGTTCTAATAGAGCCATTAGACGGCTATAGTCAGTGAAGGTGATTACAGTTTGATCTTGCATAGTATCGTGGTTTTGTATTCAGTAAGGCAGTATCCATGCCAGAGAAGTGGCTTAAGGAATTGTCCATTGCGGACTTTGTGCAGGCAATTGTGGGTGAAAAATGTCCACTGGATAGAATCTCCTCACTTTGTATATTGTGAAAGCCGTGCCGGGAACCGGTAAAAGTTGTATTTTATTTTTTATTCTTTAATCAGCGTTAAGTCAGTGTAATGATTGTGATATTAACTACTTCGATTGCTAAAATGTGTATTGATTTTCAAAAGGCGGGCATTTTATATTTTAGAAATGAGCCGCGGTTTGACCAAAGGTGATGCTTTGTTTCACTTTAGAGATTAACCGAAATTAAAGTTATTGCATTTGTTCATAAGATCACCACGCAACTCACTAGCTTTGTTAATGTTTTGAAAGTTGTACGAAGTCATTTGAATTAATTGTTTGGCTAAAAAATTGCAAGTTTTTCGTCGTTTTGGATCCTGTAGAGTTTAGTCCCTATATGCACCAGATTAACATTTGGTTGAGGCAATTCAAAATTTGGAACACTTGGAAAATTTTAGCGCATGCGTGTTTTTATCTTTATAAAAAATTTGAAATGATTGCAACAGACCATAAGCTCAAAGAAAGAGTTAAAGAATTGAAGTGTCTGTATGATCTGTCGAAGATTGCTTTGGAGGCAGGGACCGATGTAGCAATCTTAATGGACAGGACGTTGACAATACTTCCCCATGCCATGCAATACGTGAGTTTTGCGGAGGTTGGCATTATATTGGGCGAAAGGAAGTATGCCACGAAAGGGTTTCGTAAGTGTAAGGATCTCATTAGTAATAGTCTTGGGGTTGGAAATACAAAGTATGGCACGTTGAACGTCGGTTATAGGCCACAGGCAAAACGTTTGGCCTCCAAAAGATTATTTCTTGATGAGGAAAAGAAATTGGTTAAGATGGTGGCAAGAGAACTATCGCTTTTTATTAAGCGTGCGAGTGTGGAGGAGAATAGCAAGGTATTGGAGCAGCAATTGCGCCATTCTGAACGATTAGCTTTTGTTGGTGAGTTGTCGGCGGGAATTGCGCATGAGTTGAATGAGCCTCTGGGCAGAATTCTTGGATTTGCACAATTGATCAAGAATGCGGGTGTGCTGGGTGAGCAACAGAGCACTGATATAGACAGAATAGTAAAGGCGTCGCTTTATACGAGAGAGATTATTAAGAAGTTAATGATTTTCTCCAGACAGATGCCGCGGCAGATTAGTGCTGTAGATCTGAATACCATTGTGTCAAATACTTTATATTTTATTGACATGCGGCTTCAAAGGCAAGAAATTTTAATGGTGGAAAAGCTGGATCATAATTTACCCGTAATTCAAGCCGATTCGGTTCAAATTAGTCAGGTACTGGTTAACCTTATTACCAATGCGATTCATGCTATGACAGAAGGGGGAAAAATTACGGTGGCCACCAAAGTTAAACGCAATCATGTGAGTTTGATGGTTGTAGACACAGGAAGTGGAATGTCAAACGAAGTTAAACGTAAAATATTTGAACCGTTTTACACGACTAAGCCTGTTGGTCAAGGCACAGGTCTCGGACTTTCTGTTGTACATGGCATAGTACAAGAGCACATGGGAAAAATACTCGTAAATAGCACGCCTGGAAAAGGATCCAGGTTTGAGATCTTGTTACCGCTAAAGCAGACAAAAAATTAGTATGAAGAGGCAAGAGTTTTCTAAAATTAACGTATTGGTCGTTGATGATTCACCTGAAAGCGTGGAATTAATAAAGCGAAATTTACAACCCAGAGGGTATGAGATATATACTGCGAACAATGTCCAATCTGCTATCAATCTTCTTGGTTCGATGTCCTTTGATCTTCTGATTACTGATTTAAAAATGCCTGGTGAAAATGGCATTGCACTTGTGCGACATGCATCGGAGAATTATAAGAGCATTGGAATTCTTGTGGTTACCGGATTTCCGTCTATAGAAGGCGCAGTTGAGTCTATTAAGATTGGTGCTGAAGAATATCTTGTGAAGTCATTTACAGATGAAGAATTGTTTGCCGCGGTTGAAAGAGTATTGAGTAAGAGGAAAAGGAGTTCTGTAACACGAACGCATTCGTTTGTCGGTGACTCCGGAATTATCGGTGACTCCGAAGGAATAAAAAGGGTATTCAACACCATTAACAAAGCAAAAGCAACAAATGCTACAGTCTTAATTTACGGAGAAAGTGGAACCGGAAAAGAATTAGTCGCCAGGGCACTACACTATGGAGGATCAATTTCAGCCGCCCCATTTGTACCTGTTAATTGTGGAGGCATCCCCGATACATTATTAGAAAGCGAGTTATTTGGCTATGTAAGAGGAGCTTTTACCGGTGCTACTGAAACGCGAGCTGGGTTTTTTCAGGCTGCAGATGGTGGAACGCTATTTTTGGATGAAATCAGCAATACTAGTCTAGCAATGCAAGCCAAACTTCTACGAGTACTTCAGGAAAAAGAGTTTTACATGGTTGGATCTAAGAAGACCGTGAAAGTGAAAGTCCGTGTGGTCGCAGCTACTAACGTAGACCTTATGCAGTTAGTGAAAAAGGGCTTGTTTCGTGAGGACTTGTATTATCGCTTAAATATTATAACAATAGATTTACCGCCATTGCGTGAAAGAGGAGAGGACATAGTCCGGTTAACGCATTTCTTCCTGGCAAAGTATGTTAAAGAACTCGGAAAACCGCCTATGAAATTTACTGATAAAGCAATCAGTTCTTTAAGAGAATATGCATGGCCTGGCAATGTTCGGGAACTCCAGAACCTTATTCATAGACTAGTCATCATGTCGGAAGACAGTACTATTGACGTTCCAGATCTTCCGCAGGCTTTTCGATTTTCTGGTCGACGTATGCGCGGTTTGCATCGTAAACTTGAGGATGTTGAAATAGAATATATTCACGACGTTTTGGCGGCCACCAAGAACAATATTTCTCAGGCTGCAATTACCCTGGGTATTGATCGAAAAACGTTACGTGACAAGTTGAAAAAATATGGCCCACCTTCGTAGTGGGGTGAAATTCTCCAGTGAGTAAATTCTAATCGATCCTGTCAAAGTCGATCAATGTAATCAGAGTCTATTCATCGATTAATACTGGTATGTGTTTTGAACACTGTTGAGTGTTTATAGACTACCAAATTGATTGAAATGCTGAATCACAATAACTTGAATGACTTTTCACTGATTATTCGAAGGAATGTCATTGAATATATCGACAGCCCATTAATTCATATAGTATTCAAATCGGGACCGGATCTCTGTGAGAAACCAGAGATGATAAATCGATGCATTCTAAATCAAAGATTGCCGTGGTGAATTGTAGCGAATCTGGATCGAATTAGAGGGCCGCAAAATAGCGCAGTGTTCTTCGTGTTTCTTGCCGTGTGTCTGGACTTAAAAAGTAAGCAAAATATGTTCGCCTTGATGTTTAACAAGAAGGAAAATTCGTCGAAGGACGGTCGGTGGAAGGAATTCAACAAGCATGCTGTTTTAATCTCCATGGGCGACTATGTTAAAGATAATAAGCATGGGCATTGGAAAGAATTCTATGACAGCGGTGAATTAATGTTGGAGGAAAATTACGAACATGGCTTAATGCATGGACGATTTGCGACATATCATCCTAACGGAAATCTGATGAGCGAGGGAACTTTCTTGTACGGCAACCGTGAGGGATATTTCAAAATTTATAGCGAAGATGGAAATCATATTAAGTCGCTTTGCTTTGTTGGAGATAATTTGATCGAGGAAGTTACTTTACATTGAATGTTTGGCAATGAGAATGAAAGAGAGAACACATATTGATTATTTATTAATAGGGATTGTCCTTCTGTATTGGGTTATGTTTTTTTTACAAGCGATCTAGGGGTATGAGTGAATCTTATGTTTTAAGCGCTGCATTTAATTTGTTATTACTTGTTTTGGTGCACGCGACCTTAGAATATTTGTCAGTCGCTCTGGTGTAGTTGGTATTCTTAAGTTTCTTGTTTGCACTGGGTATGGATAGTGTTACCATGTTGTTTAAATTGTTTGAGTTGTACTATTTTGGCAGGAAAAGTAAAGTTGAACGAACGACAGCGTATCTGCCGAATACCGTGGCATCAAGCGCCGAAAAGAATTCGGGTTTGAAAATAGAGTTGCTTTTGTGCTATTGACGCATATAGAACAACTACTCACGCTGAACATTTTACCACTCGTCGGCTCTCGGTCTGTTGAATAGAATTATTAATTTGATCTTTGCCAATCAACGGTATTTTGAATCATCATGAGTTCTCGCGACCTGGTATTTATAGTCATCGTCTGCACTTCCTTAGAATGTTTTGGTCAGACGGCTTCAATTATTGGTTCAATAAGGGATCGGACTACCCAACAAATACTGGTGGGTGCCTTTATAACATTAAAGGGGACTGAGCCTCTCGTCGGCACAACATCTGATGCGGAAGGAAACTTTACCATATCTGCTTTCCCGGGGAGTTATAACATCACCGCATCGTTGGTCGGTTACAATTCGCTTACAAAATTCAACGTTTTATTAACAACAGGTAATATCAGTAGCATTAACTTCGAATTGGAGGAATTACAAACAACCTTAAACGAAGTCGTTGTTCAGGATAGACCGTCGGCGGAGGCTGTAACAGTAGAGACCCCGTTATCTGTTCAACGGCTCACGACGGAAGAGATCAGGAGCAATCCCGGGGGAAACTTCGACATCTCCCGCGTTATTCAGGCACTACCTGGAGTTGGTGGCGCAACGGGTGCAGCAAGTTTTAGGAATGATATTATTGTACGCGGCGGCGCACCAAATGAAAACGTGTACTACCTTGATGGTATTGAGATTCCCGTTATCAATCATTTCTCCACGCAGGGGAGTGCCGGAGGGCCGCAAGGGATATTGAATGTATCATTCATTGAAGATGTGACTTTAAGCACGAGCGCTTTTGAAGCAAAGTACAGCAACGTACTTTCGTCTGTCCTTCAATTCAAACAGCGTGAAGGTAACCCGGAACGCATTCAGGGAAACGTCAGGTTGAGCGCATCTGAATTTGCCGTAACGCTGGATGGACCGTTAGCAAAAAGGACTACATTTCTGGCCTCGGCAAGAAGGTCTTATCTGGGATTGATATTCAAGTTGATCGATTTGCCGATCCGTCCCAATTATTGGGACTTCCAGTATAAGATTATGCATAAAATTAATGCTCGGACCACGCTTTCATTTTTAGGAGTCGGCGCCATCGACAGGTTTAAGTTCGCAGCCCCGAAAAATTCGACTGCAGAGAATATTTATGTTTTAAGATCTAACCCACTTATCGATCAGAATAGCTATACGGTTGGGCTATCGTTACGAAAATTAATAGACCACGGTTTTATCAATGTATCATTGAGCAGAAACTTCCTTGAAAACAACCTGGACAAATTTGAAGATGCCATTTCAATGGACGAATCGTTGCGGACCTTAAAGGTGAGATCCCGAGAAATTGAGAATAAAGTAAGGCTGGATGTCACACAAATCCTCAATCATTGGAAGTACTCGGCTGGCTTTTCAATAGAGTACGTTCATTTTGAAAACGAGTCGTTCAATGTAATCAGGAAGGAAATTCCTGACACTGATGGAAATGTTATTCAACCCGCTGTGATCAACACTTATAGCACCCAACTAAACTTTGCAAAGGTTGGGGCGTTTTTACAGCTATCCAAGTTCTTTTTTAATAACACTTTGAGTACAAGCTTTGGATTGCGATCAGACATTAATTCATTTTCGTCGGTGGGAAATGATCCGGTTAAAACGTTATCACCCCGGCTGAGTATCTCCTACGCACTTGACAGCAAATGGAGTATCAATGCGTCAATTGGAAAATATTATAAGATACCAATATATCCTATTCTCGGATACAAACAACAGGAGGAGTTGGTTAACAGAAATGCACGATACATCGGATCTACGCATTATGTATTTGGGTTTCAATATTTGCCCAAGTCCAGTCTGCGATTCACAGTGGAAGGTTTCTACAAGCAATATGATCATTATCTAGTTTCAGTAAGAGACGGCATCTCGATTGCAAATTCGGGAATTGAATTCGGGCAGATTGGCAACGAGGCGATTGAAAGCAATGGTAAAGGCAGGGCATACGGCATTGAAATATTCGCCCAGCAAAAGCTTTCGGGAAATTCATATTTCACAATATCTTATACTCTGTTCAAAAGTGAATTCTCAGGAACTAACGGCAGGTATATAGCTTCTTCGTGGGACAACAATAGTTTAATGTCAGCGATCCTTGGAAGAAAATTCAAACGAAACTGGGAGGTTGGCGTAAAATTCAGGTATGCCGGTGGATCACCGTATACGCCTTTCGATCTTGTTTCTTCTCAGCGAAACTACTTAAGCGTTGGCAATGGTATCCTCGATTATGAAAGACTCAACGAAAACAGATTACGCGCATTTAAGCAAATCGACCTGCGCGTTGACAAGAAGTGGAATTTGAGTAAAGCAACGATCGATGTTTTTGTCGACATCCAGAATATCGCGAACTTTAAATCTACCGGTTCACTACGCTATACCTTTGAAAGAAATGCTGACAATTCTGATTTCGCAACCACGGACGGAAAAGAAGTCGCGCAGGACGGGTCTAACGCAACACCTCTCATCCTGAAGGAAAATAGCGGAAGCATCCTTCCAACGCTCGGCTTCATCTTCGAATTCTGATTCTTTTAATATTTATATACTCGCATACTGCGCGACACAATCCCCGTCATTGGCAAACATATCGCGATGTGTCGGCATTGAGAATAGCGATTGACGGCGCTTGTCTTACCATTCATTCCTGAAAAGTCACTATCCACTCCGTGACTCAAAACATGGTCACGTCATTAAAGGTTGTAACCCTATAACCAACCAAAACATAATTGCTATATGAAAGAAAAAAGAACTGACTACTTAAATCCATTGCTGCTCAAGATCTCTTCCTTAATGATCGGGATATTGCTGCTCACTGCCTCCGGCTGTGACGATAATAATGATGACAATACCAATCCCACTGCTAATAAGACCATTGTGCAGGTTGCCCAGGGAAACAACGACTTGTCAATACTCGTTACGGCATTAACAAAGTACCCTGACCTGGTGACAACGCTTAGCGGCGCCGGACCTTTTACTGTGTTCGCGCCCTCCAATGCAGCGTTTACATCGCTGTTGAGTGCAATCGGACAAACCAGTCTGGATGATATTCCGGAAGCCGTGCTCAAGGATGTATTGAAATACCATGTCGTTGCAACCGGCGCGGTTAAGTCCACAGATCTTACTGCCGGTAATGTCACGACCTATCTTGACGAAGATATCGCAGTGACCACAGCAGGCGGCATAAAGTTGAATGGATCAACAAATGTGAAAAATGCAGACGTTATCACATCAAACGGCGTGGTACATGTGATTGACGCGGTGCTTGTACCGCCTTCCATAGCACCTATTGTGGGCACCGTGGTTGCTCCGGCTTACTTCAATAAAAATTTCACAACGCTTATCGCTGCGGTTAAAGCTGCCGATGCATCCATCCTTACTACATTACTAAATGCATCCAACAAGACGCTGTTTGCACCAACCAATGATGCTTTTGTAAGCGCGGGGATTACAGCATTGCCTGATCAGGCAACACTAAATGCTGTGCTCGCTTATCATGTGATTGGAAGCACGGTGAAGGCGGCAGATATTGCCAGTGGAAGCTCATCTGCTGAAGTGCTGAATGGAAAGATCTATCTTAGCAAGGGTGCTTCAGGAGTGTTCATCAATGGAAACAGTAAAGTAACTATTGCTGATATCATGGCGTCAAATGGTGTTGTTCATGTCATTGACCGAACGCTCATTCCGCCTTCAAAGACAATTGCAGGTATCGTGAGTGAATACGCAGCGAAAAACCCTGGTGCTCAATTCACAAAATTGCTGGCAGCATTACAGCGCACCTCCGGACAAGGTGCCAATGATCTGCTCGCAGCTGCGGGTGCGGCGGGTAACCTTACCGTGTTTGCGCCTACTGATGCCGCTTTCACCGCATCGGGTATCAACCTGGAAACGGTACCATTGGCAACACTGACGGAGGTATTAAAACATCACATCGTAGCAGCACGTGTCTTTTCCTCTGACCTTGCGACTGGGCCAGTAACAACATTAAATGGCAATGTAGGAGTTGATTTGACACCCAACCCCCCTACTGTTACGGGAAGCTCGGGCGGTGCAAATGTTGCTAACCTAAACGTTGATCTGTTAAACATTCATGCTACTAATGGTGTTATACATGTGATTGATAGAGTACTCATTCCTGCAGACTAGGGAAGTGAAGTTGGAAACGAAGTGAGGATTACGAGAGCCCTGGGTCTGCAGGGCTCTTACTAATTTACTTGAAAATAGCGATCGAATCTGTGTTCAATATCCGTTACCGGTATTTAATGGTCCTGGTGCTCGGCATCTATTCTTTCCTGAACATCAGGTTCACGGTAGGTGATTCGCTATTTGATTTTCCACTAAGCCACTTTCATCTTTTAACGGTCATTGTTGTCGTTATTCTGGGCATTTGGGAATCGAATCGCTTTCTTGAATCAAAGATCGTTTGGATAACTAGTCGGATTGGCGGCAGAATTCATTCGTTGATCATATTGTTTGTGCTGAGCATGTTTACGACTGCCATCACCTGCCTGATTGTATTGTTACTTTTGTACACGCAACTTGGAATGCGGATTCAGTTTAATTTTCCCCACTTAACATTGTTACTTGCCTTTGGATTTCGTGTGAACCTATTTCTCAATTGTGTGAATGCGATCGTCTTTTTCATGAACAGGGCGCGACACATGCAAGTGGAGGGAGAACGTCTGAAGCAGATTACCATCGAGGCACAATTTGATGCTCTCAGAAATCAAATCAACCCGCATTTTCTTTTTAACTGTTTCAATGTTTTGTCTACACTGGTTTACAAGGACAGTGAGATGTCAGCGAAATTTATCGCACAGCTGTCTCATGTTTACCGGTATTTGCTATATAATCAAGAGAAAAAAATAGTTTCTCTAGCAGAAGAGCTTTCCTTTATCCAGGCATATATCTACTTGTTGCAAATTAGGTTTGGCGACAATCTGATCATCGACAACAAGACTGCAGGCCACGAGAATTCATTTTACATTGCACCCGCTACCGTTCAAATGCTGATCGAGAATGCAATCAAGCACAATAAGGTATCACGGAAAAATCCCTTGCGTGTGGAGTTGTCCGTCAAAAATAATTATTTAGTCATCAGCAATATTCTGCAGGAGAAAGAACTTAAGGAAGAGTCTTCAAGCCTTGGACTGAAAAATATCCGGCGTCGCTATGACTTTCTGAGCCAACATCCGATGGTCGTCGAAAAAACGCTTACTGCCTTTATTGTTAAAATTCCACTTCTTCAACTTGACGCCACATGAAAGTACTTGTAGTAGAAGATGAGGTCCTTGCCGCTGAAAGGCTTGTTGAATTAATTCGGCAAAGTGACGATACAATCAGTATCATAGACCAGTTCGATACTGTTGAGGAAACCGTAAAGTTCTTCACGTCTGGACAAATGGTCGACCTGCTATTTCTTGATGTGCAACTTGCAGACGGAAAATGTTTCGAAGTATTCGACAAAGTAACTGTTGATACTCCCGTGATCTTTACGACGGCATATGACCAGTTTGCATTGCAGGCATTTAAATTCCATAGCATAGACTATCTGCTCAAGCCGATTCAGAAAAATGACCTGATACGCGCTCTTGATAAGTTGAAACGCATTGAAGCACGAAATTTCTGTCCAGCGATCGATGTGGAATCTCTGCGCATTGCCCTTTCCGAGGCGCAATCTGAATACAAGAAAAGATTCGTTGTAAGGTCCGGGAACAAGATGCAGATCAAGCCAGTTGATGATGTAGCGTATTTCTATGCTGAAGGCAAATCGGTATATTTAGTGACTAAGGGAGAGAATCGAAAATGCCTTATAGATCATACACTTGAGGAATTGGATACTTTGCTTGACCCTCACGACTTTTTCAGAATAAGCCGGAAGGTACTTGTAAGCATGTCGTCCATAGCAGAAGTAAAGGGAAATTTCAGTGCCAGGCTTGAAGTAAAGCTAATGCAGGCAACAGCGTTTGACATGACTGTAAGCCGTGATCGGATTCATCGATTCCACGAATGGCTTGATCGCTAGATAGAAACAAGTAAGCAAATATGAATAGATTTATACTTCTGGTATTTCTGAGCTCGTCAGTCAGCCTCCAGGCCCAGTCGCAAGAATCTCTGGATTCATTAAAGAAAGATATCATCTCACTGCAGCTTGACATTGAGCAGGTACAAATGAATCTTGGAATGGCCGAAATGAAGTTCAAGCGTAGCATTGTTGTTGCTACACTGGGATATAGTATCACTATTGCCGGGGGACTCATGTTGGGCCGCAAGCAGGATGACCTTGGAAAGGTATTACTGGTCGCCGGCGGTGCCACCGGAATCACTGGAACATTCCTGATGGTCAATGCATTTAAGTTTCTGGGAAGAGCATCTCGTCGTTCAAAGCATTAGATATGGGTAAGCATACAGGCACATCATGCCGGTCATTTTTCCCCTTAGGTTATAATTTTTTTCATTGTGGGGATTGACCAAGTAAAACTTAGAATGATCCATGAAATACAGAATAGCCAATGCGTGGATATGAAGAGCTCGAAAGGTTAAATCACAAAAACTTGTTCCGTTTGTTTAGGTCTCACATCCGTCAGTGGAGATAAGAATAGCATGCGAGGTACCGTCCTTATCTTTCGCAAAGATTATTGCCATAGGTTTTATAAGGCAATAGAACTGAATGATGGAATTCATCATGGCTGAATCGCTAACGATCTAACTACTAGGCTCATCTTTACTTCTGAGATTCCTATTCATCCGTAGAATTTGGTCGAAAAACGTGCCTTGACAATACGAGGCCTGTTTATATCTAAACCATCGTAAACAAAAATCTATCGTTTTCGCAAACGATTCTTGCGTATCTATTCTAATAATTGTATAATTAACACTTAATTAAGTAGACAGTCTTCCATGCGGTTAAAAATCACTAAATCATCGTTAGTCGAAATGGTTGATCTGATTGTTTTGAAAGTTGGACCAGATTATGTCTCGCCAATTCCACCGTTGCCTCATTCGGTTATCTTCTTTATACGGGGGAGTGACTCCTTGTACTTCATTAAGCGAGATTATGAACATACGAATGATTCAATGAATGCGGCGATAATGTTTTATCGGATTAAAAACTAAAGTTGAATGAGAAGCGGAGATAAAACATCGCTAACACGAAGGTCCAAATTTCCTGGGCGCGCATTGAGATGGCTTCGACTGTCGCCTGGCGAAACTGACGAACTTTTTAATTTTCATTTATGAGCTTCAGAATTGTGCTATTTCTTTTTGTTGGCGCAACGATTATAATCCGCACAGGAGTAGCCCAAACAGTTGCCTCAGGCAACAAGGCACACAACCCAATCCTATTTGCTGATGTACCCGATATGTCGATGGTTCGCGTGGGCGATGTTTACTATATGAGTAGTACCACCATGCACATGTGTCCTGGTGTGCCCATCATGAAATCGACTGATCTTGTAAACTGGAAGCTGGTGAGCTATGCTTACGACACGCTTGTGGACAACGACGCAATGAACCTTAACAACGGCAAGAGCGCATACGGCAGAGGTTCATGGGCAAGTTGTTTACGTTATCATAATGGGTTGTTCTACGTCACTACGTTTGCCCAAACTTCCGGAAGAACACACATTTACAAAACGGAGGATATTGAAAAAGGACCCTGGAAAAAATCATCCTTTAAGCCAAGTCATCACGACCATACAATATTCTTTGATGATGATGGACGCGTCTATATGATTTATGGTGCGGGCAATCTTAAGTTGGTTGAACTTAATGCAGATCTATCGGGTATCAAACCCGGAATTGAGGAGCAGGTGATCATTGAAAACGCAAGTGCGCCAGCAGGAACAAACATTATGCTGCAGGCAGAAGGATTTCAACTATTCAAAGTCAAGGGTAAATACTATCTCTTTAACATCACCTGGCCCCGCGATGGTATGCGCACCGTTGTGATACATAGAGCCGATAAAATTACAGGACCTTATGAAGGTAAATTAGCACTTCAGGATTTAGGTGTTGCCCAGGGTGGACTCATTGACACCCCGGATGGCAACTGGTACTCATATTTGTTTCGCGATTACGGATCTGTGGGTCGCGTTCCTTATTTAGTTCCGGTGAAGTGGGAAGATGGCTGGCCAATACTTGGAACTGATGGTAAGGTTCCTGAAGCACTCAATCCGACTGCTAATAAAAGTCTGATACCTGGTGTCGTTAAATCCGATGAATTTATTCGTAAAAAAGGCGAGCCTTTATTGCCATTAATTTGGCAATGGAATCATAATCCAGATAACAAGCGTTGGTCTTTGACCGATCGGAAGGGTTACTTGCGCATCACTACCGGAAGGGTAGATACTTCATTTTATTTGGTCAAGAATATTCTGACGCAACGTACCATCGGTCCGGTTTGCTCGGGATCAACAATGGTTGATATTTCCAGAATGAAGGATGGAGACTTTGCTGGTCTCACACTTTTTCAAAAAAAATACGGACAACTCGGTGTGAAACTGGAGAACGGCGAGAGCTATGTTGTAATGGTGAGTGCCGAATCTGGTAAACCCGTTGAATTGGGACGAGTGCAAATTTCACAACGGACGATCTATTTAAAAGCAGATTGTGATTTTCGTGACCTGAAAGATGAGGCCTACTTCTACTACAGTTTAGATGGTAAATCTTGGACATCAATGGGTACTCCCCTGAAGATGACGTACACATTGCCCCATTTCATGGGATATCGTTTTGGCTTATTCAATTACGCTACAAAAAATATAGGAGGGGACGCTGACTTTGATTTTTATCACATCGAAGCGCGCACTTCAAAACAGAATTAGTCGGCAGTTAAAAATTAATCAAAATTCGCTGGAGTAAATTTTCCTTGAAATAATCAGAAACAATTATGAAACACTATTTTATTCCCTTAGTCATAATGTTGAATCTATCCGGTTCAATATGTCTGGCACAAACCGAACAGTGGTCGGTTATCGAAGATTTCAAACCTTCGACTTTAAATCAACCTGGTCAGGAATATCCGCAGGTAAACTCGCAAGGATATGCCAGGTTCAAGATTCTTGCACCAGCCGCAGATAGTGTGAGAGTAAGTCTCGGGCTTGGCGGAAAAGGAGGTACTAAACTTTCTAAGGTAGAAGAAGGGTACTGGACAGCTACAACCGCAGGTCCTATGGATGAGGGTTTTCACTACTAAAACGTAAAAATTGATGGTGGCAAATTTAACGATCCGGGGGCGTTAAATTTTTATGGCTCGGTTCGTTGGGAAAGTGGCATTGAAATACCTGCGCATGACCAGGACTTCTATGCGTTGAAAGATGTTCCTCACGGTAAAGTGGAACAGATTCTTTTTCCTTCTAAAAGTACCAATACATCAAGAAGAGCTTTTGTGTACACGCCGCCCGGATACGAAAAGAATTTAAAAAGCAAATATCCCGTGTTATACCTGCAGCATGGATGGGGCGAGGATGAAACGGCATGGAGTAATCAAGGTCATGTGAACCTTATCATGGACAACATGATCGCAGCTGAAAAAATTAAACCATTCATTATTGTTATGACCTACGGAATGACCAACGAGATCAAATTTGGTACGATTCGGTCTTTCGATATAACTCCCTTTCAGACCGTTATGGTGGACGAATTGATTCCTTATGTGGATGTAAACTTCAGAACCTACGCAGATCCGTCTCATCGTGCTATGGCTGGACTTTCTATGGGTGGTATGGAAACGCATACTATTACACTTAACAAACCCGATGTATTTGCTTACTATGGATTGCTTAGCGGCGGTACCTACAAACCGGAAGAAATAAAGGATAAGTCAAAAGTGAAGCTCATCTTCCTGAGTTGTGGCAGCAAGGAACGACCGGAAGGTGTTAAGAGTGCTGCGGTAGCGCTGAAAGAGGCCGGCTACGATGCTGTCTCCTATATTTCTGAGAATACAGCGCATGAGTTTCAAACCTGGAGACGAAGTCTGCATGAAATGGCGCCGCTTCTGTTTAAATAATGATCTGTGATCGGCAAAAGACCTAAGAACGTCCATATGAATATAAAATCATTTAAAACTTTAGCGATTATACTCACCACACTTGGCATTTCAGGCGTTGCTGCGGGTCAACCACCAAGAGGGCCATTTATAGTATCTCCACAGATTAATCCGGACAAAACAATAACGTTTCGTTATCTGGCGCCTATGGCCGGCGTTGTAAAACTAAGTGCTCAGTTCCAAAGTGGCCCTGTTGGAATGATAAAGGATTCTGTTGGTATTTGGAGTGTTACCGTCGGACCCGTTACCCCGGATATCTATCCATACAGCTTTAATGTTGATGGTGTTACGGTGATGGATCCTGCCAACGTTGCGTTTTTTCCAAATGAAAGGTTTAAGGCCAGTTTGGTTGATGTTCCTGGAGACGTACCACTCATTCATGCATCGCGAGATGTTCCACACGGGACAATGACGTATGAATATTATGCTTCTGTCGATGGAATTACTGGTTCACTCGTTGTATACACGCCTCCGGGATATGATAAGAATGTATCGAAAAAGTATCCTGTGTTCTATCTTATCAGTGGTACCACGGACACAGAAGAGACTTTTTTTAAAGTCGGCCGAACTAATTTCATCCTGGATAATCTGATCGCGGAAGGGAAAGCAAAACAGATGATCATCGTGATGCCTTATGGGAATCCGATGGCAAAAATCGCAGAACAGCGTGGAAAACCTAAACCGGCCGATTTAGTATCTCGCGAAGGTGATGACGCAATCAAGCGGGCAAAACTCTTTGAAGATGATTTAGTCAAAAATATTATTCCGCATATAGACCAAAGTTATAGAACCATCAACGATAGGAGCAACCGCGCTATTGGCGGGTTTTCACGCGGTGGCGGGCAAACTCTAAGAGCGGGCTTTAGTAACCTGAATACTTTTTCATGGATCTGTTCTTATAGTGCTGGCCTGTCCCCTTCAGAGATGGAGTCGCGCTATCAATACATAGGAGCAGACTCCAAAAAAACCAATGAGCAGTTGCACCTCCTTTGGGTGAGCGTTGGAAATGAAGATTTTATGTACAAGGGTAATGTGGAGTTTATGGACTACCTCAAACAAAAAGGGATCACTTATAAAAGTTTGATTACCTCAGGAGGGCATACATGGATGAACGTAAAGACCTACGTGGCGGAAACTGTGCAATTACTTTTTCAATAAACTATGATCGTTATGAGACGAATATTCCACACACTGTTTATCGCATCATCAGCACTATTTGCTCATGCACAACGTCCGCCTGCAATTAGTTCTCCGGATATAAATGCTGATCATAGTATAACGTTCAGATATTTTTCAAAGACGGCGGAAAGGGTAATCCTGTCGGGCGAATTTTTAAAGGCAAATATGTCCATGAAAAAAGACACTTCGGGTATCTGGAGTGTTACTGTACCGCCTGTGAAACCCGATATTTATCCATACAGTTTCTGGGTTGACAGTGTTCAGATCGCCGATCCGAATAACACCTACATCTTTACCAACGAGCGATTCAAACGGAGTATCGTCGATGTGCCTGGTAATAAGCCGTTAATCCATTCGCTGCAAAATGTTCCGCACGGAAAGGTGTCATATTGCTATTACAAATCCACTGTGCTGGGCACAACGCGAACTCTATTGGTCTACACACCGCCAGGTTACAATTTTAACGGTAAAAAGAAATATCCTGTTCTTTATTTGATACATGGAGGATCTGATACGGAAGAAACGTGGACCAAAGTTGGCCGCGCGAATTTTATTGCCGACAATCTGATCGATCAAGAAAAGGCAACGCCGATGATCATTGTGATGCCCTATGGCAATGTCCGGCCAAATCCCATGGCAGATTTTAGTCGTGAAGTGATCAATGATATTATTCCTTTTGTCGAAGCAAACTACTCAGTCATAAAAGATAGTAAAGGGCGTGCCGTTGCCGGTTTTTCGGTAGGGGGCGGGCAGACCTTAAATATCGGACTTATGAACCCGGATAAGTTTGCTTATGTGTGCTCGTACGCACCTTACACGGCGACAGATGAATTCAAAAAAATATTTACAAACTGGTCGCCCGATGCGACACGCTTGAACAAGCAACTAAAATTGTTTACGATCAGCGTAGGCACCGATGATTTTCTTTATGAAAGTGTAAAACAGAATATAGCAATGTTTCAGGAAAAGAAAATCAAATTAGAACCACTCATTGTACCTGGTGGACACACCTGGATGAATTGCAAAATCTACCTCACAAATACCTTGCAACAGATATTTAGATAGACATTAAATTGTATCCGCGGATCATGGACAGAAATGTACTCGTTATTCTACTGCTTAGCTTTAGCTGGGCTTCTGCACAACCAGCATCGACCTCCATTCAAGTCAACGCCTCAAAAGAAATTGGCGAGATGGTGCCTTTCTGGTCGTACTTTGGATTTGATGAAGCTAATTATACCACAAGGAATGATGGCCGGAAATTACTAACGGAATTAAAGCAGCTAAGTCCGGTCACTGTTTATGTTCGGGCCCATAATCTACTCACATCTAAAGGTAAGAGTGAAAGGCCCGACCTTAAATGGGGTTATACGGATGCTTACAAAGAAGATAAGAAAGGGAGGCCGATATATACTTGGACAGTTGTTGACAGCATTATTGATACTTACGTTCAGCGCGGTATGAAGCCACTGATGGAGATTGGCTTTATGCCAAAGGATCTTTCTTCAAAACCAGAGCCTTACGAACACACCTGGAGTAAAGGCGGCAATTTGTGGACGGGCTGGACCTACCCTCCGAAAGATTACAACAAATGGCGGGAGTTGGTGTATCAGTGGGGCAAACATTCCCTCGAACGCTATGGAAAGGAAGAAGTAAAAACATGGCTTTGGGAGGTTTGGAATGAACCTGATATTCAATATTGGTCGGGTACGTTCGAAGAGTATTGCAAGATGTATGATTTTGCAGCAGATGGATTGAGACGTGCGTGCCCTGAATGTACAATCGGCGGCCCACATACGACGAGTCCCAGAAGCGATAAAGCATATAAGTACTTAACCGGTTTCATTGAGCACTGTCTTCGTGGAAAGAACTATGCCACAGGAAAAATCGGGACGCCGCTGCAATACATCGGCTTTCACGCCAAGGGTTCTCCTGAATTTGTTGACGGTCATGTCCGGATGAATATGGGAGTTCAGTTGAGGGATATTCAAAGAGCGTTTGAGGCCGTCAATTCGTTTCCTGAATTAGAGAATATTCCGATCATTGTTGGTGAATGCGATCCGGAAGGGTGTGCAGCGTGTTCAGAAACAAGAGATCCGAAGTATGGCTATCGCAATGGCACGATGTATTCCAGTTATACTGCATCATCCTTTGCGCGGATATATGAACTGATGGATCATTACAAAGTGAATTTAAAAGGTGCGGTCAGCTGGTCGTTTGAGTTTGAAGATCAGGAGTGGTTTGCGGGCTACCGTGAACTCGCCACGCATGGTGTCGATAAACCTGTGTTAAACGTTTTCAGAATGTTTGGTATGATGCGGGGCAATCGAATTTTGGTTCAAACGGAAAATGGTTTAAGCGCTTCAGATATCATTGCCAAAGGTGTACGGGAAAGGAATGATATAAACGCCATCGCCACGAGGGATACAAATTCGATTTCAATTTTAGTATGGAACTACCATGATGATAATGTCTCTGCGGTTTCTTTTCCTGTTGAATTAACCATCAACGCCATAGGAATTGAAAAAGTGCTGGTTCATCACTATAGAGTGGATGATCAATTCAGTAATTCATTTGAAAAGTGGAAGACCATGGGCAAACCACAACAAGTCACTGAGCAAGAATACAAAACATTGGAACGTGCCGGTCAACTTCAATTGTACACTTCCCCGGAATGGAAAGAAGCAACGAACGGAAAAGCAATTGTGAAATTTGATCTACCTGCACAAGGTGTGTCGCTTGTTCAATTGACGTGGCAGTAACAAGGCGTTGTTACTCGGCGGACAGAAGAGGATTGCAAGCATGATCGAAGTTTCATGGATTAGCGACCCAGGTTGATCACGGAAAAATTTTAACTAGTTAACTATAGACATTACAATATGAAAAAAGGTATTCTCTCAATTTCTATTCTCCTGATCTTGGTGTTTCCACTGCGGGCGCAAAATATAGATAAACTTGCACCGCCGAACTTTGATGTGGTGCGTGAAGGCATACCGCACGGCAAACTGGATACAGTAAAGTATATGTCAAAGACTGTGGGATCCAACCGAAGGGCATTGGTCTATACGCCTCCCGGATTTTCAAAAAGCAAAAAATATCCTGTGTTGTATCTGTTGCATGGCATTGGTGGTGACGAAAAAGAATGGTTGAAGCATGGACAACCTCAGATTATATTAGACAATTTGTATGCGGACAAAAAACTGGCGCCGATGATTGTTGTATTACCGAACGGAAGAGCCATGAAGGATGATCGTGCTACTGGAAATATTTTTGATAGCGTTAAAGTGCAGGCTTTTGCAGTCTTCGAGAAAGACTTGCTTAACGACTTGATTCCATTTATTGAAAAAAGATATCCAACGTTTACAGATCAGTCAAGGCGCGCTGTGGCCGGTCTGTCCATGGGAGGAGGTCAGTCGTTGAATTTCGGAATGGGGAATCTCGATAAGTTCGGGTGGGTTGGAGGTTTTTCTTCGGCTCCAAATACAAGAACACCTGAAGTGTTGGTGCCCAATCCTGAAGAGACCAAGGCAAAATTAAAACTGCTTTGGATCTCGTGTGGTGATGCGGATGGCTTGATGAATTTTAGTAAACGCACTCATGATTACTTATACGAAAGAAGTGTTCCGCACATTTTTTATGTTGAACCGGGAGGCCACGATTTCAAAGTGTGGAAGAATGACCTGTATATGTTTTCGCAATTACTTTTTAAACCAGTGGATGTAAAAGCATTTCCTACACTTACTGTATTAGGATCTCCGGCATCAACTAATGTTCGATCAGCAAAGTACCCACAAATTCTGCCCGATAATCGCGTAATTTTTCGCACAAAGGCGGTAGAAGCTCAAAAGGTGCAAGTTGATCTTGGTAAGAAATATGACATGACAAAAGATGCCGAAGGATTTTGGTCGGTCACAACAGATACAATCAGCGAAGGCATACACTATTATTCATTGCTGATCGACGGGGTTGCTCTTGCAGATCCGGCCAGCGAAACTTTTTATGGCATGGGCAGAATGGCTGCCGGTATTGAGATACCATCTAAGAATGGTGACTTCTACGCATTAAAAGATATTCCACATGGCGAAGTATCGATGAAACGGTACTATTCGACAGTCTTTGGTGAGTGGAGAAGATTTTACATTTATACGCCTTCGGGATACGATCAGAATATGATCGACAAATATCCGGTGTTATACTTGTTGCATGGGGGAGGAGAGGACGAAAGGGGCTGGTCAACACAGGGTAAAACAGATTTGATACTCGATAATCTTATTGCCGAGAAAAGGGCAAAACCCATGATGATTGTAATGATGGATGGCAATACGGGCGGTGGAGGTATTGCTTCATTCAATGAAAGGTCACTGCAAACATTCGAAAAGGAACTAACGCAGGTTGTCATTCCATTCGTTGAAAAAAATTATAGAGCGGACACAAATTCTAAAAGCAGAGCGCTTGCCGGTTTATCAATGGGTGGATTACAAACGCTTTACGCCGGAATAAGGAATCACCAGATGTTTTCGTCCCTTGGTGTATTCAGTTCCGGATGGTTTGCCAATAATCCAACGCTCTCGGATCCACAGTATGCTTTTATGAAAGAAAACGCCACAGCGATCAACAGCGATATTAAACTTTTATGGGTTTCTATGGGCGGTAAGGAAGACATCGCACACGATAACTGTAAAATCATGCTATCAAAGTTTGATGCAATGAATATAAAATATCAATATAGCGAATATCCAGGCGGACACTCGTGGCCAGTTTGGAGAAATAATTTGTATAAGTTCGCCCCATTGTTGTTTAAATAGTGATATCGCTATTGATGGATGAAGGCCAACAACGTCGAGAGTGGGAAGATCAAAAATCCACTTGCCTTGGTGGTATGCTACAGCAATTTGAAAGCTAGTTTAATCGCGCAAGTAGAATAATTAAGCAATGGTTGTAAAATTAAACAATACTAAATTAAAGGCTAATGAAACAACTGTTTGTCTACACGCTTGTCCTCTCGGCAATTAGTATCAATGCTCAATCAGTAAAAAGTTTAAAACTTTGGTACGATAAACCTTCCGGAGATATTTGGGAAAATGCCTTACCGATCGGAAATGGAAGACTTGGTGCCATGGTGTTTGGAAATGTCGAAAAGGAGGTCATTCAATTAAATGAACACACGTTTTGGAGTGGCGGTCCAAATCGCAATGACAACCCGGAAGCATTGGCGGCCCTACCTGAAATGCGGCGACTTATATTTGAGGGAAAACAAAAGGAAGCAGAAAAACTTGCCAATAAGGTCATCATTACAAAAAAATCACACGGCCAGATGTTTGAGCCAGTGGGTAACCTGGAGCTGATTTTTAATGGCCATGAAAAGTATACTAATTTCTATCGCGAACTGGATATTGAAAAGGCAGTAGCAAAGACTTCGTATACGGTTGAAGGTATTACATATACCAGAGAAATTCTGGCCTCACTTCCTGATCGTGTAATTATCATGCGGTTGACTGCCAGTAAACCTCGTAGTGTTTCTTTTACAGCTAAATTTTCAACGCCACAGCCGAAAGCAACTTCAGCCGCGACGACAATGAATGAATTGACGATGTCGGGTGTAGGCCTCGATCATGATGGTGTCGAGGGTAAAGTTCGTTTTAAGGTAATCGCACGATTAAAAACAGAAGGTGGTCAAATGTCTTCGAATGATACATCACTTGTTGTGAGTCATGCGACCGCTGTTATTATTTATATCTCGATCGCTACCAATTTCAATTCATATAAAGACATCACAGGCAATGAAGGTGAAAGAGCATCATTCTATTTGAATACAGCTTATTCGAAAAGCTTCTCAAGTATTCAGAAAGCGCATATCGCCGCATATCAGAATTATTTTAACAGGGTTAAGCTTGATGTTGGTGTTACCGATGCATCATTGAGACCTACAGCAGAGCGATTAACAAATTTCTACAAGGGCGATGACCCTCAACTGGTAACACTTTACTTTCAATACGGTCGCTATTTGTTGATATCGTCTTCCCAGCCCGGTGGTCAGCCGGCCAATCTGCAGGGTATTTGGAATAATAAAATCAAACCACCTTGGGATAGTAAATACACCATTAACATTAATGCGGAAATGAATTACTGGCCGGCAGAAAAGACCAATCTTTCTGAATTGCATGAGCCGTTTCTTCAAATGGTGCGAGAGCTTTCGGAAGCAGGCCAGGAGACTGCAAGAGTAATGTACGGTGCACGAGGGTGGATGGCACATCATAACACTGACATCTGGCGGGCAACGGGAGCGATCGATGGCGCATTTTGGGGAGCGTGGACCGGTGGCGGTGGCTGGACGAGTCAGCATTTGTGGGAACATTACTTATATAACGGTAGTGAGCAATACTTGAAATCTGTTTATCCAATACTAAAAGGCGCCGCTGCTTTCTATGTGGATTTTCTGATTGGGCATCCCACAAAAAAATGGCTGGTTGTTAATCCAGATATGTCTCCCGAGAATGCGCCTGCAGCGCATCAGGGTTCTTCGCTGGATGTCGGAACCACAATGACAAACCAGATCATTTTTGATGCCTTTACCACGGTCATAAACGCAGCAACTATTTTAAATACCGACGATGGATTTGTTGACACCTTACAACAAATGCGGAAACGTTTGCCACCGATGCAAATAGGACAACATGGTCAGTTGCAAGAATGGCTGGAGGACATTGATGACCCCAACGATCATCATCGCCATGTTTCACATTTATATGGGCTATTCCCATCGAACCAGATTTCGGCTTATCGCACGCCCTTGTTATTTAGTGCAGCCAAGAACACACTGCTTCAACGCGGAGATGTTTCAACCGGATGGAGTATGGGCTGGAAAGTGAATTGGTGGGCTCGGATGCAAGATGGCAATCACGCTTATAAATTAATTCAGAATCAACTAACGCCGGTAGGCACAAATGAAGGTGGTGGTGGAACCTATAACAATCTCTTTGATGCGCATCCTCCATTTCAAATCGATGGAAACTTTGGGTGCACATCAGGCATTGCCGAAATGCTGATGCAATGTTCGGATGGTGCTGTTCATTTATTGCCTGCTCTGCCCGATGTATGGCCAACCGGCAGCATTACCGGGTTGCGCGCCAAAGGAGGGTTTGAAATTGTAGAGATGCATTGGAAGGACGGCAAAGTTGTTAAGGTTGTAGTCAAATCAACGCTTGGTGGTAACCTTCGTTTGAGAATACCAAATGAGATGATTGCAAGTAACAGTACGACGCTAAAAGATGCTGTGGGCATGAACCTGAATCCCTTTTATCAATTGAAAGAAAGTCAATCACCTGTAATATCGTCGCTTGCTCATGTTGAATCTCCAAATTTAAAACCAACAGTACTTTATGATATGGCAACTGATGGAGGGAAGATCTACACGTTGAATATCAAGTAGAGTAGTAAAATCTTACCAAAGTTCTCGAAATATAAAAACCGGTTCGTTAACTCTGAATTTTAAAAAGTCGGTTTCGTTAAATCGATTGTTGATTCAGGAGTATATTCAAATTGGGACAACGCGTGAAATTTTTTTCAGTAGACGCCTTTGCAAACGGGAATTGGAGGGAGGTAGCAAGAGCTACTACGATCGGTTATAAACGTATCCTTCGGTTCAATACGGTTAAGGCTACGAAACTTCGTATCAACATCAACGATGCTAAAAGTTGTCCTCTTATTTCGAATATTGAACTGTACGACGTTCCACAAATTTTGGCTACACCTTCTATGGTGCGAGAACAATCCGGCGACATTCGGATTACGCCGGCAGACTTTGAATCTCAAATTTATTACATACTTGATGATGCCAGCCCCAATGAAAAATCATTTAGATACAATGGGCCGATTAAAACAGGCGATGGTAAAGTAGAAGTTAAAAGCATTGCGTATGATCCGATCACTAAAAAGTCCAGCCCTGTTCAGCAAGAGAACTTTGACATCTCCAGAAAGTACTGGAAGATTGTCGGGATAGAGGATAAAAATGCATACAACATTTTGGATGGAAACGCCGATAGTGAGTGGTATCAGGATAAAAATGAGACTATGCCGGTTGACGTGGCGATTGATTTGGGTAGAGTCGAAATGTAACAGGTTTCAAATATCTGCCTGACCAGCATTGGTGGGGGTCAGGTATCATAACAACGTTTAGCTTCTATGTTTCTACGGATAATAATAGCTGGACATTGGTTCAGGAGGGAGAATTTCCGAACATTAAAAATAACCCTACGTGGCAAATCAAAACATTTGCGCCGATCAAAGGAAGATATATGAAGCTGCGCGCTACGAACAATACTCAGGGCGATGGTGCTGTTGGATATTCGGAAATTGACGTCATCACACATAGCAATTAAACGCGAGTCCTCTTTAAAGTAACGGCAGCGTAAACCGAACTTTATTACTATCGAAGGCGCCTGCTGTTTTATAAAACGCAATGGCAGGATTTTATCGGCTGAGTTGGTCGCTTGCTCACCACGACATAGTCCATTATTCTTAAAAAGAAAAAGAATAGATACTAATATTGCAAGGTCAAATCCGTAAGCAACAAAAACTCCGCCATGTATAGACTTACGAAGAGTATTGATTTACACATCAAAAGTGTCAGTCATAACTTTCCGCAGGTTGATTTGCTGAAGAAACGGGATTGACCAGGCTGGTCTTAGCTCCAAGTACGAAGTGATCTTAAGACTTTATTTCATCCCAATTAATCGGAAGCTTGATATCAGTAATGCTCTCGACAATAAGATCTGGTTTGAACGCGTAACGAATAAGATCTTCTTTACCTGTAATTCCGGACAAGACAAGAATTGATTTGTAGCCCATCTGTACGCCACCGATGATGTCTGTGTCCATCGTATCACCTATCACCACCGTATCAGCAGTCTCCAGCCCGATAAATTTCCGGGCAGCGCGCATCATGAATGGTCCCGGCTTTCCTACGACAAATGCTTTTGTTCCTGTCGCCTCTTCAATCATGGCTGTGGTGGCGGCGATACCAAGATTGTTCCATCCTTTTTTCTTTGGCGAGGGATCGCGATTAGTGGTAATAAATTTTGCGCCCGCCAAAATCATATCGACTGAACGCTGGACCATTTCCAGTGTGAAATTTCTTCCCTCCCCGAGCACGACAAAATCGGGCTCAGTATCTACCATGGTTAGTCCGTGGTGATGAAGGCTGGAGATCAACCCGCCTTCGCCAAGAACAAACACCGACCCTTTTGGCATTTGTCCAGCGATAAATTGCCCGGTTGCCATGGCACTTGTGTAAACGTGTTCTTCTGTAGTTTCAATGCCCATCTTCCGCAGTTTACGAACGGCTTCCGTCGGTGTACGTTGACTGTTGTTGGTCATAAACGTAAACGGAATATCCTGTTTGAGGAGTTGAGCAATGAACTTGTCGGCCCCGGGGATCATCATGTCACCGCCGTAGATCACGCCGTCCATGTCAATCAAAAATCCTTGCTTCTTCATTGTTCAGTTTTTTGCTAATGGATCGAAGGTACTCAACCCTGATGGATTTTGATGATGTCTTACGGATTGATTGCAATTTTATAGATGGCATTGTTTTGAATGGGGATGGATTTTTTCATCACTTGTGGCTGAAAATCAACGTGAATCATTGCACACCATGTTGAAAATTTTACCTTCCTACTTTCATCTGAAGTGTTCACGAAATTCCTGGCTGTTCTTTTCAGCTTCAAGTGTCTTACCCATTCCGAACGGCGGGAGTGAGATTAACAGTAAATCGTCGGGATTTAGTACGAGAGGTTAAGAAATATTCTTTATATTTTACGCTCTGTTATAATCTCACAAAACATTATGAAAGCTTACCTATACGCAATAATTTTTACTCTTGTAGGCCATATAGCTTTTGCGCAGTATGAAATTCTATTAATTGGAACAAGTCATCAAACGCCGGATGATCAAATCCATAGCCTTGAAAGTTTTCAAGCTGCTATTACCAAATTTAAGCCCGATGTTATCTGCACAGAATATCGAATAAAGTCTGACACTGCTTCCTTGAGGTATTTATATGGAGAAAGGCATTTTGAAAAACAGGATTCGATTCGGCGAGCATGGTCTATCAATGCTTCTGACATGAGCTCCCGTATAAAAACATTGGAACGCCAACTTGCGGGCAAAAATGATCTTGCAAAGCGAATGGAACTTCGAAATTTATATTTTGTAACTTCTGATATCGGAAACGCAGAGTTTCAATTCTTTCAAGTTGCAAAAATGCTTGAAAAAGACTCGTCCCAAATTTCCTCGCTATCTCAAAATTTTCCGATGTTTAGAAGCGCATACAATCGTTACAAAAGACGGCTGAGAAATAATGATGAATATACTCGTTTAGTGTTTCCAATCGCGCTTAATCTGGGCATTAGGTATTTATTCCCTATTGATGATCAAAGCGCCAACGTTGAATATGAAAAATATTTTGCAGTTCTGAACGATCGAGACACTTCCACGGAGGATCGCAAAAAATACTATGGCCGGATTGATAGTTTTATCAATAAGTTCAAATCACTGCCAGCCAACTCAAGCTTATGGGAATTTAATAATTCTCCAGATGTGATCAACGATCTAATGTATGTTGAGGCCTATAAAATAGACTCTGGCAATAAGGACAACGATATCAAAATGCTTAGTAAGCAGTACGGCCTTAGGAACAAGACGATGGCAGGGCACATTAACACAGTCGCTAAAGCAAACAGCGGCAGTAAAATCGTTGTTTTTTTTGGGGCTTCACATGTTGGTCCGATACGTGAAGAACTAATTAAATTGTCCCCCGCGTATTCTGTTCTTACGTACGGTGATATTAAAAAGTGAAGTCCTGGCGCGTTTTGATGACATGCCTTACAGACAGTCACGTTCAATACACAATGATACCTGGGCTTTGATATGCTATCGATAGCCCTTTTCCCTGATATGAAGCGTCCATTTTTTAGCGTTATTTGTTCATCGATGCGATCGGGTGAGATCATATCGGTGTGTTCATCACAGCGCCGTTTAAACTTTGAACGTGATTTATCATCAGAATATTTCATTTCTTGCCATCCACATTTACATTTTTTATAGATTCATGCCATCCAAAGATCCTCTTCATGCCAAGACATTAGAAATGATTCTTAATGAACTTGTCGAACATTTTGGATGGGAAGATCTGGGCCAAATCATCAACATAAATTGTTTTAAGATCGACCCCAGCATCAAATCAAGCCTTGTGTTTTTGCGAAAAACGCCTTGGGCGAGAAAAAAAGTGGAGGATCTGTATGTCAGCGTTCAGCGATAGGGTAATTGCGCCTCGAGGAATTACGAAGGCACTAACGGCATCTACGCAATCCCACAATGCGGTTTGGTCGTTCATAAGAAGATTTGAAATACTTACGCCTGAATAGGTAGTGGGGCTAATAGCATTCCGTTGCGTCGTAGGCCATTGCCGTAATTTACTTCATATTGTTTTTAAATTTATTTTTCTATCTTCAAAAACAAATCATTCTTAACGATCAACTAACTCCCGTCATGGGTAAACAAATACAATGAAAGGCCATTCGCGAAGAAAATTCATCAAGCAAAGTTTACTTGCTTCGTCCTTCTTTATTGTGCCCAGGCACGTACTGGGAGGTGGAGGCTTCACCGCCCCCAGTGATCAACTTGTTATTGCTGCAATTGGTGCTGGTGGAAAGGGTACTAGCGACATCAAAAACGCTTCAGTAAACGGACGTGAGAGAATTATAGCGTTATGTGACGTCGACTTTTCAGGCTCTGCAAAAAAATCAGTAGAAAACTTTCCAAAGGCCAAGTTGTACAATGACTATCGCATCATGCTCGATCAGGAAAAGGATATCGATGCGTTGACCATTTCCACCCCTGATCACGTACACGGACCGGCAGCAGCGTTTGCCATGCAGCGCGGAAAGCACGTATATGTTCAGAAGCCAATGACCCATAACATCCGTGAGGCACGCATTCTGACAAAGATGGCCCGCGATAAAAAAGTGGTAACACAAATGGGAAACCAGGGTGGGTCGAATCCATTGCACAGCATGATCCAACGGTGGGTAGATTCCGGAAAGCTTGGTAAGATTTCGAAGGTGCAGATCTGGACCAATCGGCCGGTGTGGCCACAGGGTTTCGCGATGCCTGCGCCCGATGAAAGTAAGAAACCAAAGGACCTGTATTGGGATCTTTGGCTTGGACCCGCGGCGATGAAGCCATATACACCCAACCTTCATCCATTCAGCTGGCGTGGCTGGTGGGACTATGGTACAGGTGCGTTAGGTGATGTAGGCTGTCACCTGATCGATATACCGTTCCGTGCACTCGGACTGAAATACCCTACTGATGCAGAATGTAGCGTGAGCGCGATCTATAGCGAAATGTGGGCTCCGGATTATCATCCTGAAGGATGTCCGCCTTCATCTTTCATTACACTTCACTTTGCGGCAACAGAGAAAAGCAAAGCTCCGATTGAAATGACCTGGAGCGATGGTGGTATAAGGCCCTCACGTCCGGCGATCATTCCAGCAGACAAAGACTTTGGTGGCGAAAATAGCGCCAATGGTGTTCTCATAATTGGTGAGAAAGGTGTGATCACTACAAACATCAACGACAGTTCGCCGATGATGCCAAAACTTTACCTTAACGACGGCACAACGGAGTTCGGTCCGGAAACGGGTTCTGTTGATGAACCAGAATACGGTCATCAGCGGAAATGGGTGGAAGCGTGTAAAGCGGGCTTCGCGAGCAAAGAGCATAAAGCCTTGACTTCATCATTCGACTATGCAGGGCCGATGACTGAAACAGTATTGATGGGTAACCTCGCCATTCGCAGTTATATGTTGAGAAAGCAAGTTGGCGACGATATGGAGTTCTACGGCCGTAAAAAGTTGTTATGGGATGGAGATAACATGAGAATCACAAACTTTGAGGACGCTAATCAGTTTGTGGGAAGAACCTATCGCAAAGGTTGGGAAGTGTAGCCTGACAGTTTCTTTTTTCTGACTTCCCATTGTAGATAATCGGTTTGGCGATCTGCAATGGGAAGTTTTTTCGTTTTTATAGCGCACCGTTTAAAGGTTCTTCCTTCTAGTTATGCCTGTTATTACAGTTTGATAGTCAATGTCGTTGACTTTAAGAATTTGTGACAGTGGATAACAGGAAATCGAAGTTTAGCAGCCTCTAATTCATAATTTATGATTCAATGTCGTTTATCTAAGGCTGTTAAGGCAGTTGATAACAGAAAATAGCAGTTCAACGCACTAATTCATAATTCATAATTGTCGTTGATTTGCTCTCGCGACGCTTAAGTCAACGACATTGGTTTGATAGTTGTATTTTGCAGGGTGTTGACTATGATGGAAGTCGATCGTAATAACTATGAGGACCCCCTTAATTACTCCCGAAGGTTTAGAAAAGTTAAAAGCTGAGTTGGATCATCTATGGCGCGTTGAGCGGGTTGAGACCACGCAAAAGGTATCGTGGGCCGCAAGCCTTGGAGATCGTTCCGAAAACGCAGATTACCATTACAATAAGAAGCGTCTGCGCGAAATTGACCGGCGTGTGCTGTATTTGCGCAAATGTATTGATGATTTAAAAGTCATAAATTATTCACCTTTCCAGGAAGGCAAAATATTGTTTGGCGCCTGGGTTGAAATTGAAAATGACAAAGGCGAAAAAAAGCGCTTTCGTATCGTTGGTTATGATGAGATTTTTGAGGCCAAGGATTATATCTCTATTGACTCACCTATGGCGATCGCGTTAATGAAAAAAGAAGTTGGTGATGAAGCAGTCGTCAAAACAGGAGCGGGTGAGTTTGTTTGGCGTGTGGCAAAAATTGAGTATCAGAAATAAGGTCTTAAAGATTATCTCTACAATTTCTTTTCTGATTTCATTTCTCCTTAAACACCAGCGAGATCTGACTGAGGCCCGGCCAACGCAATCAATCAATCAATCCTCCTTCGCTGACGCTTCGGCTGACACAGTAGTCAATGCTCATGATGACGTCGTTCGTTTTTCATCAAACCCCCAACAAGTCTAAAAGTCTCAGGGGCGTCGTGGAACTATGGCACGGCAACCTTAGTGTATTGTGCTTAGCCTGACATTACAATAAATGATCCGCGATGTGTGTTGCAATGGATTGCCATGTCGCTGTGAAAGGCAGATATAATAACGTCGTTTGACAAATAATCAGGATAATCAAAGAAATGAAATACGGGCCTACGCTGAATGATTTGGAATTATAGCGATCATACACCATCATGATGACCAAAATAAAATCGGTTATCGCATAGGTGACCAAGGACCCAGTCATAAAATCGAGTGAGGTCGTAAACATTAATATCCGCCCCAAGGGTGGTCCGATTAACACCAAAGCGCTTGCAATAATATATCGCATGTGATAGGCCGTTTGCTTCCGGTTCACCATTGCCAGAAGGTAAAGTAATGCGAACGGAAGAGTGTCCGTCGCGGGCACCAACAGTAAAGCCAGATTCTGATCATGCGGATTGCCTACTGTTTCCAAATTCAGGTACTGCCCTCTGTACGCCAGGAGCATCAGAAAAATAAGAACAGGCATCAGAAAATAGCTCAGCTTTCCCAGCTTTCTATGGAGTTCAATTTTCTTTTTTGATACGAGAATTGGTTGCGCTATTAACAAAGCAAGCCAAAGTATCATGATTACACCGTGAATATGGTGGACTACTGAGAACTGTGATGGCGCACCAAGTTTTAAGAAGTAGGTTTTTGAGAACCCCGCGAACACTACCAGTGTGATAATGATAAAAATCCAGACAACATTTTTATAGCCTTTTTCCATTGTGATGTTCACACGCTAAGGTAGGGTAGCCATCCAATTTTGTAGTGGTAGAAAAAAGACATCTTATTCATCTATGGCCAACATTTTTTCCGGCGAAAGATTTCCACCCTGCATTAACGCCGGCGGAAGTGTACCTGTGAATTGTGTGAAGTCTTTTGAGAGATGTTGATAATCCGTGTATCTGAACCGATCGACAATATCACGCCAGTCCACAGAAGGATGTTTCTCTTTGAAACTAAACGCTTTGTGGAAGCGGCTCATACGGCCGAACGTCTTTGGTCCGATTCCCATTCGGGCAGTAAATGTTCTGTTGAATTGTCTCGGACTTAAACACGCCTGATCTGCCAACCAGTCGATGGAGAATTTTTCAGGATTATTAACCAGAACTGCGGCGACCTTATCCACAGGATGCGCATAGAGGGTTGTATTTTTGAACTTCCGATGGAGATACTGCTCCACGATTGCAATCATCCTGAAAGGTTCTGATTCGTCCGCGAGTTTTTGGTTAACATCCCGGAGTTCACCTCCGATAACTTCTTCGGCGTTGACGATCCTGTTCGCAAAATGATCCATCGTTAAACCACCTAGCAATGCGAACACCGAACCTGGGGTAAAAATCACTCTGATGACAACATAATCTTCGCAGGGCATTATGAAATCTTTTCTGAATACAGGATAGCCAAACAATACGGTTCTGGATTCCTGGGAGTTTTCTCCCGTCATGTTATCGAAGATGGTCGCCAATCCCTTTGGTAGGAATTCTATGCCGTGCTCTGGTAAAGGCGGCAATACTTTGATTAAATGGTCTGCGCTGTTGTCATACTTGATCGAAAAGAACATGTAGTGATCTACAAAGCGAGCCAACGCAGGTTGAGGTTTAATCCTTTTGTAGATCACTTAACAAGATATCTTTTTTTTCGGTTGGGTAGCACGCGGGTCTGCCAAATAAACATTAGAGATGATTCTGCAATCGTGCGTGCTTGGTCTGTATTTCAGTTGTTGAATTCATTTAAAGGCTCGCTCAAAAAGAATGTGGTAATTGTGGAAGCATCCTATTAAAGGATATCAATCACAATGCTACGAGTGGTTCTTACAACGGCATTGCTAATCTTTTAAATAATAATACTCAAAATTCAGTAACTTATAATTTATACCCAATGTCCATTAAGAATTTCAATACGTTCAATGACGCTTAATCTCAAAACGATCCTATACGGATTAACCATCACTAGTTTGGTTCAATGCAGCAAGCCAATCGACTTACCGGAAGGTGATCCTGATAACGGTGGACTTTTTATGCCTGGAGGTTTCGAGACCGTTGTAGTCACCGACAGCATCGGTCCTGCAAGGCATATCGCCGTAAACAACAATGGAGATATTTATGTAAAGCTTACGTTCAACGATGCCATGCATGGCGGCGGCGGAACGGTTGGGCTTCGAGACACTAACCACGATGGCAAAGCTGACACCATAGTTTACTTTGGTGACTATACAGATGAAGGCAGTTCTGCCGTAGGGGTAACTATCCACGATGGATATCTCTACACCAGCACAGTGAGAAGAGTTCTAAGAAATAAACTAACTCATGGAGAATTAGTACCCGAAAGTGAGACTGAAGTAGTGCTCACTGATGTCGATGAAGATGTGGTGAAGAACTGGCACACCACGAAACCGCTCGCCTTTGATAATAAGGGAAACATGTATGTTCCTTTTGGCTCTCCTTCCGATGCATGTCAGGATATCAATAAATACGGTCCCATCGGGATTCCCGGTGGTCATGGACTTGATCCTTGCCCCGAACTAGCAGAGCATGGTGGAGTATGGCGGTTTGATGCTACTAAAACCGGGCTAACTCAAAAAGATGGGTATCGATTTGCAACGGGTATCCGTAGCGTTGTGGGTATGCAATGGAATCCGATCGATGAGAGTCTCTATGCCGTGGGAAATGGAATAGATAATTTTCATACCATATTTCCCAAGCTCTATTCAGCATGGCAGGCGTCCGTTCTCCCGGCTGAGACTCTTTTGAAAGTAACAGAAGGATCAAACTTTGGATGGCCCTATGCATACTATGATCAAATGCTGGAAAAAAATGTTCTGCAGCCTGGATATGGCGGTGACGGAAAGAAAACTGAAAGGGCAGATAAATTTGATAGTCCCTTTATAGCATTTCCAGGGCATTGGGCTCCTATGGATATTTTGTTCTATCAGGGCAATCAGTTTCCAGAACGGTATAAAGACGGTGTATTCATTGCCTTTCATGGTTCAACGGACCGCTCGCCCTATCCTCAAGCTGGATATATTGTCTGTTTTATTCCATTTGAAAATGGGAAGGCTTCGAGGAAATGGGAAGTCTTTGCTGATGGCTTTACCGGAGTGGATAAGGTAGTAAATACCAGTGATGCGGTTTACAGACCAATGGGTCTGGCTACAGGTCCGGATGGTTCGTTGTATATCAGTGAATCAAATAAGGGAAAAATATGGCGCGTGATGTATAAAGGAGATAAGGATAAATTTGGTGAAGATGAACTGGCATCTATGGAAAAACGAAAATCCAGGTCATATATAAAAACACCGGATGAAGTAAAGGACAATTTGCATCAGGGTGATGAGCTGGAAGGAAGCATATTGTACGATACTTACTGTGCCATGTGTCATCAACGGAACGGTAAGGGTGATAATAATCGTTTCCCACCGCTGGCAGGTTCCGATTTTGTAACCGGAGAAGAAACGAAATTAATTAGCATAGTTCTTAATGGCTTGGAGGGTGAGATAAAAGTCAACGGAAAATCCTATAACGGATTGATGCCTCAGAATAGCCATTTAGATGATCATGCGATTGCTTCCATTTTAACATACATCAGAGGAAACTTTGGAAATAGTGCTGAGTCAATTGGTGCGTTGAAAGTTCAGAAAATTCGTCAGAGTTTTGTTGTTGGAAAATGATATGCTTTGACTTAGGGCCGATTTGATTGATCGTCCAATTCAATTATGACTTCGTGCCCCGGCGCTTTACGCTTAGGGCACACAGTAATTAATAATTCATCATTGTCATTGCAGTGCGCCTTTCCGGCTTTCGTCACACTGAAGTCTACGACATTGATTTTCCGGAATATAGGTGAACGGATACGCCTATGTATGTAGCCACCTCCACTGCGTCAGGTTTATACGAAAGAGAGGATATAGAAAAGCTATTTGAATATTGTCAAAGAGCTTCTTACCAGGAATTGATAATCCTTTGTTTCGGAAGAACAACTCATTTGAAGTCTCACGATAAGTTTTTACAGAAACGCACACGCAGGACTTGTACAATTGGATGCACAATGGTGTGGCCTTTTGGACCTTGAAAATCCTTGGTGTTGCGAGTGGCTAGCATTACGTGTTCGTCAATGCGGTAGCCTACGTTTTTTTCTTTATTTTCTTGACAGTAGAATAAATTCCATACCCAACCATCAGGCCAATGAAAGCGTACACCCATACCGGGATATTTTTACCAGCGATGATCAGGTAGAGGTATGCCGATATAAAAAACAAGGCGGTTAGTAAAACGGGGAGGACAATTGGTTTTCTATTTTTAATGTTTTTTATTGTCCAGAAAAGCGAAATAGAAAAAAATGGAATTGCACCTATGTAGATTCCTCCAAATATGTAGGGATTTACATTGTATTTTTCACCGAGGCTTAAAAACCATTCCTTGAAAATTTCCCACCATTCCATTAGCCAAATACTTTATATGCGAATTGTAAAATCTTTTTTACTCCCGAAGAAAGGCTTTTCGCTTTATGCTTTACAATTAGATGTTGGTTAACCCTGGAAGCAACAGGATAAGGGTATATTTTATTAAAAAGGGTATCGGTTGATAACCCAAAGGTATTTGCCAAAATCAATTCCTGTATCAGCTCGCCAGCATTGGGCGCAATCATAGTCCCTCCCAAAAGTTTTTCTTTTTTGAATATGTTTCCTCTGCTTACGAAGAGAATCATTCTGGCATATTGATAATTGTCTGTAGTCGCCCTGTCATCACCACTGAAGTCCTGTTCTAATTTTTGGTGCTGAATACCTCTATTCTTAAGTTCTTTTTCATTTAATCCAAAGCTGGCGATCTCAGGATCAGTAAATGTGACCCATGACATGTGGTCATTGTTTAGTTTCTTTTTTAACGGGGAGAGAAAGTTGTTGACTAAAATACGGGCATGAAATTCGGCGGCATGAGAAAACAAGAGATCGCCCGCAATATCACCGCATACAAAAACGTTTTTATTGGTCGTTCGCAGGTATTTATCTATAACGATTTTGCGATCCTTTGTTTCGATTCCTGCATTTTGTAATTGTAAGGGATCCAAAATAAATTCCCGGCCAATGCCTGCAAAGACAGCGTCAAAATATATATTTTTAATTTCCCCACTTTTCATTTTCACTATGGCGGTATTGGGTGATGTGAAGGTTTCAACATCAGTATTAAGCAGGCATTCAATTCCTTCCTTCCTGAGTTGATGTAAAAGAATTGTCGCTACCTGTTCGTCGTCATGCTCAAGGATCATATTGCCATGTTGAACAACGGTAACCTTTCTATCGAAACCATTTAGTGCTTGCGCTATTTCAATTCCGATCGGACCACCTCCCACAACCAAAATGCTTTCTGGTAGGTTTTCAATGCTGAATACATTGCTGTTGGTTAAATATTTTACATTTTCTACACCCGGAACATTTAATTTGCGTGCCTTTGAGCCCGTCGCGATCACAATATTTTTGCCTCTATATTTTGTGCTATTTACTTCAACTTCTTTCTTGCCCGTAAATTTTGCATCCCCCGCAACAATGTCAATTCCACTTTCACGTAAGCTTTTTGCATTCTCATGTTTTCGAATTATTTCCTGTTTCTCACGTACATAATCAATTGCTTTTTTATAGTCAGGGGTTCCCGTTACCGTCAGTCCAAACGCCATTGCCTTTTTCGCAGTCCGCACAATTCTCGAAACGTGAAGCAACGCCTTACTCGGTATACAACCATCGTTTAGACATTCGCCGCCAATTTCATTGTCAGTTTTGGATATCATTAACACTTTAAATCCAAGCTGGTTCATTGTTAGGCCCACGCTTAATCCAGCGGAACCAGCGCCGATCACTATGATATCGTAAAGTTTTTCAACCGTCATTTTTGTAAGTCGTTATATCACCTTGTTTGAATATAGGAATAGCAATGCAAATCCTCGTTTTTATAATTTATGGTTCTTGATAAGCTTCCTGTATAGTTTTGATAATTTCTCCTGCGAATGGCCGAGATAATAGAGACCCCATATTCGATAAAATATCCCTTGCATCCTGTACACGCCATTGTCCAAATACTTTCTCGCAGATGTGAGAACAACATCATTCATTACTTTGAACTTGCCAAACTTTTTTATCCGGTGAATTATTTCCTGATCTTCCATTATCACCAGGTCTTCCCGGAAACCGCCTGACTTCTGAAAAACATCTTTCGCAACAAATAGGCTCTGGTCTCCGAAGCGAATTGCGTTTACGTTAAAGCGCGTGAACCAGGCATTCACTTTCAAAAACCAGTGATCGTAATCAAAGGCAAGCCGAAAACATCCGCTTTTTGCTCCGCCTTTGTAAGCGCCTAGGATTTGTGTTGTAAAATTATTTGGCGGAATACTATCTGCGTGAAGAAAGTATAGTATTTTATGTTTGGCAATTGCTGCACCTGTATTCATTTGCGCCGCCCTGCCTTTGCTTGCACTTTTCACAACAGTTGCTCCGCATTGTTCAGCAATGTTGATTGTATCATCAGTGCTACCGCCATCCACAATGATGATTTCTACTTGATGATCGCCATTGGCCCGATACGTTAGTTTGATTGTTTTCGCAATCCGGTCAGCCTCATTGTATGTCGGGATAATGATGCTGATCATTGGTCTCGGTTTTGAAATATTTTAAATCTTCTTCAAGATCAAGGTCTCTGAGTGTTGGTAACAGAGAATAATTCAAGTTCAAGTGCTCGCATTTCATTCGAGTGTCTTCGAAAACTGTATGGGTGCTCCACCTTATATTTTGAAATAGCTGTGCACAGCGTTGTTTTATTCCTAGCAGGTAGTATCCTCCGTCATGGGCCGGTCCAATCACTACGTCATGTGAATCCAGGCATTTAAAAGCATGCGTGATGACGTCTGCATTTAGATCAGGACAATCAGTGCCGATGATAATAATCTTGCTATAGTCTTTCCGAAAAATTGCTGCAAATGCATTTTTCATCCTTTCGCCCAAATCATTTCCTTCCTGAGTCTGTTTAAAGAAAAGATCGTTGCACCATACATCCTGCTGTAAGATATTGTCTGAATAGAACACGAACTTGTCTACCAATATGAATTTAGTTATGGAAGCAGTGTGTGATAAAAGCCGTTGATAAACCGAAAGAGCCGCGTCCTTGCCAATTGTGGCGGCAAGCCTTGTCTTAACTTTTCCACGTTCAGGGTTTTTCGCAAAGATTATTAATGCGTCTTTCATCACAACGTTTTTAATACTTCAATAAATAGTTGTGAAAGCTTGCCATCTGCCCGCCCTGCTGTTTCAATGATTTCTTCAATGTTTATCGGCTTAAGATTGTCAGGATCGCACTCGTCAGTAATTACAGAAATAGCTGCACAAGGTAGCTGCATGTGATTGGCTGCTATTACTTCCGGTACGGTCGACATTCCAACCATGTCTGCACCGATAATTTTGAGGTAGCGGTATTCTGCTTTTGTTTCCAGGTTAGGTCCCTGAACCGCAGCATAAACGCCTTTGTTTAATGAGATGCCTAACTCTTTTGCTTTCTGCAACAATAAAGTTTTTAGCGATGTATCATAGGGTTCACTCATATCCGGAAACCGCGAGCCTAATTCATCATAATTTTTTCCAGTGAGGGGATTACCAGAGAGCAGGTTTATGTGGTCATCAATTAGGACCAAATCTCCTTTTTTAAGATTGAGATTGATGCCGCCTGCCGCATTGGACAAGAAAAGATTTTGTATCCCCAACAACTTCATCACTCTTATGGGAAAAACTATTTCTTGCAACGTATAGCCTTCATAGGGATGAAGACGCCCCTGCATGATTAGAATTCTTTTTCCGGCTATTGCACCATAGATCAGATTTCCTTTGTGGAATTCCATTGTTGAAACGCAAAAGCCGGGAATATCAGCGTAAGGTATTGTTAACATGACTTCAACATGCTTCAGCAATTGGTGCAAGCCGGTGCCCAACACAATTCCAGTACTTGCGTTTTCCACGCCCCTGCCGAACAAGTAGTCTTTTGCTTTCTTAAAATGTTCCATTAGTTTTAACGGCATCCTCCGCGATCATAGGATAAGTGCTTTCTGAAATATAGAGATCATTTACGTGCGCCCAGCTTTATCATGTATAACAAATTTGAGTTCAATAATAAATAGCAGCCTCTTCACATACAGTTTTTGTTATTTGCAGATATGCATAATTGAAAGTGTCAAGCTACAGCACCACAGCAGCTCGAGCCTGAGCCCGCAGTGCATCCATAACAATGTTGTCCAACAATAATATCCTTATTGTTTAGCGCAATGATATCGAAATCTGATATATGCTTGCCTTTACCATTCACTTTTAGTTCCAGCATCTGGTTAAAATCACAATCATACAGGTAGCCATCCCATCCGATAGAAATTGTATTACGGCACATCACATTTCCTGCGGCCACTGGATTGTAAGCGTTCACCAACTTCTCCATATAGCTTTCATAATTACCACTCTTAACTAAAAAATCAAGGTATCGACTAATTGGCATATTGGTAATGGTAAATAAATGGTTGAATGTAACATTATAACGTTGCATCAAAACTTGTTTATATTCCTTCTCCAATGATTGTTGAGACGGTGGTAGAAATGCACCAGCAGGATTGTAAACAAGATTTAATATTAAATCTCCACCTTCTTTTCCATACCCGACTTCGTTTAACACCTGAAGTGCTTTAATGCTATCTTCAAATACGCCATTGCCACGCTGTCTATCCGTTCTGTCTTGTGTATAGAAAGGGAGGGATGACACAACTTCAATGTTATGTTGTTTATAAAACTGTGGCAAATCCTGGTATTTTTTATTGGCCTGTATAATGGTGAGATTACACCTTACAAGGATATGCTTGTTAAGTTTTTTTATCTCCTCCACAAACCATCTAAAGTCGGGGTTCATCTCTGGAGCTCCGCCTGTGAGGTCCACGGTTTTCAATAGGGAATTATTTTTTAATGCATCAAGGCACTGCTGCATAGTTTCCCTTGACATAATTTCCTTACGGTCTGGTCCTGCATCTACATGGCAATGCCCGCAAGTTTGATTGCACATCTTGCCCATGTTCACCTGGAAGGTTTCAATTTGGGTTGGTTTTAATGGATATAATGAGGAAAGACGCAATTTTTCTTGAAAAGGAATCAATGCAAAATCTCCGCCGGTACCATGTTCAATGATTTCAATTTGCTCATGGGCGTCGGCAAGAATACTTTTTTGTGCTTTTAATGATTTCATCTACATGCTAATTTCTTTTACCTTATTCATCATTTGCACACCGTGCACTAAAGAAGCACCGCCACGAATGGCACAGGCAACGTGAACTGCTTCCATCATTTGTCCTTCGCTCCATCCCTTTTGAAAAGCATCTGTACTATAGGCATCAATGCAGTAGGGGCATTGCACTGCATGAGCGACTGCAAGCGCTATAAGGGACTTCTCTCTTGCAGTTAATTCACTGTCTTTAAATACTTCACCGTAATAGGTAAAAAATTTCTCGCCCAGTTCTTTTTGAAAGTCTACCACATTGCCAAACTTTCCCAGGTCTTTTGAGCTGTAATAATGTTCGTTCATTTATTTATCATTTTATGACATTTATGCAAAACTCCTGCCTTAACCTGTTTTTGTGAATTGCACCGATCTGGCCTTCATACATGCTTTTCTATTCCAATAATTTTCACAACTATCAATATGAGACAGCGATTTTGCGAATGGTGGACAAATTCGGGGACACAATTCCACAAATATTTTCGAATAGCGCACGAACAGGCGTTGTAGGGAAACAAAACCTCTTTTGTGACATTCATGATAGTGAAATCTCACGGCACCCGACTTTCATTATCTAAGTAAATAAACTTTAGAAGAGATTAGACCGATTCGAGGATAGGTCGTGCCGGCTTGATAATCTTTCCGAAAGAAAACCCAGTGATGTTCAGTCAGCCGGGTTGAATTTCTTGTATCCCCTCAAGTTCTTCAATTTTTCCCTCAACCTCTATATTTTCCTTGACGGATTGTTCACGCACTGACCAGGTTTTAAGATTGATGAGACAGTCCAGCATTATCTCCATAGACCACTAGCAATACCACCTTCGCTTTCAATTGCAAATTTTCTAAACTCCGGCAATCCGTCTTTTGTACTCTGCCAGTGCTTCATCAAGTCTTTGTTTCGGCGAGTTGGTTCCAGGTGCATTGTGTGATGGGTGTATAAAAAGTTTGACTCCACGGTCTGCTAAGATTTCAGCTACCGTAGTGACGGTCATCCAAACGCATGTTATAAATGCCATTGTTGAAATGGGCCCGACTTTATCCTCGTGGTTTTTTAGTGTAACAGAAGCATCCGCAATTGGCGCGCATGAGTCCACCACTAAATCGGCAATATCGAAAATGGTTTTACCGCAAGAATGTCTTGTTGTCTTTCCCTTAGCCTCGGAAGCAGATCCAAATGCGATAACTTTCATGCCTTTCTTTTTCGCTTCAAGAGCAATATCGATGTTCACATTATTTATACCAGTATGTGAAAATATCCACATGGTGTCACGGGAATCGAACGTGTATCCCTTCATTATTTCTACTCCATAACCTTCAGCACGTTCTAAAAATAGGAATTGATGAACTCCCATTTCGCCTGTGATTCGTGTGAAAAAGGAAAGTGGTAATTCAATCATTGGGTGAAATCCTACAAATCCGCCGATGCGGGGGTACATCTCTTCAATGGGAATTGTGGCATGACCACAACCAAAGGTGTGTACCCATCGTCCAGCTTCGATACTATCGGCCATGATCTCTGCAGCTTTGCGGATATTTTCTAGCTGAGTTTCCTCGATTTTAGACATTACATCACGAGCGTTGTTAAGCCATTGTTTTGCTAGCATTGGTTTATTTGGTTTTAATTTTCTGTTTATGAAATATGATTATTGTGAGTAGGAACATTAGCATTGAAATGACAAAGGAGAGTGTGGTGAGCTGAGTGATACCGTAATGCTCTACCAGAAGCCCCATCCCATAATTCAAAAGAATATTACCAACTAGTGCGATGGAGATAACGATACTGAACGCTGTACCGGATACTTCCGCATATTGCGTTCCTACCAATCCAAGCATAACGGGGAAGCCAGCTGCTAACCCAGCCCCTAGTATCATCAACCCCGCGACCGATACACCATAAGATTCTGTAAAATGAAGGAGTAGGGTTCCTGCCATGAGAAGCAAAATGGAAATCATTACCATTACTTTTGCCTGGGTCTTTCTCAATAGACTTGCTAATATCAATCGCATAACTGCCATTCCTGTTACGTATAAAGACAATGCGTATAATGCTTTGCTAATAATCACATCATTTATTTTAACCAGGTAGGTGGTTGTCCAATTATTAATGATGGCTTCAAAGCCACTCTGACAAAAAAGAAAAAATGCTATGGTTAGCAAAAGGTCATCCTTCAGCAATTGATACACACGTTTTGGCGACACGCCTCGTACCAGTTTTGGTTTTGGGAATGTGATTGCTATGAATATTAACGAAATCAGAAATGCTAAATATCCTGTATAGGAGAGAACAGTATGAAACGATATCTGATCTTCCAGTAACCCAAGGATAAATGGCATCCCCAATGCTCCAATTGCAAAAAAGACACCGAGGATACTCAGATTTGCCCCTTTGTTTTCGCTGCTAACATCAGACACTACGCCATTTGCAGCGCCGTTGATCGCGCCTCCACCTAACCCGAAAAAGAAGACGCTAATTTTTAAGACGATCAATGAGGGTGCAAAGGCAATTCCTTCGAGGCCTGTGAAAATGGCTAGAGACGAGAGTATCAAAATTATCTTATAACCATATCGATCGGCAATGGGGCCAAACAGTAAGGAACCAGCAAGAATCCCAAAGGGAAGAATGGAGAAGATGGCACCAGACGAAATGGCGTCAAGCTTGAATTTCTGTTGGATGTCCAGTGTTACGGATCCGAGTGTGATCAGCGTGATCCCAAACAACAACATACCCAGGCAGGCTGAAACGAACACAACAGTATTGGCTCCGCGGATTTTCATATTTCGCGATTCTTTTTTAATGCCAGATACCCCGCGCCATAAACTGCTGCGCTTACACCCAAAGCTGATTTTTCGAAAACGACTGATGAAATACTAATGGGTTGCGCCCATTTTGTTGCCTCTTTTTTAATCTTGTCAATGAATTTGTCAGCGGGGCCAAAGATGCCACCTCCAAAAATAATTTTACTGGGATTGAAAATACTCACCAGGTTTGCAGAAGCCATTCCCCAGTAAGCAATGCATTCATCAATTACAATTGAAGATAACAAATCATTTTTTTCATAAGCATCAAAAACATCGTGTGCTGTAAGTAGATTAGATTGTATCTCCCTCAAGATGGAAGGTTCATTATTGGATTGAAGTATTTCACGTGTGAGGCGGGGTATCCCTTCCCCAGATGCATAATATTCAAAACACCCGCACTGAATATATTTGCTTTCAAAGGGATTACACAATGCCATCCATCCAACTGCACCTGCAATATCTTCTGAACCGCGAATTAAACTTCCATTGGCAACGATACCCGCTCCAATTCCGGTGCCAACGGCCATAAAGATGACATCGTTGCAATCTTT
>JBDSKX010000014.1:0-5422 GCA_039916665.1 Chryseolinea sp. | reverse complement strand
TTAAATTTTTGGTCCTTCATCTTTTCTGCCCACCAGGGGCTGTAGTATCAAAGAAAACAAAATAACAACACCGCACCCAATGATATTATATAGCAAATACGCGATATCCGTATACTTAAAGCAGTATAACACTACAGCTTCACCTATCAGTGCCGCCCAGAACACCGCGGTTCCTTTGACATACCTGATGTAGAAAGCCGTGAGGAAAATACCCAAGATCGTGCCGTAAAACAGTGACCCGACGATGTTCACGACCTGTATGAGATTTTCCGCGAAACTTACTAACAGCGTAAAAGCCATCGCAATCGCTGCCCACAACACGGTGAACCATTGCGAAGCGCGGAGATAATGGTCCGGCGATTGTTCACGATTCACAATTCTTTTATAAATATCCACACAAGTGGTAGAAGCCAGAGCATTGAGCTCTCCCGCCATCGAACCCATCGTTGCCGAAAATATAACCGCAATCAACAGACCAACAATTCCATGAGGTAACCGACTCAATACAAAATTCAGAAAGATGTAGTCGCGATCTTCTGTCTTCGACTTTGGAATAGAAAGGGCCTTCGACACCTCCGACTTCACAGAATCACGAACGATTTTTTCCTGAACCGCAATGGCATTAATATGATCTTTGTTGTTGTTAATAGCCACTTCGTCTTTCGCATGTATGGCATCAACAAGTTGATCGACTGCAATTCTTTTTTCGGAGTACAATGAATCGTAAGATCCTTGCAACGCCTGTATCTCCGCAGACCTTTCCGTTTTTAATGCAGCGACCTCCAAAACATGATTATGAAAAACAGGTGGCTGATTGAACAGGTAGAAAATGTACACCATCACTCCTATGAACAGGATGATGAATTGCATCGGAATTTTAAGTAGTCCGTTGAAGATGAGTCCGAGTTTACTTTCGGCTTCTGATGCACCACCGAGGTAACGCGCGACCTGTGATTGATCGGTTCCAAAGTATGACAGAAAAAGAAATGTTCCGGCAATGAATCCAGACCAGATGTTATAGCGATCCGCCAGGTTGAATTCGAAGTTCACAAGATTGAATTTTCCCAACGTACCGGCTATTGAAATCGAATCGCCAAAGGTTACTTTTTCGGGGAGCATGGTAAATGCCATGACACCAGCAAGTATCATTCCTCCCATGATGATTGCCATCTGATATCGTTGTGTGAGACTTACAGCTTTCGAACCCCCTGACAGAAGGTAGATGATAACCAATGATCCAATCAGCACCGTTGTGACGGACAGCGGCCATCCAAGTATGGTTGACAACACGAGCGATGGCGCGAACAACGTGATTCCAGCCGACAAACCTCTGAGCAATAGAAATAAAATTGCCGCAAGCAATCGCGTTTTAAGATCGAACCGGGTTTCAAGGTATTGGTATGCCGTGTAAACTTTAAGCCGATAATATATGGGCACTATTGTCACGGAAATAATAACCATGGCCAACGGTAGCCCAAAATAAAATTGCAGGAAACGCATCCCATCCACGAATCCCTGTCCTGGTACTGACAAGAAAGTAACAGCGCTAGCTTGAGTGGCCATGATGGAAATACCGATCATCCACCATTTCATATTATCTCCTTTCAGATAACCATCCATAGTGTTCTTCCCACGCGTGCGAATGACGCCGTACGTAACGATTAACGCTATCGTAAAGAAGAGTACGCTCCAATCCAGATAGTTCATAGGGAGCATTGTTTTACCGTCCCTATTGCACCATGGCCCCTGTTACATCGGGGCGGTGAATAATCTCTTACATTGATTTTACTCATGAATACGAGAACGTTAACCATGAATATAAAATGATCTGCACGACCAGAACGGCCAATACGAGCCAATACCATTGACTCCATCTCTTAAAAACTGGTGGTGGTTTCATCTGAGAATTTTGAGCGTGTAATGAGTAGCGGCGCGTTTGCTGCTATTTTGTTTTTGGTTTCACTTTGTCCGATTCAACTGTTTTGTGTTTGCCAATTGAAACCATATTTGCAAATAACCGATAAGCACCCGATACACCTTCTGGAAATTGCCTGAAGAATGAAAGTCCGGTGTATATGTAGTAGCCTTGCCCGTATTTGGCAATCAGTAAACTTCCGTCCAGCGCCGCTTCATTTTTATCATTCATCGATAGCAATGCATCAAAGGCAGGATCCCATTTTGACGGATAATACAATCCCCGTTCCTGAACCCATCCATTGAAATCCGCTGACGTAATCTTATTTGGATAACTTAAAAGTTCATGATCGGGCTTCAGTATTCTAACCTCTGCATCTTCTTCTGTTACGCGTGACCGCGACACAGTAAGCGGGTATGGCGAATACTTGGAAATGTCCAACTCAAACGGAGTATTGTACTGCACGATCATTGTTCCACCGCCTTTGACATAATCAAGCAGGGTGCTGTTCATGAATGGGAATCGATCATTGACATTCATCGCCCGTACGCCCAGAACGACCGCATCAAGTCTTTTGAGATTTGTCGGGGTAACTTCGTCGTTTTTCATCTCCCAAACTTCATAACCCATCGACTTAAGGGCAGCTACCGACTCATCACCGGCACCACGAATATACCCTACCAGACTTCCTTCCTTCTTCAATCCGATTTTAACGAGCTTTGTTGTGGCCGGTGGTAATAAGGTTTGCGTTGGAATATGATCATAGGCAATAATTTTAACTGCCTTGTCATAAGACTTTCCGTCCACAATTGCATTTGCGTGTAGCAAAGCCGTTGTAGACGATTCTCCAGATGGAGCCAGGATATTAAACAGTTTCGTTTCTTCTGTATTATTTGCATTAAGGTTAAATTCAATCGACTCTGGAGAAACTTTCCACCCTTGAGGAACCTCCATTTTTAAAACACCTTTAACTTCCTCTTTACCTGCTGAAGTTAGCATAACACTTATTGGTTCTGGTTCTGTATTTCTGAATATCATAACCTTTTCAGAAAGATTGACGAACACCGGAGGAACCACGGTGAACGGACGCGTTAGCTCGCCTTTGACGCGATCCACCCATGAATAAATTACCGGCTTTGTGACAATCAGTGGTTCACCTTGCACCATAAAAGTAAAAGCGAGGGCAATGGCAGGATCGTTCTCACCCTTTCCTATCATTTGAGGATCTATTACTGTAAACCGTCCAACACTGTGGGGCTCCTGAAGCCAGTATGGATCAGAATATTTCACTGACGTAATCACATGAGTTGTTTTGAACTTAAGTGAAAGATTATTCTTAAGCGCGGCATTCAAAGTTGAGTCGATCTGAATATTATTTCCAGCAACACTTTTCAATGATATATCCACGGCAGATCGGTTCACAATCTCGGAAGAGATGGTAAGCAGTTGACCCGGCGAAGCCCAATAGCGATCAGCGTTTACACCGATGTACAACCCTGCACAGTCCTGAATCAATTGATTGACTTCTTCCAATTTCCGTCGCTTCCAGATTCCATCTTGCAATGCGTTGATCTCTTTTCTGATTTGCAAGAGAATAGTGACGGTGGCGGCAGGATTTTGATCCGAGAATTCGCGTATTGCCTTATCCACTAAAATCTGAACTTTGCTGCTGTTCTTTACTCTACTCCAGGTTGTATTGACGCCTTCGAAAATGTCTTTAGACGCCTTAACACCTTTGGTGTATTCAAGGTATTCGGGCTCATAACCTCGAATTCCCTCCTGACCATAACCCTGACTTTTATGCTGACTACTGCTCAACGCGGCGATTTCAGTATAAGACAACCCAAGCAGCGGGCTATACGCTCCTACATTGAGTGTGATTATCCCCGGGGTATTCTCATTAATATCTTTGTTCCACCACTGACCGGTGTTTTGATACAATCGAAGTGCCTGCCACGTTCCGTATTGTTTCACTTGTTCCGGATAAACATCCTTGTTTGCAGCAGCATCAAAAGCTTCCTGAGCAAGAATAGCCGATGCTGTATGATGACCATGACCCGCCCGCGCATCGGGCGGGAAGCGGGTTATGATGATATCAGGTTGAAACTCTCTGAATACTTTAATAACATCAGAAAGTATTGTATCCTTTCCCCAGACGTGAAACGCTTCCTCGGCCGATTTGGAGAATCCAAAGTCATTGGCACGTGTGAAGAATTGTTTACCACCATCTATGCGTCTTGCAGACAATAGTTCCTGAGTTCTTATCAATCCAAGTTCGTCGCGTATTTCCGGGCCGATCAGATTTTGACCTCCGTCACCACGAGTCATGGAAAGATATCCTGTACTCGCCAGCGTACCGTTCGAAAACAAGGTAATGATCTGGGTATTTTCGTCATCCGGATGGGCTGCCACATACAATGCAGAGGCCAGCACATTGAGCTTTTTTAATCGAAGTTTGATTCTGGCGGCATCAGGTTGCCGATCGTTTTGCGCTAACGTTAGCGTGGGGATAAGTAAAAGGAGGAAACCGAGACGCCGCATTCAATTGGGTTTGGGGCGAATTAACGCAAAATTTCTCCGTCTGCTCAACCGGTTAACAAACCGTTAACAAATTTAACCAGCACCGTTGTCACTTTTGTTGCGTCGCCATCACAGTTTGCCACGCACCTGCTCGTTGACAAGATAAGTTCCGTCCTTGTGAAAGTAGACCACTATTCTGCTTACAGGCTCTTTGCCCTCAGTATAAAACATTACGGTGTATTCATAGGCAGATACACGGTCTTTAATATCATCAGTAAAGCCCAGATCCAATTTTATAATTGTATTCAGGTCAACTTTTTTATTGTAGGCAAGTTTCCCGGCCTCAAAAACTTTTACTCTGATTTCCGAGGGTGCTTGCTTCAGAACCTGCAAATTCAGAAACAAATAAGGCAAAGGTCCTGAACCCCGGTTGCGCTGCACCTCTCCATTTGTCGGGTCAAGGCTCACCTTGTTTGGATCTGTGTGAGTACGCTCTTTGAATTCGAATTTCAGCTTAAGATCAAACTCCTCATTGGGTTTAAAAGGAACCTTATCCTGAAATAGAAACATATACATCGAGAGGAGAAGAAGTCTCATAGCGTACTGCGGGGTTATTAGCCAATGTAAGAAATTCGAAGACGGAATTAACAATTATAAATCAATGTCGTTGACGTAAGCGCGGCACCAGGGTGAATGGCGGACTGCAACGACAATTATGAATAATGAATTAGGGCGCGTTGAACTTCGATTTTCTGTTATTAACTGCCCCAACAGCCTTAAGTCAACACATTGAATTATTAACTTATGAATGATCCGGCACTAGTCGAACGACCATCATTAGAAGCTTCTCGTCAAACAATTCGACATTAACCCTTTCAATTTCAGCGTTTTAGTTGGCCGTTTTTTGGGTGAGTAAATAGGTCGCAACATCTGCGAGGTCTTGTTCGGTAAAACCAAATGCTGATGCTTCTGGCATAATGCTGTTCT
>JBDSKX010000013.1:0-14423 GCA_039916665.1 Chryseolinea sp. | reverse complement strand
CGCACCGAAATCAGTCGGCAACCAAGGATTGAAATCGCCTCGCGTGAATTGAATCTCAAAAATTGATTCATTGTTATTCTCGGCGTTAAGATTAAAATTATCATCGTACTTCGTGGTGAGTGAATATTTCCCCACCAAACTTGAAAGCTCAGTAATTGCTTTTGCGTAAAGTCCCGCGTTTTTATCCCACTGTGCCCGATACAAATAAACTTTGCCCAACATGGCTGTCGCCGCGCCGGAGGTCGCCCTACCAACATTTTCACCATCCCAAGTGGCTGGTAGATTTGCTTTAGCGAATTCAAGATCTGAAATGATGAAATCCCATAATTCGCCTGGTTGGGAATTTGGTTTACGAGCTTCATCAATTGTGAATATTCGTTTATCTGATAATGGCGCGGTTGCAAAATTTATTTGAAGCAAATAGTGAAAATATGCTCTAATGAATTTGGCTTCTGCTTCAAATCTAGGCTTGTTGTTCTCATCTGTAAAACCAGTAGCTGCAGGTAATCTATCCAATATAACATTGGCGCGTTGGATACCGGTGTAACATGTGTTCCATAAGAACGAGAAATTTCCGTTGCTTGGAGTCCAGTTGAAATCTTCTTGGTTATCGCTTCCATTATTTCCGGGGACGACATCATCGTCTGGATATAATACTGTGCTATACCATCCTGAATTATCTTGATTAAAATACAAATTCAATAGTGTTGAATATGGAGACAATGATGCGGCATCAAAGTCTTTCTCGGTTTGGTAGTAGGTAAATTCATCTAACTGCCCGAGAGGCTTTAAGTCTAATTGCTTATCGCACTCGGTAAAAATCACGCTAAACGACGTGAATAGTACGATGGTGAATATTTTTTTCATAGTTGACTTTTTTTGGGTCATTAAAATGTGAATTGTAATCCTGCCTGCACGGTTCGAGGCTGCGGAATATTAGCGCCATCAGTTCCTGCACCTATTTGAGATCCGTTTGAGCCAAACGTTGCTACTTCTGGATCCAGGCCAGTATACTTCGTAATCCGGAACAAGTTGGTAGCGGCGATATAGAACCGCGCGCGGGATATCGCATTTGTTTTTGATAAAAGCGATTGCGGAACGCTATATCCTAATTGCACATTCTTGAATCGGAAAAAGCCTGCATTTTCAATCCAACGACTCGAGAACCTATTGTTTCCATAGGGATCGCCTGCAACTGCACGCGGCATACTATTACTTGTCCCCTCTCCAGTCCAACGAGCTTGCGTCGATGTTAGTTGATTTCTCCCATAAGCGTCTAGATTTTCAACACCCTGGCGATATTGATTGTAGACTTGTATTCCTGAAACTCCCTGCAATAGCATGGACAAATCGAACCCTTTGTAGTCTGCATTGATCGAGAAGCCATAATAAAAATCTGGTGTCGTCTTTCCAAGATACGTACGATCATTGGCGTCAATTTGTCCATCAGGTTTGCCGCTGAATTGTTTACCAGCTGGCGCGTTAGCATCTGCGGGACCATTATTGTCCTGGAAGATTACATCACCTGGTTCGGCAGCAAGAGATACGCTTTTGTCGGGCAATGCACTAGCCGCCTGTTCGGTGTTTTGATAGACGCCTGTTTGTTTATAGCCGTAGAAATAGCCAATCGGTTGACCGACAGCTGTACGATAGGTTCCATCCGAATTAAATTCCTCAACTCCTGGGGCAAGAGAGACGAGTCTATTACGCACCGTTGTGAAATTCCCTGAAAACCCTAGGTGCAAATCTTGGCCTAATGTGGTGTTATAACCAATCTCTAACTCTATTCCTCGATTATTGACTTTGCCTGCATTCACCGGAGTATTGCCATATCCGCTGATGGCTGGGATTGGCAGGTAGTATAAGAAGTCCTTTGTGTTACGATTATAATAAGTGGCAAGGAGAGTGAGTTTCCTGTCGAAAAAGGATGCGTCAAATCCAGCATCGGTCGTTTCAACCGTTTCCCAGCCTAGATTCACGTTTGGGAAATTGGCAATAACTGGCGCTTGTCGCGTTGTACTTCCAAGCCCATAATCTGGTGTGAACGATACTCTACCCACATAACTATAAGGAGAAATATTTTGGTTTCCAGTCTGACCCCAACTACCGCGAACTTTTAAATCAGAAACAATGCCATTGCCCTTGAAAAATTCTTCCTCACCTAATCTCCATGCTGCGGATACCGCCGGGAACACACCATAACGATTTTGCGGCGAGAAACCTGCCGTTCCATCTCTGCGTACGCTAGCGGTGAGGAGGTATTTGCTTTTATAGTTATATGAAATGCGGCCGATCGCACCTGCTAAGGCATTTTGATATAGTGATGATCCGGCATTAGTGTAAAGACGCACGTTACCGCCGTTCACATTGGTCAACTGGCCCTGCTGGTTCTTAACACTTTGGTAAACCGACGGATCCTGACTTAAGAAATCATAGCCTGTATAGCTTAAACCATTACTCCGGAACTTCTGATACTCGTAACCTGCAAGGATATTTATTGAATGATCGCCGAAGTCTCGTGCATAAGTAAGGGTATTTGTGAATACTTGTGTTGTATTTTCACCACGCGAGTCGCCAGAATTATTAAGGTTTCTATCCAGACCAAATTCAGCAACCGAATAAGCGGGTTGCCAACTCGTATTTCTTGAATAACTGAAGTCGAGCGAAGCTGCTGACCTGAATTTCAAGCCCTTTATAATCTCGAGTTCTCCAAATATTCCGCCTAACATCCGAATGATTCTGTCATGATTCTGGACGATGTTGTTGATTCCAAATTGGTTTGCAATAGTCAAGCCCGCGACGTTGTTATTTCCATTGTACCCATATCGGTTACCTGGGATAGGACTATTTGGTGCCCCTTGATCATAGATTGAGAAAAATGGTGGCATGTTTGCCGTTCCTGAGTACAGAAAACCATCTCCTCCTCCGGTGATTCCTCGGTTAACTTCCTGATTAGACAACGACATTGTTTCACCAAACTTAAACCTGGACCCGATTTTATAATCGCTGTTAATGCGCAAACTGTATCGGTCCAGGCTGTAGTGCTTCACCATGGCATCCTGGCCAAAATAACCAAATGCCACATAGTAGTTCGACACGTCGCTGCCTCCTGTTACGCCAACATTTGTATTGGTAATTCGTGCATTTTTACTGATTGCTGCGTCCTGCCAGTTGGTGTTGACACCCAGATAAGGACTTCCTGCTGCAAGATCTGAATTGAGCGTTCTGTACCCTGGACTCGCTGGAATCAATCCGTCCTGTGTATTTCGGTTATTGATCGCCTCCTGTGTAATGCTGGCATAATCATTAGTGTTGTTAAAATCTAACTTCTTTTGAAAGTTTTGAACACCATAGTAGCTATCGACGGTTATTTTTGGTTTACCTATTTTTCCTCGTTTGGTTGTAATCAACACAACACCGTTCGCGGCACGGACACCGTAAACTGCCGTGGCTGAGGCATCTTTAAGCACAGACATGCTTTCGATATCGGAAGGATTTATTGTCGAGAGAGGATTTGTCAGTCCGCCATTGTCACCGTATCCGACTGGAATACCGTCAATAACAAAAAGTGGTTGTGTACTGCCGGTAGTTCCAACACCCCGTATCCGAATTGCTACTGGAGAGCCTGGTGTTCCATCAACGTTGGTTACCTGCACGCCAGAAATTCTCCCTTGTAAAGCTGCGTCTGGAGCTGAAACCGGCAATTGCTGAATCTCCTTAGAGCCAACTGTTCCAATTGATTCAGTCATTAACTCACGACTTTTCTCACCATAACCAATTACCACCACCTCGGACAATTGACTTAAAGAGGCAATCATCTCGACGTTTATTGTGGTTTGGGTTCCGACCGAAACCTCACGACGTTCAAAACCGATAAAACTAAAAACTAAAACATCCTGCGGTTTTGCTTGGATGGTGAATTTCCCATCGGCATCGGAAACCGCTCCATCACTGGTACCCTTTACGATGATAGATACCCCTGGCAACGCGGAACCCTCATCAGTGATTTTGCCTGATACAGACTGTGTCTGTCCGTTGGCCCCCCAGGCTAACGCCAGACAGTAGCATAGTAGTAGTAGAATGTTTCGCATAAATGGTTATTTTTTGTAAACAAATTTTAGATAAATGTGTACCCATTATAACCCATTTCTGTCCTGTGCATTCCTGTGTCGATTGCGAAAACGAAAATATTGATGCTTTTAAAGGATTTTAAGCCTATAATTTTGTAAACATTTCGGATTGAATCAGTTGGTCGTAAAAAGCATTTGCATTTAGTATTTTCCGCATAATAAGGCGTAGGCAAAATTCGGTCCTCTTGGTTAACCTGGATCTAGGGATAAATTTGCCGCCAAACGTTCGCACCACAAATGCTTCGTCGATTAATTACAGGGGTGATGAGGTAATGGCCAATCTTTTGGAGCAACACTTGTGACACCTTTAAGATAATGGCAAGCCGGTGGACAAGGCGCCGCCCCGCAAAGGCACGGATTGAACGGCGAATCCGGACAAGTTTCGTTGCAAGGGAAATCACAATCAGATTTACAGGGAACCCCACAATAACATGGTGCGTCACTAAGGGGTTTTGATCTCGGAAATGGACTGACGCCATGGAGATTTCGATCTATAAGTACACTTTTCTCTTGTACACCGCACACCGCAAAGTACCCCAAGACAATGGCATCGTCGTTATCGGGTACATATAAATTTCCTCTTAGCAATGTTGGTGGAGCGTCAAAAATACTTCCTGTTGTAGTCACTTGTTTGTCCACATTCTCAAGGTATGCGTATGCATTTTCACTCAGGGAAAATTGATACGCAACCACTAAAAAATAATCCTTTCGATTAAAGTAGGCGCGCTGAAGTGGAATTCTGGAAATAGCATTGCCATTGGTAAATTTGTCAGAGGCAAGAAGGAGCTTGAGATCACCCGGAATTTCGTAGAAGCATTGTGAAGAATAGGGAAAATAACTTAATGTTTCCCATTTGTAGTAGTTTCTATCATTTGCCGGATCATCCGTGTCAAGATAAACCTTAAAGCCTTCGGTTGTTACCGTATTGATATCATATTCATAATAGACCTTCGTGATTGGAGGTGAAGCCTTTAGGATTTCAGGCTTAGACAATATCCGTTGACCTTCCTTGGTTAAAATGTCCACATGATATGAATGCCCCACGGTGGCTAAGGACACATCAGCAGTAGTCTCATAATGTCCTTTTGTTATTTCATAGAATGGAATGCAACCTCCATTTTCGTTGCAGACTTTGACTTTCGCCTCCGAAACGTACTTAGTGAACCCATCAATATTAGCGCTGTAATTAGATGTGCTCGACAATGTAATTTTATAGGGTCCCTCGCCATCTGTAATTCGTCCGTCCACTACGAAATGGTCCGAGGTCTCGACGACTTTTGTGTTGATTGGATCAACACACGATATGCAGATCACGGCAACACCTGTTAAGACTATTCTCATATTTTCAAAATGAAATTGTGTAAGAAACGGATGGTACAACCATTCCGATTACTGATAGTCGGTACGGTTGTGCAACCGTAAAGTAATCTGACCGAAAGAATATGCTATAGGGATTCTTCCGCGCATATACATTGTAGAGTGAGAAGACCCAGGTACCTTTCCATTTACGCGTTGGTATTGATTTAGAGTTGACCTGCAGAGATAAGTCTAGCCGGTGGTACGCCGGAGTACGTGCATTATTGCGTTGCTCGAAATTTGCAATAGAAATTTGTTGATACGTGTATCCAGCGGTTGGATAAGTGATTGGTCTTCCACTGTACAACACAAAGTTGAAACCCCACGAAACTCGAGACGACACCTGGTAGCTCGCGGTAGCTGAAAATACGTGGGGCTTATCATAACTGGCTGGATAAAATTTACCTGAATTTATCTGCTCTTCCGGAAACGAGCTTTTAATTCGGCGTTCAGTTCTGGAAAGTGTGTAGGATAGCCATCCCGTTATTTTCCCTTGTTTTTTTTCGAGCATAGCCTCAACTCCATAGGAACGCGCGATGCCTTGAAGCAGGTCAGCTTCCAGCCGGTCGTTTAACAAAAGATGACCGCCATCTTTGTAATCAACGACATTGTCCACGTGTTTGTAGTACGCCTCTAACGATAACTCATAGTTCTGTTGGTGAACACTTCGAAAGTATCCAATAGAAACTTGCCTCCCTTTTTGAGGCTTCAAATATGGATCGGAGAGCTTCCATAAATCCACTGGTGATACAGCACTTGTGTTTGAGATTACATGGATAAACTGAGCTGTTTGATCCAGAGCCAGTTTAAACGCAGATTTCTCATTAACCTTATATCGCATTGAGACGCGGGGTTCCCATCGTGCATAGCGTTGAATGGTTTGATCGGAAGAATAACTAGCTGTGCCTGTGAAAGTATCTTCAGAACGCGGTTGGCCGCTGGTATACTCATTTATTTTTCCGGGCCCCACCAATTGATACGACAATAAACGCATGCCTCCCCGCACAGTGAAGTGGTCGGACCAGTCAAACTGTGTTCCCACATATCCAAAAGTAACATTAGCATATTCCTTGTTTCCTTTGATACCATTTATGTTGGAAGCACCAACCGGGTCAAGTTGACCCAACGCTACCGAGTAGCGATCTCCTCCTGCGCCGAACTCCAGTTTAATGTTTGGCGAGACTGCCCATGTTGCGTCAATTTTCGCGGATCTAAAACCAATGCCAGCAGAAAAGTCAAATTCGTTGGTCGGTTGGTTACCGGATACAATGTATTTGTAGTTGCTTGAGACCAACGTCGTTGTCAGAAAAACATTTGAGCGCAAGGTTGACAATGCCTTTAATGAAAAATTTTGCGTGGACCAGCCATATGTAGTGTCCCCGGGAAATTTAAAATGATCGTGGCTCGTGTAAGAAGTGAACGAAAGTTTGTGGTTCTTATTGAAATCGTGGGTCACCTTGACTGTTCCATCATAAAATGAAGCTTTACTTTCTTTCAGTCTGGGATTCTGAATTGCGTTCAATAGCCAATTCGAGTACGAAACTCTACCCGAAACTAAAAACGTGGTACGTGGGGATAATATTGGTCCTTCAATAGTTAAGTTGGTAGCCAGGATACCCACACCGAAACGACCGCTGATGTTTCTTTTATTCCCTTGCCGCAATTTGACATCCAACACTGACGCGACTCGTCCTCCATAATTGATCGGCAATCCGCCTTTATACAACTCAGCGGAACTGACAGCAGTCGAACTGAAGGCTGTGATGAATCCAAAAAGATGAGAAGTATTAAAAACAGGGGCATCATCTAAAAGAATTAAATTCTGATCTACCGCACCGCCGCGGACGTTGAAACCCGTTGCTCCTTCGCCAACGGTGCTTACACCGGGCATCAGCAAAAGTCCTCTCACAATATCTGGCTCACCTAATAAAGGCGGAATTTTTTGTAGGGCAGAGATATTAAGGATGTTTTGCCCGATTTGGAAACTTTGCACATGGTCCAATTCACCAGTGACAACTATTTCCTGCAACATGGTCGCAGGGGTAAGTTCGTTTAATAAAGTTGTATCTCTTTGGGCATCGAACACGACGTTTAAGATTTGATAACCGACGAACGAAATAGTCAGCGTATTGCGCCCTCGACTTAGCCGGAGGAAATATTCTCCAGAAGCATTGGTCGTTGTACCGATCCCAACACCTGAAACCAAGACATTGGCTCCCACAATTGTTTCACCGTTCCCGCCGTCCTCTACTTTTCCTCGAATTAATATCTTGTTCTGAGGCGTGGCAGGCTGCCCGAAGGATGTGTGACAGATCAATAAAAAAATAGAGGAAAGGCGCAAGAAAGCGTTTCTGGCAGTCTGGGACTTCGCTCTCAGTTTTACGTTCGTATTGCACATGTTACAAGGAAACATCACTCACACTGATCAGGCTCGAAGGAATTTATGATATTCAATGCGCCTTTCATCAAGTGGATACTCACAGTTTAAAACTGGATACTTATCTGTGAGCGTTGGCGTCGCTTTACCACGGTCGGGGTATCCCCAGGTGTTCTTCGTGGCATTCACGTACTTCGTGATATATGCAATGTTCTGAACTCTTTCGAGCGTTTTCACTTCACTAACTTTTTCATTTAATTCGGTTCCAGCCAAGCCGCTGATGCTCGATCCAACAACTATTGCATCATAATTACTCTTTTCCATAGACAATGATTTAATGATTTGTACCCTATAACTCAATTTGCAATTATCATCACTTCGATATCAACCATTGTCGCGCACGTGCATCTCATCAATAGCCGTCACGACTATCATTCAGCATTGAGGTATTTTCGACCACTGGTATTGAAAGGACTTACGACGCATTTTGAAACCCAATATCGTGGCGCACCAAATGAAGTTATAAGCATGGAAAAGTAGAATAAATAGATTTCATTCGCGTCCTGCCGCCACATGGATACTGGTTAATTGATGGTTGTTAAAAGCGCATTTAGGAATTTTATGCTCTAGTTCGCATAATCCATTGGATCTGTAATGTTCACTTCGTTTTCAATGATGTAATGATGAAGGGGAGTTTCACGGGAGATCTTGATGATTGATTCATAACCTACCTTAGGATCGGTTTTCATAAAAACATCGTAACTCGCGACGTGGCAGAGTCTAAAACGGCGTGGATATTTTCTTAAAAAGGAATTGAGATCCATTCCTGCTTTGACTACACACCAAGATCTATTTCGAACACCACCATAGCTGGATCGGTATTTTGCCAATAGAACAGTATGCCAGTGTAATTCCTGCGGATTTACGCAGCTTCCCCAATTTACTGAACATGTCACAGTTGCGTTTCCAACCTGCGATTGTTTTATTTCCCCCCATTACCCATCCGCGGCCAATACTAAAACAGGTGTTCCTTATTGAGTTCATTTTGTATTCTGCTAACATACTGTCGCCATTCTTTTGAATTGCTGCTGTGCAATCATCACAAGCTAACGACACCAGGCCGATATCGCGGATTATTTTTTTTGCGCGGCGACGGGATGTTCCCGGATATTCCAGATCCTGATATCCAATGGATTTCAGAAAACTCAGTGTCGCACCAGGATCTTCCCTCATTTGTTTTCAAGTGTGCCGAGGAGAATTCAGCTTCGCCTTCTTTTCGATCGGTCCGAAATAATAGCGGGTAAGACGCTATTCGGACACTGATAACGACAACGCGATTTGTTAGATAAACGATCGTCTGGAAGTTGTCACTGGATTAATACTTTCTTTGTGGTTTATATGTTTGAACTGAGCCATTGTTGATTGTTACAATTATCAGATGACCTTCTTTTGTTTTTGCCTTTCGGACATATCGACTATCTCCATCAATCACAAATGACGTTTCTCTGGCATCGAGTTCTTTCCAACGATGGCCTCCATCATTCATGAACATCGTCCCAATGGAGGCGTCATATCGCCCATACAAAGTCTCCTGTGCGTAGTTGTTTCCGATTAAAATCAAATCCGGTTTTGTGTCGCCGTTCAGGTCATCGATTAGGATATCGTTCACCGTAGATATTTGTGCGATTTCCGGAAGGTCGACGGCGGAAAACGAAACGCCGTTGTTATTGTAAAATATTTTTGACGATAATGAATACGCGTCCATAACTTTAGCAGTCTGAAGTTCTTCCTTTGAAAAAGCCTTTTGGAAGGGCGTTGTTGCATACTTGGTAAAGGTTTCAAATCTTTGTTTGAAACCTGGGATTTGTTCAAAAAGAACAAGTCGATTGTGCACGATGAAGCGGTCGTCTTCAACACTGCTGTAAAAATTTACGATTGGATCGATAGAACCGTTGTTGTCAAAATCGGAGGCAACGAGTTCCACCGGATGAGCAAGGGTCGGTTGGAAGAAGGAATTTCGTCCCGTGTTGCCAGCAACGAGATCAACATATCCATCGCCATCCAAGTCGGCAGCTTTGATGCAATTCCACCAACCATTTGTTTTATCCAGACCCATTTTATCGGTGACCTCGACGAAGTGTGGTCCTTGATTTAAAAAAACTCGTATCGGCATCCATTCCCCTGATACGACAAGGTCAATTTTATGATCATTGTTAATGTCGACCCACTGAGCCGAACTGACTAAGCCAGGTTGTTGCAGATAGGGGTTTAAAGTGCTTGTGATATCCGAAAAACGTCCGTTGTCGTTTTTCAAGATGTAGCTTCGTGAAGGATTCGGATATTCATTTACTTTTACACGACCCCCTACAAACAAATCCAGGTCACCATCGTTGTCAAAATCTGCAGCTTCAATGCAGGATCCATTCGAAATTAAATCGGGTAAATTTTCCGAAGATGTAAAATGACCTTTACCGTCATTAAGATATAGTCGATGGCGAGAAGGCGCTTCCGAAATCGAATGACATGCCCCAGCTAAGTAAAGGTCCACGTCGTTATCCTGATCGGCATCGAAAAAAAGCGCCGCGCCAATTTCTAAAATGTCGTCTGGTAATTTTTGACCTTCAAATGTTCCGTCCCCATGCTGTAGAAATAGCGTTGCACCTGAACTACCCTCACCCCCAATGAAAACGTCATCAAGGTTGTCGCCATTCACATCACCAACTGCAAGGCAGGGACCAGATTGTGATACTTCGTGCAACAACGTCTTGGTTTGTTTAATATCTGACGGACTACTTTCTTCGTGACTATAAAATAGGTTAGCGGTTGAAGTAAATATGGGTTTAACGAATTTTGAAACACTCGGAATTTCAGTCTTCGCATCACGCTTATCAAGTGTAACAACCATATCAGCTTTTAGGTTGTAATACTTAGCAGTTGATTGATCGGGCCAAACGACAATTGCAGAGTCAACAAAATTGTGGGTCCCTACTCCAAAATGAGCCTTGCATTCTGAAGACGATTGGAACCCGCGGTAAGGGGTTAATTCCTGAAATTGACTGGTACCATTGTTGTAAACCCATATTCTTAAATTGAGGTCGCTTATTATCTTTGGTTGAAATGAAATGAAGTGGTGAGCGTCTTCACTTTCGTTGATGTTGTTTTCGATAACTCTGGAAGTTTGGTCAATATTATTTGTGATTAAGTCAATATCTCCGTCCAGATCGAGATCGGCATAGGCGGCACCATTTGTAAAGCCTGCTTCGTCTAAACCCCACGCTTTAGCTTTGTCTTCAAAAGTGAGGGTGCCACGATTTTGAAACACGTAACTGTAGGTCTTAATTTCCGGAAGATTATCGAGTTCTTTTAAATATCTTGATCTCTTTGCCTCTGGTGTGCCGAACGTCATACTCTTGTTACCAAAAAAGATGAAATCCAGATTGGTAACATCCTTTCGATACCCATTTCCAATGAACAGGTCCTTTCGTCCGTCGTTATCAAAATCGACAAATAGCGGCGACCAACTCCAGTCTGTTGTGGCCACACCCGCTAAAAATGAAATTTCACTGAATAGCATCTTTCCATTGGGCATCTTTCCTCGGTTTAACTGTAGCGTATTTCGCATGTACTGTGGTTCGTAACCCATCGTTAGCGCCATATGAAAGTGATCATAATTTTGACCTGGCGTCATCAACTTTTGCCTCTTGTAGTCGGGAGGCAACATATCCACTACGATAATGTCTGGCAGGTTATCATTATTAAAGTCAGCGATGTCGACGCCCATGCCGTTGTGGGTCTGATGTTTGAGATAATCGCCCGCCATGTTTTTGAAAGTACCATCCTTCTGATTGATCCAAATTAAATCGTTAGACATGAAATCGTTCGATACATAGACGTCAGGCCAGGAGTCGTCATTCAAATCACAAATGTTAACTCCGAGGCCGTAGCCCTCAATCAGGATACCAGCCTGACGAGAAATATCTGTAAACGTGTTGTCGCCATTATTTCTGTAAAGTTTGTCCGTGCTTTCCGCCTCTCCATTTATTCTTTTGCGACGAAGATTATTACGATTAAATGATTCAAGCCAGTTGTTGACAAGATACATGTCCAGGTCGCCATCTTTATCGTAGTCGAGAAAGGCCGCCATTGTACTATAGCTTTGATCGGCGAGTCCGTAAGCGTCTGCGCGATCTTTGAAATGTGGAACGCCATCCACTATTCCCTCGTTTATGTAAAGTATGTTTTTCCGGCGCTTTCCAGCTTCCTTCCCGCCAACACTTAGATAAATGTCAAGTAAATTATCTCTATTGATATCAACGACTGATACACCAGTTATCCATTGAGAAGTTTTTATTTCAGCCTTATCAGAGATGTTTTCAAACTTGAGATTTCCTTTGTTGAGGTAAAGTTCAGAAGAGACCTGGTTGCCGCCAAAAAAGAGATCGGGTAGTCCGTCATTGTTAAAATCGCCGACACCTACGCCGCTTCCATTGTAAATGTATTCAAATGTGAGTGCGTTCAGTGTGTCATTAGTCGTTATGGAGTTTTCAAAGTTAATACCCAGACTATGACCACTGTGGATGCTGAATAATGTTTTATTTTTTCCGCAGCCAATACATGTTAAGAGTGCCATCAAGAAAAACGGCGACCAGAAATGTATTTTGTTTTTAATTCGTTTAACATTCATTTTCGCGCGAGGTGAGACGCTTTCTACCTGGTAAGGTTATCGACAAAAAAAAGTAAGCGCGTCCTGCTGCATCGTGCTGTTTTTAGAACCGAAATAGCAGGATGACGCCTGTCACAACCCAATCGCTAACATTCAGTTTATAGAATGCCAGAACATCTGATTGATATGGCGCAAAAGGATTATGGTGTAGTCACTCAAAATGAGTCGCAGTCACATTGCAAGCACGTCATCGCCAAATGCCGACAGTCTGATAAGCGTGGCCCTCAGTACTGGATCCTGGTAGATTGCAATCTCTTCATTCAAATTGAATTTCAACGGGAGCGGCCATGACAGGGGAGTAGACTGTGCTGGCGATATTAGATCCGGAATTTTCGGGCAAGATGCCGTAGATCCAGGCAGATATTCAATACCGCTAAAAAAGATCGTTAGTTCGTTTGACGGACTCGCATAAAGGGCCGTGGCCGCGGTAATGTGTAAAGGTCCTGGAAAGCCTTCCACAAGCCAGGTAACGGTACATCCACTTGAATAGGTCTTCGACTGCGGAAGAATATTTCCTGCATAGTTTTGGAAATTGGAAAAAGTAGCGATTCCATCGTTTAAGGTTAAATCCATTCTGGCAGAATCTACCAACACATCGCTCACGACATCTTTTGCCAGATAGTTTATGCGTAATTCGAATTTCAATTCGCCAACGATCTCAATTTGGGTTTGGAGAGACAAGTCCTTAAAAATTTTCTTAGTAATCGGATCTTTATAAAGAAGGTCTTTGAGAACGGCCGTAAGGTTAACGTTAGCCTTCCCTTTTGGAACTTTTGGAGGAGCTTTATATTCACACACCGCCTCAAATTCTCTCGTCACCGGCGTCACTTGTCCATACAATCCCATGCTCGATGCCGAAGCACCATTGAGAAGCCACTCCTTAAGGATTGGAGTGAAATCATTTTTGAGGAAATTCTTTTTTGCCAGCGGCGTCACTTCATCCTCGCTGAGATCAGTGCTCAGCGCATATATTAGGCATTCCGTACTTTGATTGACACCAACTTTTTTGTCGTTGCAGCCAATCGCCAGCACATCAAAATGTCGCCCACCCGCTAAAATGAGTTATTTCGGCGCTAACAGTTTTCTTATCGGTATCCCATATAAATTTCCCTGGACTATACCAGATAGCATCTGATCCCTGGAAAGCAATTCCAGTTAACGCAGGCATAGTTGGTGAAACGTCCTGCGCGTAACCAAATATTTGTTTAACTGGCTTGTTAAATTTAATTCCTTCCGGACCTAAATGATACGCATTTCCGTTTCCATTTGGCGCATAGTTTGTAATCGGCTGAATGCTGATTACCGTATCTGTATTCAGCGCACCTTCAGGGACATGTATTGTCATCCTTCCATCCAACGAAGTAATGCTGCCACCTCCAGCTCCGATGGTTTTGACGTTTGGCAAACCATTGGGATATCCGACGAGTGTGGGGTGCGGAATATTCTCATCAGGTGGTAACATTTCTGAAGGGTCGTTCTCTGAACAGGTCGTGAAAGTTATTGCCAGCGTAATAAGCACTAAGAAGAATTTAATTGCTTTTAAGTGAAGCGGACTAAAATGTATCCAATGAATGACAAAGTGAATTTGCCTGCGGATAGCATTCGTTACTGACGTCGTCTATCTTTTTTTGCCCCTTACATGTCCACCAATTTATGCTTAATGGACATTCTGATTAATGACGCCGTATTGGACACATCGAATTTAGCGAGCAGATTCTTGCGGTGGGAATCAACGGTGTGGAGACTTATAAAAAGCTTTTCTGCAATCTGTGGATTTGTTAATCCGTCAACGATAAGTTGTAAAACCTGCTGTTCGCGTCGGCTCACAATCGGAACC
>JBDSKX010000012.1:0-4436 GCA_039916665.1 Chryseolinea sp. | reverse complement strand
TCGTGGTGTCGCTGGTCGTTATTCTTTTCCTGTTTCATTGGAGAAGTGCTATCAGCATCATTATTCAGATTCCCATCACCATCGCCACCAGCTTCATTCTTTTGAATGCGTTCGGCATCAGTTCGAATATTATGTCCCTGACTGGAATTGCATTGGCTATCGGCGTGATTGTCGATAACGGGATCATCATGGCAGAAAATTCCTATAAGAATTTATCCCACCGGTACGAAGAGCTGAATCCGGAGACCGAAAAATAATTTATATGATAAAGAAATTATTGAACCGCAAATACAACAAGATTAACGATGCCGAGCGACTGGAGATCATTGAAAAATCCTCCAGGCAGGTCTCGCGTGGTGTATTCTATTCCACCGTCATCATCATTACTTCATTCCTGCCTGTCTTTATGCTTACCGGTCAGGAAGGGAAACTGTTCCATCCCCTGGCTTACACCAAAACTTTTATTCTTATAGTCGATGCATTCCTGGTTATCACACTTGCGCCGGTCATCATTTCATTCTTTATGAAGGGGAGATTTGCCAGTGAACGGAAGAATCCACTCAACCGCTTTCTGGAAGGAATCTATGAGCCGGTTATTCGCACTTGTTTGAAATGGCGAAAGACTACGATTGGAATTAATATTCTGGCGCTTGCAGTCAGTATCCCCCTTCTTATGAGTTTGGGCAGTGAGTTTATGCCGCCACTGGATGAGCAATCCATTTTGTTCATGCCGGTGACACTTCCGGACGTTTCAAACGAAGAAGTAAAAAGAATTTTGCAGGTACAGGACAAGATTATCAAATCCCTTCCAGAAGTAGATAAGGTTTTAGGCAAATCAGGACGTGCCAGCACCGCGACCGATAATTCACCGATCAGTATGATTGAAACGATCATCATGCTGAAACCAAAAAGTGAATGGCGTGCCGGTCTTACAAAGAAGGACATTATTAACGCGCTGGATGCCAAACTACAAATTCCAGGAGTTGTGAACGGATGGACACAACCTATCATCAATCGCATCAACATGCTGGCCACCGGTATTCGTACGGATGTGGGGGTTAAAGTATTTGGGCAGAACCTGGATAGCATTTATACATTATCAGAAAAAGTAAAGACTGCTTTAGAGGGAATTCCGGGCGTAAAGGATTTATACGTTGATCCGATCACCGGAGGGAAGTACCTCATCATTGAGGTGAACAGAGACGCGTTGGGTAGATATGGAATATCGGTGAACGATGTAAACACGATTGTTGAGTCCGCTATTGGTGGAATTCCTATCGGACAAACCATTGAAGGAAGAAAACGATTTACGATCGGTGTGCGTCTGGCCCAGGACTATCGTAACAGCATTGAACAACTCAAGCGCATTCCTTTAAAGACTCCCGCACTGGGTACTATTCCGCTTTCGGCTGTGGCCGATATAAAGTATGAAGATGGCCCCCCTATGATCACATCTGAAAATGCATTGTTGCGCGGAGCGGTATTGTTTAATGTTCGCGATAGAGATTTAGGTAGTACGGTACAGGAAGCCATCGAAACATTGAACAAACAAATGGGGACACTTCCCAATGGCTACTATGTAGAATGGAGTGGTCAGTATGAAAATCTGATTCGCGGTAAGGAAACACTGATCGTCATACTTCCAGTTGTGTTGCTGATCATTTTCATATCGCTCTATCTGGCATTCAAGTCCGTTCGTGAAGCGTTCCTGAGTTTAATTACGATTCCCTTTGCGTTGATTGGTGGCGCATATATGGTGTATTTCTATGGAGTCAATTTGTCTGTGGCCGTCGCAGTGGGTTTCATTGCACTCTTTGGTATAGCGGTGGAAACAGGTGTCGTGATGGTGATCTATCTGAACGACGCCATGCAGCAGCTCATCAAGTTGAAGGGGAATTCAAGTGAGACTATTACACGCGATGACCTAAGAGAGTTTGTGATTGCGGGAGCAGCTAAACGCCTGCGTCCAAAGATCATGACGGTATGTGTAGCATTGTTTGGACTCGTGCCTGTATTATGGTCAACCGGTGTAGGCAGTGATGTGATGCAGCCTATTGTACTACCCATGATCGGTGGTGTACTCACTTCATCTACGCACATCCTGCTGGTAACTCCACTCATCTTTTTGATGGCAAAAGAATATGAATTAAGAAAGTTTGGAAAACTGGAAGTATATGAAGGTAAACACTAAAAATATGGAGGTCAAAATCCTCAGGCGTAGTATGAAGGCATTCGTGACAGGTTTTGTCCTGATGCTTTTATTTACGCCCTATCACGGTTGGTCTCAGGTAACTTCGCTTGATAAAATACTGAAAGCAATAAGGGAAAATAATCCAATGCTGAAGGAATATCAATTTCGTTCATCAGCCATGAAAAACTATGCGCAAGGGGCGACTTCATTGATGGCTCCTGAAGTAGGGGGCGGACTGTGGATGGTACCTTACACCAAACAAACTGAAGCAGGTAATAAGGGACAAATCATGCTTTCAGTTCAACAGAAGTTTACCAGTGCCGCTAAGCTTCGGGCGAATCAACATTATCTAAATTCAAAAGCCGGGATTGAAGATGATAGTGAATCCTATGTATTCAATGAATTACGCGCTCAGGCGAAGACGGCCTATTACCAATGGATGGTGACGGAAGAAAAAAGTAAAGTACTTCATGAAAACGAAGCGATCATTAGCCTAATGCTCAAGCTTGCCAAACTTCGATATCCCTATAATCAGAGCAAGTTAGGAAATGTGTTCAAGGCGGAAGGACGACTTCAGGAGATAAAAAATATGCAACTAATGAACGATACCAGGATCGTCCAAAAAAATATTTTGCTTAATCAGTTGATGAACCAACCCACCTCAAACCGGTTTGAAGTGGATACCACAACTAATGTTACCATTACACTTCTGGAGCAACCTGATACCATCACATTCGTCCAGGATCGAAGTGATATTAAAAGGATAGATAAAACAATTCAATCCATGAGGCTTAACCAGCAATTGGAAAAATATCAGTCGCGTCCGGATTTTAATATCAGCTTTAATCACATGATACCAAGGGGATCGGGCATGCCAAGCCAGTTCATGCTATTGGGAATGGTTAGTATTCCTATTGCACCATGGTCATCTAAAATGTATAAATCAAATGTGAAGGGGATGGAGTCAGAAATCCAATCACTGAAAAAAGAGCGTGAAGCGATGCTGAATGAAGCAGTCGGTATGGCGGCGTCTATGGCCAATGAGATAAGTTCATTAAAACAACAGCTTGAAAATTACAAAACAAGAATCATTCCCGCACTAAAGCGGAACTACCAAACCCTGATGTTGGCTTACGAAGAGAACAGAGAAGAACTTCCTATCGTCATTGACGGATGGGAAGCTCTTAACATGGCACAGATGGAATACCTCAATAAGCTGGAAGAATATTATAATATGATCGTGAGCTATGAAAAACAATTGGAGAAATAATATACGAGCACTCGCGATAATCTTGCTGGCCATCCTCTCTTCGTGCAGCAAGAGCAGTGAGCACACGGATCATGCCGATACCTACACGTGCCCCATGCACCCTACTGTACTTTCAGATAAACCAGGTTCATGTCCGGTATGTGGAATGGATTTGGTGCGTAAAGTGCGCAAGGGAGAAAAGGTTGAAATAACGGAAGACTTGGCAAAACTATTAAAGTCTCCGAATGAATCAGTAGTAGCCACGATCAAGACAATCAAGCCGGAATATAAACGTGTTCCCCTCAGTATTGAAGCCCAGGGCATTGTTACGTATGATACTCGTAACATCTTTACAATTCCGGCTCGCGTGGGCGGGCGACTTGAAAAAGTATTTCTGAAATATGCATTTCAACAAGTGACGAAGGGACAAAAGGTGGCTGAGATTTACAGCCCCGAACTGATCACAGCGCAACGCGAACTGCTTTACCTGCTGGAAAGTGATGCCCAGAACACCGAACTGATTCAATCAGCAAAAAATAAGATTGCATTGCTTGGTGCGTCAGAGTCGCAGATAGCATCCCTTATTCAGCGCAAAGAAATACTCAATACATTTATAATCTACAGTCCTTACACAGGCTACCTCCTTATAGACGGTATGCAAGCGCCGACAACCAGTACACCTGCTGCATCTGGATCGACATCAGGTGGAGGCGGAAACGCGATGGGGGCTTCAGCCACGAACGGCTCTTCGACGACAGCGAATGCAAGTCAGCCCTCACAAGCAAGTTCGCTGTTACGTGAAGGGAATTATGTCTCGTCAGGACAGACGCTCTTTAAAGTTGTGAATACTGCTTCTTTACGCGTGGAACTTGATCTGCCAGCTTCGCAGGCTGGTGCAATTAAAAAAGGTGCAGGCATTCAACTCGATTTTGGCAATGGAAATGAAGCGGATGCTGTTGTTGATTTCATACAACCATTTTTTAATGAAGGTGAAGA
>JBDSKX010000011.1:0-27574 GCA_039916665.1 Chryseolinea sp. | reverse complement strand
GTACAGCACCACCAATCACTCTCCCCTGTCCATCGATAAATTTTGTGGCTGAATGCGTTACCAGATGAGCTCCGAATTTTGCCGGGTTCTGCAGATAAGGTGTGGCAAAACAATTGTCAACGTTGAGAATCAGGTTATGCTTCTTCGCGAGTTTGCCAAGCCACTCAAGATCGAGTATATCCAACCCTGGATTGGATGGCGTTTCAACAAAGATCATTTTCGTATTCGGCTGGATCTTACTCTCCCAGGTCTCAGGCTCAGTCACGTCAGCGTAAGTGTGAGAAATCCCGAATCTCGGAAATATCAGATTTAATATTTGATGGGTTGATCCGAACACAGAGCGACAGGCAAGCACGTGATCTCCTGTATTAAGCAATGCTGCCATACTGCTATACATCGCCGCCATACCAGATGAGGTCGCGATACCATCTTCAGTGCCCTCCATCGCGCAAAGCTTGGCGATAAATTCATCCGGATTGGGATTTGAATACCGACTATAAATGTTTCCGGGGATTTCATCTGCGAACATTGCGCGGGCCTGCTCTGCATCTTCAAAAACAAAGCTCGACGTCAGGTATAAAGGCACAGAGTGCTCACGATATGATGTCCGGTCGTACTGACCCCTGATCGCATTTGTCTCGAAGTCTCTTTCTTCTTCCATTGAATTCTAAAGTAGTATGATTATTTAAAACACGGATTGCGTTTAGCGCACGATCTCAAAGCTATGTGTGATCTTCGCTTTGTATGCCAGTGTCTTACCCACGGAACAATACTTGTCGACGCCAAGCACCACCGCCTTCTGGACTTTGTCCTCGTCAAGCTCGCCAAAAAATTTAAAATGAACATGCGCTTCAACAAATAGTGATGGGTTCACATCTTTTTCGCGTTCGCCGGTAATCGTAACTTTAATGTCCTTTAGTGGCTGTTTTTGCTTTTTCAGGATGTTAATAATGTCAATGGAGCTACATCCGCCCAGCGCAGCCAATAGCAGTTGCATGGGCCGCATGCCCTGATCAGTTCCTCCTATCTCAGCAGACGCGTCCATCTGCACACTGTTGCCATACTCGTTACGGGCTTCCATGTGAAACCCATCATTCAATCGATTTAATTCAATTTTCATCCCTGTTCTTGCGGCTTTGGCCAGATTAAACTTCCCCCAATCATACCCAACATGCTTACTAACGTCGCCGGAACTAGGCTCGGCCATGTTGTCTCATAATTTTCAAAGATAATCCATGTTATCATACCGAGCACCATCGACAGTAAAGCGCCCACGGTGCTGGCCCTCGACCAGTAAAGTCCAAATACCAATGGGATGAACAACGACACAAGGCTAAGGATCGATGACTCGCCTACCAACTCAAATATGTTGGAACGAAGACAAGCCATTACGGTAGCGAATGAACTGAAAAGAAGTACTGAAATGCGTGTAACGATCAGTAACTGATTGTCTTTGAACCTATGACCTAACAATGGTTTTACCAGGTTCTCAGAAAAAATTGATGCCGGTGCAAGTAAGGCTGAACTCGCTGTACTCATGATGGCTGAAAGTAATGACCCAAAAAATAATATCTGAATCGGCATGCTGGTGTGCTTCAGAACCATGTTCGGTAACGCAAGCTGCGTATCTCCTTCTGCAAATTCCGGATAAAGATGTTTGGTGCACAAGCTGATGAACAAGGGGATCATGGCGATTGAAAGATATAATCCAGCAGCGATGTAGCACGACCATACTGCTGTGCGTGCTGAACCGGAAGACATTGCGCGTTGAAATACATCCTGCGATGGAATAGATCCTAAACCTAAAACTGACCAGGCGGCAATGTATGCCGTGATATCTTTGGCATTCATTTCTGGAAGGAAGCGGAGCGTCTCTGATTCTACTTCAGAAAATACAACGGTTGGGCCCCCCGCTTCATTTGACAATACAACTGCGAGTACTATCATTCCCAGGATAATGATAATACTTTGAATAAAGTCAGTGATGGAAATGGCCCACATTCCTCCGACATAGGTATAAATAGTAACGACAATGGAACTGATAACAACGCCCCACCATAATTCTAACCCGGTTACTGCATTAAGAATAAGTCCCATTGCAACCAGCTGGGCGGCGATATACCCCAGGTAAGGCGGTGCGAGGAATAAGGATGCAACGAGTTCGGTCTTCTTTCCAAAGCGAACTTTAAAGAAATCGCCTAGCGTAAGGAGGTTCATCGAATACAGTTTTCTGGCGAAGAAGATTCCAAACAGTAAAAGACACAATGCCGCGCCGAAAGGATCTTCAATAACTCCGTATAATCCCTCTTGCAAAAACTGAGATGATGCGCCAAAGACTGTTTCAGATCCAAACCATGTAGCAAAAAGCGCTGCTGAACTGAGCATCAGCGGCAGGCTTCTTCCGGCAAGCATATAATCGCCTGACGTCTTAACGCGCGTCGAAGCCCATATGCCGATCAACACTGTGACTATCAGATAAAGAATGATCGAGCAGAGCAGCAATGCGTTTTCGCGTTAGACTATAGAAAGTCTAAAAATAGAAAACGTGTTGATTTTTACAAAAGGACGCGACCGGAGTTACAACCTATTACGGCCTGGGTCTGGTCAATGAATAAGAGGAACAGTCTTGACTGAAATCGCCGATGGCGTAGAAATTCGTTTGTAGATGTTATGCGCTATACGTGTCGGTGTTGTGGTGAAAACATAAATAATAGGGCAAAAAGCATCAAACAATTCTCCGTTACGCAGCGTGCGGGACAGTTGGGCAGCGCTGTTACTTCTGTTTCTTGAGTTGGAACGTACGAGTCACATTAAATCCCAGGTGAATATGACCATCGAAAAAATTATCCCTTGTTTCTGTGATAAATGCCCGTTCTGTCAGTCCAATGGCGTTAGTCAGCAAGAGTTGAAATACGTGTCCGCCGGTTTCTATGTCGATACCCAGCGCAACTGCATTGTATTGCTTTTGGTCTTCAAGCAATTTGTCGTTGTCTGGCTTGCTCAAGTTTGCGTAATATTCACCTGTCAACGCGAGACTCTTCGTGAGTTTGATTCTACCTCCGATACCCAATGCGTATTGAGTGTTGTCTTCATAAGTTTCAACGACGTTTTTATGAACAATAGTCGGCATCAGTTGCAATGAAAAGTTTGGAGAGAACTTACGTGCGATTAATAATTGTCCGGTATAGGAAAGCCGGTCAACGTTCCTGAAGTCCTCAGATACATCCGCGTTGTTCTTTGGCGAAAACTTATATGCCGATCCTGCAAGAACTGTTACAGAAACCGGAAAAGTCTTTTTGCCTTTACTTTGTCGGAGCAGTCTATATTTCAGATAGCCGTCCATAGTTTTATCTGTAGAGTTACGACCAATGCTGACCGATAGCCTATCCGTGATTCCATAGTCAAGACCGAGGCGTACATAAGCCTGATCCAGCCCGAACATTTCATAAGCACCTCCATTGACAGAACCGAATCTATGCCCAAATATAAATTCAAGAGATCCTTTATTCTTAGTTTCAATAGTATGACCATTGCCAATACGCGTGCCCTTAAAAGTCGCGAAAGTATATTCTGTTTCGGGTTTGGAATCTTTCTCAAGTTCACCAAGCAAATCGTTTTGGGCTTTGAGTATAAAGGGAGTTGCTAAGAAAGCGATTAGTAATAATTTCTTCATAAAGAGTGGGTTTATAGGGGCCTGTACACAAAATCAACTGTCACCTCAACCTGCTGCGCAATGTTTTGCCAGACGATCTGAGGTATCTTAATATTATAGTCTGCAAGTTTAACCATGAATTTTGATTTCAATGATACCCGGTTTCCATTCACCTCAATTGTACCAGGTGTATCAATGTTTTGACTGATACCATGAATCGTGAGTTTGCCTACAGCTCTCACTTGTTGCTTCCCTGAGGCTGTCAAACTAAAATCGGAAATTTTTCCCTGGAAAGATGCTTTGGGAAACTTCTCTGTCTCCGCGTACTTCTCATTAAAGTGCGTTTGCATCAGCGGTTTGTCAAACTGAAAATCCTTCATGCTCATGAGGTAAGCGATGTCGCCACCCACTACATCAAATATGCTGGTGACTTTCTCATTTTTTGCAATGATATCTTCAACGATGCCATCAGAAAAAAATGATACGAATGATTTCTCGGCGAAAAATCTTTGTTGCGCCTGAGTGTGCAACGAATTTACCAGTAGAGTACACAAGATAACAATTGTCAACGAAGGCTTGATCATACTTACATCTATTGAGGATCCAAAGTAAAGTCGGTTGAGACCTCCACCTGTTCAGCAATCTTTTGCCACATCAACTTAGGGATTGTCACTTTGTAGTCTACCAGTTTGATGATGAACTTAGACTTCATCAATATCTTATTGTCCTGCTTTACAACGGTGCCGGGAATGCTGACGTCTTTTGTCACGCCATGAATATTTAGCTTACCAATAGCCGTTACGTTTTGCCTGCCGGTTGTAGAATGCTGATATCCATCCAATTTACCCTGAAACGTGGCCTTAGGAAATTTTTCTGTCTCTAAATACCTTTCGTTGAAGTGCTCTTGCATGAGCGCCTTGGCAAATCTGAATTCAGAAATTGGAATAACAAATGCTATCGAACCCGTAGATGAATCAAAGATGGCACTAGACTTGGTGTTATCGGCCGTGATGTCTTCGATGGTTGCATGTGAAAAGAAAGACACGTCACTTTGCGTTGCAACATATTTTTGCCCGAAGCAACCTGCGGAAAGTGCAAGTGAAAAGAAAAATACGGAAAATCTAAGCATGGCTAATTATTCTGAGCGCCCTGATTTACCCAGCATATTAGTAGTCTGATCTGATCATCAGTAAGAGAACCGATCTTGGGCATGTGGCCCGAAGCCGTGGCGGGCCGAGTGATTCTATCTTTGACGCTGGATGCGTGACCTTGGAAATTATTGAACACGCGCCAATCGAGTGTTGGTCCATTGCCACCGTTGTGACATCCTCCATCCCCTTCGATGGCACACTTCGTATTGATTATCGGGTTGATGTCATTTGCATAACTGACTTCGTCATTTGAAGAACAACTGTATTCATCAGCAGCAGGTAATGTATCGTTGACACAGGAGATAACGATCAATAACAATAGGGTGAGGAATGTAGCGGATGAAAAAGTTTTAAAAGATCGATGTTTCATTCCGGAAAGGTAACGCACTACATAAGAATGAACGTGGTGTAACAAGTAAAGATTTGTGTTACGAGTACCAAGGCAACCATTTCTGGTCCGATGCGTGCGGTACGAAATTAGGGTGCTTTAGAAATGAAAATCCCCCGAAGTCCTTGACCGCGGGGGATAATCAATTGTCTATAGTTGGCTTTAATCTGAAACGAAGATAAAGTATCAGTCCAAACGTTAACCATCTTAATCGCCGAAAGGAAAATAGCGCAGACAAATGCGCAAGACGAGAAGGTAGACGGTCACCACCCCTTATAAATTGAAAATCCCCCGAAGTACGCGACCAAGGGGGATTTTCATGTCTATAGTTGGCTTTAATCTGAACTAAAGGTAGAAAAACGGATTCCTAAAACAACCATTTGCATTGAAAAATGTGGATAAAATTCAAAATTTGTCGGTTTTGGGTCTTAATGAATCGGTCTTTTGAGAGTCTGGTTTTAAGTAATCTTTTCGAAGCCGTTCTTTTAATTGTGATTTAGAACCAGGAAAAGTGGTCCGTCGGCTGATATCATAGCTAGCGATGACCAAAATAATCATGAAAACCGCGGCCCCAGCAGCAAACCATTTTTTGCTTTTTCCTGCCATCAGATAAACTCTATTACCTTGTCAGCCAGCTTTACATTGTCGGACAATAGTTCGTAGAACTGGTCTTTATCAAACTTTAAGATCACTGTATTGCTCTCTGCAATCACAACATTTGTATTGATGTAATTTGGCAATCCTAACATTTCACCAATAAACTGTTGGGGACCAAATGCTGAAGTCCGTTCGCCTCGATGGAAGAAATCAACCTGACCGGATACGACTACATAGAAGTTGTTGTTAAGCTTTTCATCCAGCGTGAGTGTGTCTTTTGCTTTCAGTCGAATTTCTTCGCAGATATCAGAGAGGTATGACAGCGTGATACCTGTAATACTTTCAAAGAAACTAAGTTTTTGAAAGAATTGAATCATTTCAAAGCGCGTCATTTTTCTGGCTTGCAGAATGAGTGCATCCAGTTCCTTCTTACGCGATTCGCCCAGTCGTCGTGTGTTCTCAATGTAAATGTCTGGTGACAGCTGATACAGTGACCAGGCCGAAATCTCACGAATAAGCGGATCAGGATTAAAAAGCTGCGCGATTAGATCGAGTTTAAAATCTGTGATCTTTAATGTGCCGATTTGATAAATTACGCACGCCTTTGTCCATCGGTTTGACTGCGTAAAATCGCGATTGATTAGAAATTTTAAAACCAGCTTGTCGTCGAGTTTTACACGAGGATGAAACTCCTGGAGTTGATAAATTCTCTCTGTGTCGGCAAGATCATCCAAAATAGGAATAACACGTTGCTTTAATTGTTCAGAAAGAAAGACGTCAAGCAACTCGATGGCATAAGTTATCCCCTCTGCTGTTCCGCTGTCGATATTTTCCTTTACCAGCTGAATGGATCTCGTATCGTACAACATTGTCAGCAGCATGTAGATGTGGTCAACATCGTTTTGTATCTCCCACTGCAACGTTGCCTTGATCTGCTCGCTAAAACCTTCGTCGCCGATTTCCTGTATTGCGCTCAGGTTCCAACTGATGTCGGCAATATCTGACTCGATCGCAAATTTAATACGTGTGATCTGTGAAATGCCAGCTTTAAATCCGCATTCTCCCAACGAAAGCAGTACCTGTGAAACAATAATCTTGTTTGGGTAGTCAATCTTACCCCATAGGATCTCTCGCGCGCGTAGTCCACCTATCCTGCCAATAACCTGGATAACTCTAAGCATCATTTGGGTCGCCTGACCACTTCGATAGAATGCTGAGTCCAATGCGGTCAACGTGTCCGGCCCGATCTGCACGAGTGCATTCATCGCTTTGTTACCAAACACCGGGTTCCCAAGATTTTCGATTACCTGGTTTATGATCTCCGGATTATTCTTTTTTACGGAAGTCTTGATCGCAGTATTGCGTACACTCTGTTCGTTGTCGTTCAACAACTCCATCAGAAACGAAGTACATTCATCCTTTGAGGTATGCAATAACAATTCTGCAGCATAATGCCTGTCACTTGGGTTTGCTGAGCGCGTCAACTTCTGTATACGGGCCTGCGTAATATCTCCACCATTATCGATGATCAATTGAAGATCCGATTTACTCAATACGGTTTTGTCATTGGCCCCGACCTTTGATTCATCCATCCGGATGACATATTGATCAGAGACCGAAAGGCCTTTCAATTCATTCATCCGCTCCTGTGCATAGTTTCTGGCGGCCTCATCTTCGTTCTTCATTAAGATATTCGCCCATGCGGGAATAAGTGCAGCGTTTATCTTTTCAAGAAGCTTGTAACTAAACACAGCTTTGCCAGATGCAGGAATGTGCAACATCCTTTCTAGTCTGGTAGTGATCTGAGTAAATCCCCGCTCGAGCTTTTCCTGCTGAACGTCGGCAGAGTTTTCAAGCTTTAACCTGATCTTTTGCCGATACCCGTTGTAAAGTTTATTTACAACGATAAAGTATACTGATGCAAGCAGAATGAGTATGACCGATATATATAGAATATTGAAAAACGGAAGGAACGCGAGTCCGAAGATCACAAGACCTCCGACAAAACGTGCCGATTCATTGACAAGCCCTTCTACTTTTGATTGAATATTAAACCGAATACTGCTATCCAGGGGAATAAAGAACAGCTTAAAGACCGGATTTTCAAGGGAGTCGCGAAGTGTCCAGTTAAATAATCTGCTCAATGAAACGAACAGGAAAAAGTAAATAAATCCTGATGGTGTGATGCTCTTTTCAAAACCAAAAAGCGTTCCCATAGCAATTGATCCAATGGAAAAAATGATCATGATGATGGGCAACAGGAATAACGAAATTCTTAATCCATAGTTATTTATGATGCGCTGATTCACGAAAGTTTGCATGATCAAACTTATCCCGTAGACGGCCCCTATAAAGAATGAATTGAAATTGGTTAGATCCTTTACGTCCGGATACATTTCCGTAACGATTCTTTGAAAAGAGTACTGACTCAGGACGAACATAACCATTGAGATCAGTAGGAACAGAGACAGTAGTACAATGAAATTATCGCCGAATATTCTCGTGAGCCGTGATTCCCTTCTAATGGTTATATCAACCTCTTTTGGATCGTTTTTCGATATCACGAAAACGGTGGATATGGTGAACATCAATATTGAAACGACCGCCATGCTGACGGCACAGACCAATAAGTAATTTGATGTGTCGTGGACGTAAGCGGAAGAAATCGGAATGGCAATTAGCGTAGCAATGATTGCAGCAATGAGCTGCCCTGTGTCAATCCAGCCAATGAGCCTCTTCGACTGTCTGAAATTAAATAGTCGACCGAATATACCCCAGAAGCTGAGCAACAATACAGCGGTCATTGGACCAGTCATACAGTAGAGCGCGTATATATAAACGTCTGCATATTGCTGATCTCCATAATGGATCAGCCAATATAGACCGAGCGTGAATAAAAAGATCGCGACCACACTGCTAATCGCAAGCGTAGTGAATTTTATCCAGTTCTGTACGGTTGAAAAAAGCGCGGTAGTGGCAATACCAAGTGCACCTGCGATAAGAAACGCTTTGTCGAGTTGAGCGCCGAGCTTACTAAGAAAAAGCGAGTCAGCTGTTACCTGGTAGGTTGCAATAAAAACGCCCATGAAGAAGCCAGTACATAGCATCAGAATGATCTGCTTCTGTTCCTGGCTCTTTATCCGGAGCGCTTCGATAAAACGATTGGCCATGGCAAAATCAAATGTAAAAATAAAAAGCCCGCGGTTCGCGGGCTTGTAATAAACTGATCGAGATTGATGATTATTTCTTCGTCGGCGTACTGTCTTTCTTTGCCGGCACAGTCTTTCCACCCTTCTCTGACTGATACTCTGTGTTCAGTCCGACTGTGACGTCGGTGGAGATATCCATCGACTCACCGGCGTACAGAATATCACTAGACTGATCTACCTTAAGCACAAACTGAAGGTTCTTATCGCTTCCGTATTTCTTAAGATATACAGTAATACGTTCGTAAAGTTCCTTGTTCAATTTGGCTTCTTCATCCATGAGTTGCTGACTCAGCGTCTGTTGGTACATTTGAAGATTCTGCTGCTTCTTACCAAGATCTTCCTCCGTTGCTTTCACCTGACCCAGGGTCATGCTGTTGACGTTACGTTGGTACGCTGCGATTTCATTTTGTAAACCAATCGCCCGGTTTCTGTAGTCCTGATCCATCTTCTTAGACTTCTCTTCCAGCTGTGTACGATTTATCTTTAAATAATCATAGTTTTTTAAAACGCTGTCAGACCTGATGTATGCGATCTTTAAGTCACCCGGCTCAATTGAGTGGGTCGACGAGTTTGCTGATTTTCTACCTGTAAAGTGTAAATAGAAAAGTATGGCGACAGCCGCTATCAAAACGACATTGAGGATTAAGGACAAATTCTTCATTATTGGTTGGTGTTTAAGGGCGCAAATATGTACAGAATTTAAGAAAGTTACTGCATCGCAAAGGCAAGCCAGTGTCCCGCGCACGAATTTGCAGGTAGAATTGAATGGGTTAGTCTGTTTCCTGGTCCTGGGACAGGAACGAATAAAGTGTGTCGTCCAGAGATATGGTGTCACTATTAAAATCCAAAACGAATTTTGAAATGACTGTATCGGATATTTTATCCCGGTTCAAGCCAACATCAAGGCTGATCCCGAAGTCGGCGCTAAGGTCCTGATCGACGTGTTCCTTTACTTTGATAGTTTCTTCTTCTTCAAGCTCCAGGATTACCTCTGCCATAAAAAGGCCAACCTCCTCTTCGAGCTCGTATGAGTTCTCTGAATTTCCCTTGTCAGATTGGTCGTAAGAAAGTTTCTTGTATTGAGGGAATTGTTTGGCTGCCCGCTGCTCGGCTTCTTCATATAACTCACTTTCGTGATGTAGACGAAGGGTATAGATTGCCGTATCATAAATTACTTCCTTATCCTCATATAAGCCTACGAAATAAAAATGAGCATACTCGTCGGTTCGTTCATCATCGTGATCCAGTACGAATTTCTTCCCACTCGCCTCGATTCTTGAACTGTATTCTTTGATAGTGTTGGGATCGAATCCTTTATTGTTCTTTTTAGATGACATACTTGAATTGGAAAAAGTTAGTGGAATAAAATTATTTTCGATGACCTAGTCTTTGAACCATTCCGCATACATAGGATAGTTTCTGGCTGTTCGCTGAATCACTTCGCGCAAAGCGTCACTTGTTGTGTTGATACGTTTTGCGGGAAGCCCGCCATAAACGCTGCCTGGTTCAACAATTGTTCCTGATAATACAACAGCGCCCGCAGCAACCACTGCGTTTGACCCTATGACAGCATCATCCATAACAATTGCGCCCATTCCGATCAAAACGTCATCGTGAATCGTACAGCCGTGCACGATGGCATTGTGCGCGATGGACACGTTGCTGCCGATGACTGTTTTTGCACGCATGTAGGTACAGTGAATTATTGCTCCATCCTGGATGTTCGTGTTGTTGCCTATCGTAATGGAATGAACGTCGCCCCTTATTACGGCATTGAACCAAACCGTGCAATTGTCTCCCATAATTACTTCGCCTACCACAGTAGCATTGTCTGCCAGGAAACAATTTGAACCAAAAACCGGGGTATTGCCCCGTACCGACCTTATCAATGCCATATCGCGAATTTGCCGAAAGCTACAACCTCAATTTCTAATTCGTAAATCTGCCTGACAAGATGTCATTGATACAATAAAATCTGTTATTTTTGCGACTTTACCGGAAGGCAACATGGAGAATTTGATAAGCGATCTGGAGATCATTGGCGAGGGGGAGAAGGAAATATGCCAGACAGTCCATATATCCAAAGAAGAAAACGCAGGCAACCCGCGTAAGCTCTACATCGAGAGCTACGGATGTCAGATGAATTATTCAGACAGTGAAATAGTAGCCTCAATCCTCAACAAAAACGGGTTTGACACGACTTCCGATATCAGTGCAGCCGATGTTATCTTTCTGAATACGTGTTCAATACGAGAGAAAGCCGAGGTGACGGTAAGACGCAGGTTGGTGCAGCTCAATAAGCTTAAGCGCAATAAGCCCGAGTTGCTGATCGGGGTTCTTGGATGTATGGCTGAACGGCTGAAGACGAAGCTACTGGAAGAGGAGCGTATCGTTGACCTGGTAGCTGGTCCTGATGCCTATCGCGACCTTCCCAGACTTATAGATCAGGTTGATGACGGACAGAAGGCTGTCAACACATTTCTCTCGCGAGAAGAAACGTATTCTGATATCAGTCCAGTCAGACTCAATTCAAACGGAGTGTCTGCCTTCATTTCTATCATGCGTGGCTGCGACAACATGTGCAGCTTCTGTGTGGTGCCATTTACGCGGGGGCGGGAAAGAAGCCGTGATCCCAAATCTATCATGGCCGAAGCTGAAGATCTTTTTAGTAAGGGTTATCGGGAGGTCACGCTGCTCGGACAGAATGTTGATTCGTACAAGTGGAGTGAGCTGCAAAATAACAAGGCATGGTTGGATAAACAGGGCATTCAGGATGTGATGACCTTTGCCGAATTGCTGAAACTTGTTGCGCAGATACACCCTGACTTGAGGGTCAGATTTTCTACCTCACATCCTAAGGACATTACAGATGAGGTGCTGGAGGTAATGGCGAGATTTGAAAACATTTGCAAGAACATTCACCTGCCTTTGCAAAGCGGAAGTACGCGGATTCTTGAGCTCATGAACCGAGGATACTCACATGAATGGTACTATGATAAAGTGGTAAAAATCAAAGAGATATTAGGGGATGATTGTGGTATAAGTTCAGATATGATTACGGGATTTTGCAGTGAAAACGAAGAGGATCACCAGGACACGCTACGCATGATGGACAAGGTTCAGTTCGACTTTGCGTATATGTTCTACTACTCTGAACGTCCCGGCACGTTGGCAGAGAAAAAATACAAGGATGACATCGACCTTGAAATCAAACAAAGAAGGCTTTCTGAAGTGATCACCAAGCAGCGCGAGCATTCAGCAATCCGAAATGGCCAAGACGTTGGTAAAGTCTGTCGCGTCCTTGTTGAAGGCCGGTCAAAACGCTCCGCGGATGATTTGCAAGGGAGGAACTCGTCGAACAAAGTGATCGTATTTCCGAAAGAAAATTTTAACAAAGGAGAATATGTCAATGTTCTCATAGAGAGTTGCACCGGCGGCACATTGCTGGGACGCGCCGTGCAATCATGAGTGTCTTTGTGACGCTGTTGTGGTTTTACTAAGAAAGGAAACGAAATGTCAATTACAGATTTAGAAATACAAAGTGTAAAAGCAAGGTTCGGAATAATCGGTAATTCCGCCTTGTTGAACAATGCCGTGAACGTTGCTATGCAGGTTGCTCCGACCGATATGTCAGTGCTCATTACAGGTGAAAGCGGAAGTGGTAAGGAGTCTTTTTCCAAGATCATCCATCATCTGAGTCCAAGGAAACATGGGCAATTCATCGCGATCAACTGTGGATCGATCCCAGAGGGCACGATCGACTCCGAATTATTCGGTCATGAAAAAGGATCTTTCACGGGAGCTCATGAGGCGCGCAAAGGTTATTTCGAGGTATCCAATGGTGGTACTATCTTCCTGGATGAGATTGGTGAAATGCCCCTTGGTACACAGGCACGATTGCTTCGGGTGTTGGAGAATGGTGAATTCATTAAAGTAGGTTCGTCAAAGGTTCAAAAGACAGACGTACGGGTTGTTGCCGCAACCAATGTCAACCTGATGAAGAATGTTGAAGACGGAAAGTTTCGTGAAGACCTATACTATCGGCTTAGCACAGTTCCCATTTATGTTCCGCCGCTTCGTGAAAGAGGTAAGGACCTTGAGTTGCTGTTCAGGAAATTTGCTTCCGACTTCGCGGAGAAATACAAAGTGAAGCCAATTAGTCTTACCGACGAAGCGAAGGATGCGCTTCTGCTTTATAGATTTCCGGGCAACATCAGGCAACTGAAGAATCTGGTTGAGCAGATATCCGTACTCTCACCGGAAGTCAAAGAAATTAACGCGGAGCGCCTGAGATATTTTCTTCCAAAAGAAAATACTTTGCCAGCGTTGTATAGAACCGCTGCATCTGAAAAAGAAGGCATGTCTGATCGTGACATCCTTTACAAGGTTTTGTTTGACATGAAGAAAGACTTCAATGACCTGAAAAAGTTAGTGCTGGAAACGTACGGAAATCCGGCTAAGGCGTCTCAGATGGTGAAAGATCACGCCAATCTTTTCGAAGGCGTGCACGACGATTCAAATGAGGTAGCTCATCCACCGGTGGTAATTAATCTTTCTCCTGGAGCACAGTCAGACGCTGAGCACCATGAGGATGTTCACGATATTACCCACGAAGCCGAAGATGATTCTCTATCAATTGAGAAAAAGGAAAAGGAACTGATCATTCGCGCGCTTCGAAAGAATAGCAACAAGCGGAAATATGCGGCACGTGATTTGGGAATATCGGAAAGAACGCTCTATCGAAAAATCAAACAATATGACCTGGAGGATTAAGGGCCACAAGGTATTTAGCTTTGCCGCATGTTTAAGTTCGGTTGTGATTCTTATCAGCACATCCTGTGGCGTTCGTGTGGGGTACTCGCTGGCAGGAAGCACAACCACGGCGAAGACGTTGAAAGTCGCCGAGTTCTACAACAATACTGATCTTGGTCAGGCCAATATCGGGCAGACTTTTACCAATCAACTCAAGAACTACTTTATTCAGAACTCAAGTCTGGCCGTTGTGAGCGAAGACGGTGAGCTGTCGCTTGAGGGAGAGGTATCAGACTTTCGGGTAACTCCCATTGCACCAGTTCCGACCAACACCGCCGTAACTTCTCCCACCACGGCGCTTAGTCAGGCATCTTCTACAAGATTAACCATCACAGTTAAAGTCACATACGTCAATACAACGGATGAAAGCATGAGCTTTACTGATAAATCTTTCTCGTTTTACAAAGATTTCGCGAACGACCAGAATATCACAGATATCCAGGAATCGTACACCCGTCAGATTTTCGATCGTATAGTCAACGACATCTTCAATGCGACCGTGGCCAATTGGTAAAATTTAGTATTTTTACTGTTCACCCAATACTTGCCCGTGGAAAAAGAGGTCTTCATTGACGTTTTGAAGCATTACGCGAACAGCTCTGAGAGTGAGGCCATTGATATTCTTTTATTAAAGGAAAATTTCCCATACAGTCAGGTGTTACACTCCTTGTCTGCTAAATTAGGCAAAGACCATCAACTTGGTGAAGAACAGAAGGCGCTTCAATCAGCCGCTGTATATGCCGCAGATCGTTCAGTGCTGAAGAATGTCATGAACGGAGAGGAGCTTATTATGGGACCTGTCGCCAAGCCAGCGGAATGGCGGCCACGTGGTCAGTACCTGAACGGAATGGCCCGTGAAAACGGCCATACATTTGGAGATGCCGACAATGGCGTACTTAATTTTGGGCAACAGGTAGTCACAGAAATAAATGGTTTCGAGGAGAAGGATATTCACAAGATCGCGACTGATACAGCTGCGCCAGAACAAAGCCCTTCAATTGACGAGATTGTCAGTCAGGAAGCGCCTCCGCATATCCCGGTTGATTTAAAAGGATCATTTGACTACGGTTCGCTAGCACAAAAACCTACGGATGCAGAAGAAGGAAGCGTAGCGGATGAAATCATGACAGACCTTGAACGGTTAAATCAGCTGAAACACGATTTTGAAGTTCTTTATGCTGCTACGAAGATTGAGCAACAGTCAGCCAATGAACTTAGCACACCTGCCGCTTCCGTTTCTTTGTCGACATATGAACCAGAGATCGAGTCAAAAGTAGAAAGACTCATTGAGATGGATAGTGCCCTCGATCACCAACCCCAGAATGTACCAAGCACGCCTAAGCCCAGCCTCCTGAGAAGGAAATTTGGCGCTAACGAGGCTCTTATCGACGAGATTGTTAATCGGAAGGAAATCGAACCCGAAAGTAACAAGCAACGCGAGCAACTCGAGATGATCGATCAGTTCATTAAAACGCAGCCAAGTATCTCTCCTGGAAAAGACAGGACTGACCAGACTGACGGAGACTTATCGACGATTAAAAGTGGAGAGTTTACCGACAATATAGTCTCAGAAACATTGGTAGAAATTCTGGTAAAGCAGGGTAAGAAAGATAAGGCCATTGAGGTGCTTAAGAAGCTGATTTGGAAGTTTCCACAAAAAAAGGCTTACTTTGCGGCACAAATTGAAGACTTGAAAAAGTAGAAGAGTATGTACACCTTATTTATCATTTTAATCATCCTTTTCGCGGTGTTGTTGGTGCTGGTTATCCTTGCCCAGAATTCTAAGGGTGGCGGATTGACGAGTCAGTTCGGAGGTTCTTCAGCCAGTAATATTATCGGCGTGAAAAAGACCGGTGACATTCTTGAAAAGCTTACTTGGGGATTTATTATTGCGATCATGATATTGACTTTATCGACAAACCTGGTGGTCAATTCCCGCAGCAGTAACTCCAATGAAATTTTAGATCGCGCCGGCGAGCAGTTCCCTGCGCAACAGGCGCCTGACCTTAATGCCCCTGCTCCTGCTGATGGCGCAGATAGCACGAAATAGAAATTCGACCTAAACTAATGGATTATTAAAAGCTGCGCCCGTCGCGGCTTTTTTCGCGATTAGCTTCAATTACAAAATTACAAGCCGCAAGTTATTCGTCCTAACTTTGGCATTTATGTCTTCGTAGCATGTGTTCATAATCGTCTTCGGCAGGCGCTAAGTCTTGCTCGAGCAGCCAAGGGCTTCTTCGCCCAACCACAAAAGTGAATCTTTGAAGTTCTGGCGCCTCAGTTTTCATCTTGAAGCCTGCAGCTCTACTGAGATATATGCTTTACGAAAAGCCGCTTGGCCACTGGCATTAATGTTTCGGCAAAAGGGAACTTCATTTTCGCCAGGATAAGATACGCCGCGGGATTCGGAAGATCTTTGAATCGCTTAATAAGATCGAGTTTAAGACGTTCGTAAGTATATATCGGGCTTTTCTCAACACGTTCGACGAGCTCCGTGTTAAGGCTTCGAAGTTGCTCCTGACTAGCCTCGTAGATGCTCATCTGATATCGGTAAACTATCGTTTCTTTTTCGGGAGGCTGTGTAACGAACAGATAACCCTCTTTCGCATAAAGCGGCGTAACTCCTACGGGGGATATCTCACATTGTGATTCAACATATTCATAAATCACCGATCCTTCCTGCAGCGATTCCTTTATCTGTGGGAGCGAGAAATTTATAATAGATTCCAATTCGCTCATTACCGCGTCATCCTCAATCATCTCACGGTAGCTAAGTTCCAGCTTCTTGAATTCCTCGATGGATAATTCTTTGGGGAATGAATCGCGAATCAGCGCCTTGTTCTCTTTCAAAGCCTGCAAATTCCTGTAGTGAAAAACCAGGTCGGCGAGGAATGGATACAACTCTATCTTACCGAAGGATTGCCTGACAGTATGGAGATATGCCATTAAAACATATTTCTTGTATTCGAAATCTATCAAACCTTGGGTAAGCCAATCCTTTGACAATTTTTCCATAGCGCGCGCTTTACGACTTTACCAATTTAACAATTAGTTAATAAGTCTCCAACCCCCAGGCGATGCAATATCAATCCTTTCGATTTGTGCGGATGCTTTCAAAGTCCGCCGGATACTGCCATGATGTCGCGACACGTCCGGGCGTTTATGCCAACGTTGACTTTATATGCCGGAAAACCTGCCATTTATTAGATAATTGTCCTTTATTCGCACTTTAATTCGCCTTGGCACAATAGCTGCGAGGCGGCTTGTATCGTAAACATTTTAACCTTTTAAACCAGTAATACTTATGGCCAAGATCAACTTCAAACCAAATGAGGATCGGGTGCTAGTTGAGCCCGCTGAAGCTGAAACTAAGACTGCATCAGGCATTATCATTCCTGACACTGCAAAAGAAAAACCGCAAAAAGGCAAAATCATTGCCGTAGGCGAAGGCCTAAAAGACAAGCCTGTGACTGTTAAAGTTGGAGATAATGTACTTTACGGAAAGTACTCCGGAACAGAGATCTTGATTGATGGCAAAGAGTATCTGATCATGAGGAACTCTGACATTTTCGGAATCATTTAATTAAACAAATCAAAAATCAAGAATTATGGCTAAAGAAATAACCTTCGATACCACTGCCAGAGACAAGATAAAGAAAGGCGTTGATAAGCTTGCTGACGCTGTTAAAGTTACCCTCGGACCAAAAGGTCGTAATGTTATCCTCGATAAGAAATTTGGCGCTCCTACCGTTACTAAAGACGGTGTATCTGTCGCGAAAGAAATCGAATTGAAAGACCCTATCGAAAACATGGGTGCACAACTTGTGAAGGAAGTTGCTTCAAAGACAGCAGATGCTGCCGGTGATGGAACTACTACAGCAACTGTTTTGGCTCAGGCGATTTATGCTCATGGCATAAAGAACGTAGCCGCTGGTGCTAACCCGATGGATCTTAAGCGCGGTATCGATAAAGCGGTTGATGCAGTGGTTGAGAACCTCAGGAAACAATCCAAGAAAATCAAAGATTCAAGTGAAATCGCTCAGATAGCGACGATATCTTCAAATAGTGATGAGACCATCGGTAAGATGATCGCTGATGCTATGGATAAAGTTGGTAAAGACGGCGTTATCACTGTTGAAGAGGCTAAAGGAACAGAAACTGAAGTGAAGACCGTTGAAGGTATGCAGTTCGACAGAGGCTACCTCTCCCCTTACTTCGTGACCAATACTGAAAAGATGGAAGCTGATCTTGATCAGGCTTACATTCTTATCTACGACAAGAAAATCAGCAGCATGAAAGAATTGCTTCCTGTTCTTGAGCAGTCTGCTCAAACTGGAAAGCCACTCGTTATTATCGCTGAAGAAGTAGAAGGCGAAGCGCTTGCTACACTTGTGGTGAACAAGATCCGCGGTGCACTCAGAGTTGCTGCTGTTAAAGCTCCTGGCTTTGGTGACAGAAGAAAGGCAATGCTTGAAGATATCGCTGTCCTCACTGGAGGAAAAGTAATCTCTGAAGAACAAGGCTTCAAGCTTGAGAACGCTACACTTGATATGCTCGGACGGGCTGAGAAAATCACTATTGACAAGGACAACACAACAATCGTCAATGGTGCTGGCAAGAAGAATGAGATCCAGGGCCGTATCGCTCAGATTAAAGCTCAAATTGAAACAACAACTTCAGACTACGATAAAGAAAAATTGCAGGAACGTCTTGCTAAACTTTCTGGCGGTGTAGCAATCCTCTATGTAGGTGCTGCTACCGAAGTTGAAATGAAAGAAAAGAAAGATCGTGTTGATGATGCATTGCATGCTACTCGCGCAGCTGTTCAGGAAGGTATCGTCCCTGGCGGTGGTGTTGCTTACATCCGTGCGATCGATGCTCTGAAAAACACTGCAGATCTTGGATTGAGCAATGAAGATCAGGCAACAGGTGTTAATATCGTTCGCCTCGCGCTTGAGTCACCACTCAGAACAATTGCTGAGAACGCAGGACAAGAAGGTTCTGTGATCGTTAACAAAGTTCGCGATGGCAAGAAGGACTATGGATACAATGCTCGTGATAACAAATTCGAAAACTTCTTCGACGCTGGTATCATCGATCCTACAAAAGTGACTCGCCTTGCACTGGAGAACGCAGCATCAATCGCTGGTCTGTTATTGACTACAGAGGCTGTTGTTTCCGAAATTGCTGAAGATCATCCAGCTCCTGCTATGCCACACGGCGGCGGCGGAATGGGCGGCATGATGTAATTCATTTTCCGGACAATCATAAGAAAGGCTTCACGAAATGTGAAGCCTTTTTTCATCTGGGATGTTTACTATGGGCTCTCAACTACTACTCACGTTATTAATAATCTTTAGTCGTCTTCCGTTCCAGTACCTTTCACGAACATGCCTGGATATTTCCTGGTTGCTTTTTGATCCTCGTAAACCAACTGGCCATTAACCCAGACTTTCAATATCCCGCTTGAAAGCGCCGACGGATCACTCATTGTGGCATTGTCTTTTACAAGTTGTGGGTCAAATAATACCAGATCGGCATAATATGATCGTGCAATCAACCCTCTTTTTAAGATACCTGTGTGTTCCGCAGTAAGACCCGTCATCTTATTGATTGCAGTCTCAAGCGATATAAGCTTCTCATCACGAACATATTTGCTAAGGATTCGTGTAAACGAGCCATAGCCTCTTGGATGGCCGCCGCCTGATCCATCTGAACAGACATTGGTATAATTCCAGCTGAGCAAAGTGGATATGTCGTTCTCCGACATGGAAGCACCCGCTATAGCCGCTTCTTGCTGTACGTCATCCCTTATCACACGAAGTAGTGCCTTTGGCGCAGACTCCTGATTCAAAGTACCGATTGCAGTAATCGTCTTGCCTTCGAATTTTCTGTTCGCAGGAAAAGATAATATAACTGATTTGGAAGGATCGAATAATTCTTTTGTCGCGTACAATGCGCTGGCTTCATTCGTAAAATCTTTTTTGGGGAATAGTACGCGAGGCGTCGAGACCCACATTGTGTAGGGATAGAGGTCAGCAGTAATGTTGATGCCTTCTGCGCGTGCAGCATCAAGTTCAGCAAGAATTCTTGAAGCATTACCCCATTTGCTTCTCATTGCAATCTTGAAGTGAGAAATCTGGACAGGGATTTTTGCTTCTCTACCAATTGAAATGATCTCATCCAGCGCACGTTCCAGATTTACATCCTCGCTACGGATGTGACTTATATACCTACCGTTGGCCGATGCTGCTGCCCTTGCCAACTGAATTACTTCATCTGTGTTGGAATAGAAACCTTCCTCATATTCCAGTCCGCTCGAAAGCCCCAGTGAACCTTTATGAATTTCATCAACGAGGATCTGCTTCATTCTATTAACCTCTGATGTATCTGCTTTACGATGAAGATCATTTTTCAAAATCATTTCCCGGAGAGATCCGTGACCTGTATAAGTTGCAATGTTTATACTGACCGGGTTCTTTTGAATTCTTGATTCCAAAGTATCCACTGGCCATGATCCACCATCCTGCCCCACGACTATTGTTGTAATGCCTTGACTAATGGCGGGAATAGCATCTGGCTTTTCCTTCAATCCCCGTTCATGATGGCTATGGCTATCGATGAATCCAGGTGCGAGTACTTTACCATTTCCGTCAATCACAGTTTCATTTCCAAGCCGCCTTAGATTGCCGACGCTGCGTATGCGGTCATTTAAGATCCGAACCGATTGCTTTGTCGCGGGGCTTCCTGTGCCATCTACTACAATAACATTTGTGATCAACTGCGGCGAAGGTAATTTATAAGGTTCGTCATCAAGAATATGTTTGACGATTGATCTTCCAAAACCACCGCTTGCGCTATTGTCCAGCATTATAAATGTTTTCTTCGCCGCAAGATATCTGTCGATGAAGGTTGAGAAGGCCACCCAACCTCCCGTATGACTTACCTCAGCGCCGTTATTGATGACCGACCAGCCAAATCCATATTGCGCGAACGTTCCATCGTTGAGTTTGGCTGGAGTCATAGCTTCTTTGAACGTAGCTTTGCTTACGAGTTTTTCAGTGTACAATGCCTGATCCCAATTCAATAAATCTTCAACCGTTGAATAGACGTTTCCGTCACCGACAATGCCATCGAGAAACACCAGATCGTCAAGCACTGGCGAATCATTTTCAAAATGAAATCCGAATACTCTCGATGCCGGATACTTCTTCATCGAGAGATCATAGATGTAAGTATTTTTAAGGCCCAGTGGCTTGGCTATTTTTTCATCAAAGAACTTATCGCTTGAAATGCCGGAAACTTTCTCGATCACAGAGGCGAGCGTAGTGTAATTCGTATTACAATAATTAAACTGTGCGCCTGTCTTAAATAAAAGCGGTGGCTTTTTGTACGCAAGCAAAGCAAGCATCGATTCATTGTTGAGTGTATCCAGAAGCGTGAGCTCATTCACCGCGATATCGAAATACTCCGGGAGGCCGGAAGTATGGTTCATCAGATTGCGCAATGTGATCTGCGGGTAAGGGAAGTTGTGCAAATACTTTTGTACGGCGTCATCGAAGTTGAGTTTGCCCTGTTCTTTCAAAATCATGGCCATCATCGCAAAGAATTGCTTGGAGACAGACGCCAGGTTAAATGATGATGAAGTTGTAAGTGGCTTGCCATCGGCACCAGCGATCCCGAATGCCTTCTTATAAATCACTTTTCCATCTTCCGCTAAAAGGATTGTGCCATTGAATAAATGATGTTCGTACAGATAGGAAAGCACTGAGTCAATCTTTGAGACTTTGGATTTCCATTGCGCCGCTGCCGGAAGCGAGAAAATGGTTAGCAGAAGGAGAATTCTAACTCTCATAGATGGATATGTGTCGTTTGTTTTACCTGGTGTAATACGATAGAGCTGCTGACAACAGATACATAACGAACCTTGGCAATCTGCATCAGGAACGTGTCATATTCCTTGATGTCCTTTACCACGATTTTCAAGTGATAGTCGATCGTTCCGGCAAGGTGATAACATTCAAGTACCTGAGGCATTTTAATAACCAGTTTTTCAAAGCTTGATATGTTCCTGGGATTATACTGTTCCATGTGCAGACTTAGAAGCACAGTCTGTGATTTGGCTACTTTCTCAGGATCCACGATGGCCCGATATCCCTGGATAACACCCTGCTTCTCCATACGCTTGATGCGTTCATGAATTGGCGTCGATGTCAATTTTAATTTTTTTGTAATGTCTTTTATGGTGAGTTTGCCATCCTGCTGAAGCAAATTTAAAATTCCAACATCGAGTTCGTCTAGCATGCTTGTTCAGAATAATATTCCAATATATGACTGAAAGCTGGCATTTTTTTCTTATTGGCGGATTTTTGACGGAAGATATTTCTATTGATATGGAGGTAGGATGGCGTAGTAAAGATTTGCTATATTTAGTATTCGAATAAATGTAATCCATGGTCATTCACAATAGTCTCTCCGATTTTATCCTTTTTTTGTACGTACATATGTCAAACGTCGATGACAGCTATGATCCCAGGGAACTTGGAACCATTAAAGGAAAAATGAATAAGTTATTCCCGGCGGACATGGATCCTGAGAAAAAGCTTTATGCGAGCCTACGGGAATATAATTCGTTCGACAAATCTAAATTGTACGAACTTGTGCGCGACTCACTAAGTCATTTTAAGGACCAGATTTCGGAGAAAGAAAGCATATATGCTGACTTGTATGAAATTGTTCAGGCGGATGGTCAACTCACACAATCGGAAGCAAAGTCACTCGAAACCATTCGCAATATCATTGATCACCATGCAGCGCTTCACGAAAAATAATGTTTGCTCATTAGTTCTTCCGTTAATCCTGATGGCCTATTGTGGCTGTCAGAAACCAAAACATATCAACGGTGAGATTTTGAGAAATGAATTGACGGCCAACGTTACTGAGGTATCAATTAACGACACTATGCCTGCCAAATTTGTGCAGGTTCTCAACCTGGCAAAAACGTCGGGGTTACAGTTTGATTACGGCGACCGTCACCTCAAGACGTATTTCGAATACCACTGTGATAGAAGTATGGTTCTCAATGCATTGGCCCAACTGGGATTCTCAAAGAATTCCGCGCTGGCCGACACGAAATGCAGACCTGTAGATCCGATACAGTTTGTTGAAATGCGAGACGCAATACGAGAAGAGGAAAGAAATCAGGCCGATTTTTTCTGGGGTATTGTACCGGGTGTATACGATATCTACGAATGCATCAAGACACCTTCGCGTCATCTCGTGCTGATTGAAAAAAAGAACTCTGATAAGATACTACATCTTGTTATATCATGAACTAACAAGCAGGTGGTCATTTATCGGTCAAAGTTGTTTTTTCACTGCTTGTCGATAGAGCAGAAAAGTCATTACTAAAAAGAACAGCGTTCCGAGAACCTGATAGCCACCATCACCAAATAGATTTACCATAGGATGCTCAAGTGATATAGCACCCATCACGCTTTCCATCGTAACAGAGAAGATGGCAACGATGACGCCGGTCAATGATCCTCCGGCAATCAGACCTGTAGCAAACAAACTGCCGCTTCCGAGATCGTCGTCGGCAACTTTTTGATCCGTTCGGGTTGCTCTCCAGTCAACGTATCCCTTCACAGCTCCGCCTGCGAATATGGGCAGCGTTGTGGATAGCGGCAGGTATAGTCCGATCGCAAATGCGAGCGCCTTGATACCACAGAGCTCCAGCACCAACGATATGAAAGCGCCAACGATTACAAATTGCCAATCCAGGTTGAACGACAAAATACCTTTTGCCAGTGTTGCCATCAGCGTAGCCTGACGCGCGGGATATTTATCACTTCCAATCGCATGGGTTATCCCCTGCTTCAGCATTTCCTCTGTTGGCGTATCGAGTAATGGTAAGATAATACCAATGACACAGGACGAAACGATAGCACCAATAAAGAGGGCAAGTTGTTGATAACGCGGTGTCGCGCCGACGATGTAACCCGTCTTGAGATCCTGTGAAGTACCGCCTGCATTCGCGGCAGCAATACAGATCATCCCGCCAACGACAAGCGCCAGTGGTTCGAATGATTTACCAGACCACCCAATGCTGGTAAAGATAAGGCATGTGCCCATCAATGTGGCAATCGCCATACCGGATATAGGATTATTGCTTGTTCCAATGAGCCCAACGATACGGCTAGACACAGTGACAAAAAAAAATCCGAAGACGACAATCAATACTCCGATCAAAAGTTTCTGGAGAATGTTATCGCCGGGTATGATATGCGAGGGTAGCAAAGCAACGATCAACACCAGAAGAAGGCTTCCAATAATGACAACCTTGAAGGAAAGATCATGGTCAGTCCTGCTAACTGTCATTTCTCCCTTTTCTTTCATTGAGGCAATGCTTTCCTTGAAAGATGAGATAATCGTCGGAATGGTTTTTATAAGGGTAAGGAAACCTCCGGCCGCGACAGCCCCCGCGCCGATCTGTCGAAGGTAAGCGCGATAGATGGCATCAGCGAAGCTTCCGAATGTGTGTGTTTGAGGGTCCCATGCTCCTGTACCTCCTTTCGTGTTTATATCGGCGAGCGAACCAAGCTTGACTAATTGTAATGCGATCGTGTCTGAATCCACCAAAGTAGACAGTAAAGGAATGAGTGCCCACCAGGCCAATATAGAGCCGGCTACCAACACTCCTGAGATGCGCGGGCCAATGATATAGCCAACGCCCAGATATTCAGGTGTGATTTCGCCGCGGGTTGCTCCGTCTGGCCAGTACTTGTTTAAGTGAGATGACGTGATGGCGGGAACTTCTGCTATCACGTGAAATACTTTTTGGAGAAGCGCATAAGCCAAGGCAACGCCCATACCTGCAAAAGCAGTCTTTGCGAATGTACCGCCTTTCTCACCCGCCTGCAATACAGCGGCACATGCAGTTCCCTCAGGATATGGCAAAGTGCCGTGCTCCTTAACGATGAGTGATCTGCGCAACGGGATCATCATCAATGTCCCCAACATACCGCCGAAAGAAGCGAGAATAAGGATCGTCAGATAATCAAAGTAATCTGCACCGAGACTTACACCATCAGGACTCTGCGATAAAAAAAGAAATCCCGGCAGCGTAAATGCTACACCACCCGCGATCGTTTCTCCGGCTGATCCTGTGGTTTGAATAATGTTGTTTTCGAGAATTGTGGTATGAAGAAATTTTCTACCCAGAGTAATCGCAATCACAGCAATGGGAATCGACGCAGTGACGGTTAGTCCCGCCCGTAATGCTAGATAAACGGTCGACGAACCGAAGAATATTCCGAATAGACATCCAAAGAAAATTGATTTCCACGTGAACTCGACGATAGACTCACTTGCTGCAACGTATGGCCTGAACGTATTCTTATCCTCCATAAATTATTTTAAGAATTCATTGTTTTGCAGGTTCGGCTACAAACGCATTGTAAAGAAGCATTAGCAACGTAGTGGCTACACCAATTCCGCCAACGATATACCACATCATCGCCGGATCACTTTTGAGATATGAATTTCTAAGCCAGTCAGATACCGGTCCTGCGCCAAATGAACCCAGTGCAACGGGAAGGAAAGCAAATCCCATAAAAGTACCAACCTGATTCTTTGGCGCCAGATTACTGACGTATTCATAGAACCGTGGCGTCTGAGTTGCTTCTCCCAAAGCGAATATTGCGATACCTATAATCGTCGCGGTTACTGTTGGTACTGCTCCGATCAGAAACCAGCAACATGTGGAGACTACAAGGCCTGCAGTCATCGCTGTAATAGGTTTCCAATTCTTTACAACTGCTGCCATAGGAACTGTGAAGAAGATAATACAAAAGGCATCGACTGTTTCGAGTAATTCAAATTTTTCAAAGTGAAGAACGTCCACGATGTAAAATGGAAGAAGATAAAATGTCTGCCAGAACATCAGCCAGAATCCACCGAAGAGGAGGATGAATGCCATGAATCTTAAATTTCGAAAGACCAGCAGCATATCGCTGAAGACTTTTCCAAACGTCTTTCGTTCTCCTTCCAACTGACCCTCCGGTTCTTTGAAGAACAGGATCGTTCCGATCATTAGTAGAAATGTGGTGAGCGAAGACATCATCAGTACGAATTCTATTCCAAGCGATTCTCTCACCTGTAGCGCGACCAGGGGACCGAGTGCTCCACCGAGATTGACAAGCGTATAGTAAACGGAAAATCCTAACGATCTATACTCGGGCTTCGATGTCGTTGCAACTGTTCCGACGATGCAAGGTTTGATCAGAGATCCGCCAATGGCAGTCAGTAGCAGGACGATGATCGTATAAGTTTTCTTTCCTATCACGTCAGTAATTGCTGCGCTATATTGCATCCCTGCAAAACCGATCAAAAAATATCCAATGGAGAAGATCGCAAAACAAGAAATCAAAGTCTTACGAAAACCATAACGGTCAACCAATACGCCGGCGAGTATCGGAAGCAGATAAATGATCCCCGAAAACAAACCTGCTAGTGTACCTGCTTCATCAACAAGGCCGACCTTTTGAACCAGAAAGACTGTTAGAATTGCCTTCATGCCGTAAAAGGCGAGTCGTTCAAAAAGTTCGAGTGTATTGGCAATCCAGAATATTGAACTGAATCCTGATCGAAATTCAGTGAGTCGTTTCGAGATCACCATCTATAGAGCATTTGTTTAGGTAGATAATTAATCTCGCATCATCGGACCTTACGAATGGATCGTATAGATCTCAATTTCCCGAAATCTTGTTTAAAGTATTGTGAGAATACCATATTCGCAAGGGATTATCCAGAACACTAAACTCCAGTTTATTCCATTAAAGTTTAATTGGGAGTTCGTAACTGATTAAAAACAAATTGATATCTACCTCGGCTGCCGTGGGACTTCAAAGAGTATGGACAAACCGTGCACGGATATTTTCAGGGTGAGAGAGGATCGCGGTACCGGCTGGTGACCATTGCATTTATCTCTTAGGCGGGTAAGAAAAGCCCTGTTTACCTGAAATCTGTGTTGCGACATTCATCGTAAGTTGCGTATCTTTAAGGTTAAACTTTGTCTTAGATGCGGCTTTTATCTCTGTTGGTGCCCGGCGCACTGTCACTTCTCACTTTTTCGTCACTGCAGGCGCAGGATGACGTGCGCTTTTCACCTTTTGATTGTCGGGAACATAGTGAAGAACAAGCTATGCCAGAATCTGATCACGGACTTGCCCAGGGTGTTTCTGCTTCACTCTTGGAGCAATTTGTACCGCCTGAAGCGGTTCTTGTGCTTGACACCGCCGAGGGGTGGAAACACTGGACCTACGTGGAAAACTATGCGTTCGGTAAGGATCGTGGCGATCTGGCAATGATTAGCGATTTAAATGCCCTTCATCCAGTCTTCAGAGATAAGATATCAAACTTAATCATAGCGTGCAGAGCCAAAGGCATTGAGCTTGCCATTGTGGAAACGTACAGGACGCATGCAAAACAGCACGAGTACAAGACGATGGGCAAGAAGTATACTTACTCCAGCGCAGGGAAATCAAAACACCAATACGGACTAGCGATAGACGTCGTACCCGTTGTTAATGGATCAGCAGTGTGGGACAATACATTCCTATGGAAGAAAGTTGGTACGGTTGGAGAGAAGTTTGGACTTCGCTGGGGCGGACGTTGGAAGAAACCATATGATCCCGGTCATTTCGAATGGACGGGCGGATTAGCAACATCTTCCCTGCATACGGGTGTTTTTCCTGTCGTTCAC
>JBDSKX010000010.1:0-24590 GCA_039916665.1 Chryseolinea sp. | reverse complement strand
TCTTGGGAATAAAAAGGCCTTTGCGATATAGCCCGGGATGATCATCACCCATTCCTGTATAAATAATATTCTTCGTCGTGTCCGTGCCAATGACAAACAACGGCTTTTCGAATCCACCGATACGAAGTCCTTTGCGCTGACCAATTGTATAGTAATGCGCACCCTGATGTTCACCTACTTCGTTGCCGGATTCCGGTACATAATCATAACGTGCAGAAATTTGTTCCAGATCTGAATCTTCAAATCCACTGTTAAACATCGTAGATGTGGATGGAATCTCAATCACTTTACCTTTCCGGGTTTTAAGGCGCTGTTGGAGGAATTCTGGTAGATGTACCTTGCCAACAAAGCACAATCCCTGTGAGTCTTTCTTATCTGCCGTTACCAGATTGATTTTTCTGGCAATGTCCCGCACTTCCGATTTCTTGAGTTCACCGATCGGAAACAACGACCTCGATAGCTGCTGCTGGGTGAGTTGACAAAGAAAATAGCTTTGATCCTTGTTCGAATCTTTTCCGCTCAACAGACTGTGAACTTCTATTCCATTTTTCACCGCTGTCGCTTTTCGGGCATAGTGACCGGTAGCCACATAGGTAGCACCAAGTTTCATCGCCGCCTGAAGAAATATGTCAAACTTGATCTCGCGATTGCAGAGCACATCGGGATTTGGAGTTCTGCCGCGTTCGTACTCGGCGAACATATAATCGACAATACGTTCCTTATATTCTTTGCTAAGGTCTATGGCCTGAAAGGGGATACCAAGATGTTGTGCCACGATCATCGCGTCATTGCTGTCATCAAGCCATGGACATTCGTTGCTTATAGTCACGCTGTCGTCGTGCCAGTTCTTCATGAACATACCGATTACTTCATATCCCTGTTCTTTCAGAAGGTATGCAGCAACACTTGAATCAACTCCGCCTGAGAGGCCTACGACTACACGCAAATTATTTGGGTATTTGATTATTTGGCTACTTGGTTATTTTTCGGCTTGACGGCATGCACTTTTATTAAAATTCAGCTGACACTCCAGCCAATTAGATTTTTTCAGCGAGAAGGTCGTTTATTGTCTGGTTATAATATTCAATAAATTCCTCATAATATGTGCCGGTTCCCGGCCCAGTAAATCCTGTGTGGATCTTTTTCACTTTTCCATCTTTACCGATAAATATTGTGGTGGGAAAAGCAAAGACCTCATTAAGCATTGGTAATGTTTTCGAAGCGTTCGCCTTATCGCTTGTGCCTGCGATGAGAACCGGGTATGTCATCTTTAGTCGGCTAACCATCTTCCTCACGCGTTCGCTGGCATATGCAAATTCTGCCTTGCGCTCATAGGCTAGCCCAATGATCTTAACGTCCCGCGATTTGTTCTTTTCATACCATGGCACCAGAAAGTTTGTTTCGTCCAGGCAGTTAGGGCACCATGAGCCGAGTATCTGCAGAACAACTACCTTATCCTTATACGCAGGATCTGAAAGACTCACTTTTTTGCCATCGCTGTCGGGGAATGTGAAGGATATTTTGTCAAATCCTTTTTTCAGGAATGTGATCCTATCTCCATCAGGCATCAATGCGTTGTCATTTTTTTCGCCAATCCATGTCTCTCTTGAGGACTTTCCTGAAAAAAACTCACCTGTTATTGTGGTGGCATTTTGTTTTTCGCCGTATACCATATACGCGTGATTCCCGTCAAAAGCACTCATTTGCATTTTGCCATTGACGATATTTCCCTGGAGATAACGATAGTCACCAGTGGGAGTCAAGAAAGTACCCGTAAGACTGTCTCCGAACTGCTTGAAGATGCCTACCGATACCGTTGTATCTTTGTCATGGATGAACTTTACGGCATATTTACCGCTGAAATCCGGCATTGATTTTTGGTTCTTGTCTCTTTTATAACGGTATGCCTGACCGTAATATGCTTTAAATGGAGCGTGGAAACTCTTATCATAATTTTTGATAAAATGTCCAACCAGTTCATTGCCCTGGATCTTCGCCTTGATGTCAGCATCAAAAATATGTAAGGCAATATCTACCGAGTCTCCTTTGACGGTTACTTCATCCAACAACAATTTCTCTTCAGCGTTTTTCAACAATATCTCGTACTGATCGGAGTTGTTTTTATAAACTTCCAGATTGAAAGGCAACTCATGACCCTGAAGTTCAAGCACCGCGCGCCACACTCCAGTCTTCAATATTTGAGAAATGCTGACTTGTGCAAAACACGACGCAAAGCTGTTAATGAGAATAAGAAGTAGCGTAGTCCGCTTCATTTTCGAGTTTAGAGAACTGAAGAACGCAAAAATGCGGGAAATGATTTACAATTTGTGCCGCTATCACTTTTTTGCCTTCAATGACTTCATTCAATCGATTTAAATATGTTTAATGAACTTAAGGTACTCGAACTAGCCTCTGTTTTGGCTGGCCCGGCTGTTGGTCAGTTCTTCGCTGAGCTCGGTGCTTCTGTTATTAAAGTTGAGAATCTGAAAACCAATGGCGACGTCACCCGCACGTGGAAGACTTTTGGGGAAGATACCGACGATCGCTCTGCCTATTTCTCTGCTGTCAATTGGGGAAAGCGGTCAATATCTATAAACCTTGATCACCGCGAAGGCCTATCCATCGTCCATGAGCTTGTCAGGCAGTCGGATATTGTTGTAGCAAGTTATAAACCAGGCGATGCAAAAAGGCTGGGTGTAGATTATGAGTCGGTCAGCAAAATCTATCCCAAGATCATCTACGGTGAAATAAGTGGATATGGCTCTGATGACCAACGTGTTGGTTATGATGCAGTCATTCAGGCAGAGTCTGGCTTCATGTTTATGAACGGAGAACCTGGTCAAGCATCGTTGAAGATGCCGGTCGCGTTGATTGATATTCTGGCAGCCCATCAACTGAAAGAGGGAATACTACTGGCAATGTTGCGTCAAACGAAAACAGGTGAGGGTGCTCATGTTCGCGTTTCGCTTTTGCAAGCTGCTATTTCGTCGTTGGCCAATCAGGCAACTAATTGGTTGGTCGGAAGGAGGATTCCGCAGAAGCAAGGATCGACGCATCCCAATATTTCGCCCTATGGTGACGTGTTTTTATCGGCCACGGGATCGGAAATATTACTAGCTATCGGAACGGATAATCAATTCCAGATACTCTGTGAAGTTATTGACGTTCAACAGTTAAGAGACGATCCAAGGTTTGCCACGAACACCCTTCGGGTCCAGTACCGACGCGAACTTCATGAAATTTTGCAGACGGCGATTAGTAAGTTTTCAACCGACTTGATTATGACCAAGCTCAGTTTGTCAAAGATTCCCGCCGGCGTGATCCGGAGCGTGAACCAGGTCTTTGAGTTGCCTGCCGCAAAAGAAATTATGCTTCATTCATCCGATCGGGAGGGAGTGAAAACTTTCATTGGCAGTCCATTTTCAGAAAATTCCTCCCACTTTCTACCACCGCCTCATATCGGCGAGCATACGATTGAAATCCTGTCGAATGACTTGAAATTTGATAACAACGTGATCCAGCAGCTCTTTTCGAGCAACATTATCCGATAGTCATTTTACATTTTAAATGCTCGAAAAGCTTTTGAGCGGCTTTTTGAGTGATTTTATGACCTAAAATGCAAATTTGTGGAGTAAAGTGGTTGAAAGTGGGATAAAATTACATAAGTTTGCTTTACAACCCCATGCAGGTGGGGGGAAACCAAGACAACCACTACGTCTAATGACCCTCTTCACTTATTTATTTGACACTAAGCTAGATTCGAAAGGCAGGCTTGTCTTGCCGTCGAAGTTGAAGGCTCAGTTACCAATAGGTGAGGATAAAGAACTTGTGATCCGCCGTGGATTTGAGGAATGCCTCATAATCTACCCGATGTCAGAATTCAAGAGGGTCTTTGCAAAAATTTCAGCGTTAAGCGAATTCAACGAAGAGTACCGTAAACTACAGCGCAATTTTCTCCCCGGCGCTGCAACGGTAGAGTTGGACGCCAATGGTCGTTTATTGATTCCCAAACACATGCTAACCTATGCGAAGCTTGAAAGAGAAGTGACGCTATTGGGTGTTGGAAGTAAAGTTGAAGCTTGGAATCCGGCGACCTATCAGCAGCAAATCATGAATCAGAATGATTTGGCGCAGCTGACAGAGAAGGTGATGAAGGAATAGAAGCTGCAAGCGGAACTTGTTCTGAGTGCCTCGCGAAGGAAGCTTGTGCTCCTGAACTTTAACTAGTCGTTTTTATAAAAAAGAGTCTTGAATAATGTTGTCTTTTCTCTTTTATGCGTGATTTCAAGAAGTTGTTGATTGGCAGAAAAGGGATGGATAGTGCGAGAGGTTTATCAGGCGGTTTACTTTCCAAGGAATGCAGTTTCAATACCATCAAACATTGCAGAAGGAAGCACAAAGAAAAGTGAGATGGATTATAAGCGATTTATTGAGATAGCGTTAGGATCATCATTTGAATTAGAAACCCGAATTTTGACCATCGAAGAACAAAAATGGTTTCCAGAGAAAACGGTAGGTGGTCTCTTATTTAAGATAAGAACAAAAAATGTTAAGTGTTTTTTTGAACAAACTATGAGCGACAAATCACCGGCTGAAGAAATATCACTGCAAAGTTTCCTTCGCGAATCGCTCATGACAAGTTCCGCTTGTGGCTTGCCGCTTTTCAGGAGATGACAGCGTATCACAACCCGGTGATGCTCACAGAAAGCATCGAAGGACTGAACATTGACGCGAATGGAATATATGTAGACGTCACTTTCGGAGGTGGCGGTCATAGCAAGAAGATACTGGAGAAGTTGGATAGCGGCAGGCTGATATCGTTCGATCAGGACGACGATGCAAGGAAACAAGCTGAGCAGATCAGCAATCGTTCTTTTACATTTTGTCAGGCCAACTTCATGTATATGAAGAAGTATCTGAAACTAAATGGAGTAACCAAAGTAAATGGCGTGCTCGCGGATCTCGGTGTTTCATCGCACCAGTTTGATGCCGCAGAACGCGGGTTCTCCACACGATTCGATGGTCCACTCGATATGCGAATGGACAAGAGTGCAGCCATTACTGCCGCTCAGATACTAAATGAATACAATGAAGATCAACTCCATAAAATCTTGGGAATGTATGGTGAATTGAAGAATGCTAAAACTGCGGCGCGAATGATTGTACAACATCGTATCAATCAGAATTTCGCTGCGACAGCGGATCTCAAAGCAGCACTTCAATCCATCACACCCAGAGGAAAGGAGAATAAATATTTCGCCCAGGTGTTTCAGGCTTTACGTATCGAGGTTAACCAAGAAATGAAAGCGCTTGAAAATTTTTTGCACCAATGTGGCGAGGTCATTATCACTGGGGGAAGATTGGTTGTACTCTCTTACCATTCTCTTGAGGATAGAATGGTAAAGAATTACATGAACAAAGGAAAGATGTTCGGCGAAGTTGATAAGGATTTCTTCGGAAATGAGTTGAAGCCTTTTAAACCAGTGAATAAAAAACCAACCGAAGCATCCGCCAGCGAAGTTGAGGAGAACAACAGAGCGAGAAGTGCCAAGCTCAGAGTGGCAGAAAAAATTGAGGAGTTAAAGAAGTAATAATCAAAGAATGAACGAGAATAAATTCAAGATCAAACCAGCAAAGAAATCATCTCTTCCGGGAAAGGGTATGTTTTCGGGTCTTGAAAAGAAGTTGAAGCTTGAGAGCTATTTTGAAGAAGGGTTTCCCGTAAAGTATTTACCAAAGATTTTATTTGTGATGGTGCTTGGTCTGATCTATATCAGCAATACACATTACGCCGAAAAAACTGTCAGACAAATTAATGCTATTCAAGTCGAAGTAGAAGACCTTCGGGCTGACTATACAACATTGAAAGCTGATTTAATGTTTGCCAGCAAGCAATCGGAAGTTGCTCGCAAGGTTAACATGTTTGGTTTAAAAGAAAGTCTTAAGCCACCATATAAAGTAGAGGTCAAGGCCGGTGAATATTAAGCAATCCATATTACTGAGGGTACGCGTCGCATTTTTGTTTGTGATGTTGTTTGCTGCAGCTGTGGTATTTAAAACTGCGCATATACAGTTCGTTGAGGGAGAGAAGTGGGCAGCGATGGGTGAGCGTATTTCTTTTGATTACAAAAGAGTTAAAGCAACACGTGGAAATATTTACTCTGACAATGGAAGTCTGCTGGCAACATCACTACCTTTTTACAAAATAGCATTCGATGCTACTTTGCCGAGAGAAGATGTATTCAAAAAAGGAATCGATTCTCTTGCATTCCGCCTTTCCAGATTTTTCAATGACAGGTCAAAGACAGACTACAAGCACATGTTGCTAGATGCACGTGCGACAAATAAGCAATACATTGTTTTAAGCCGCAGACAGATAAATTATCAACAAAAGAAAATGATGGGTACCTGGCCAATTTTTCGCGAAGGAAGACTTCGTGGCGGGGCCATCTTTGAAAAGGTTGATCTTCGATATCATCCGTTTACAAACCTGAGTCGACGTACCATCGGATTTATTAACGAGAATGACAAAGGTGCCGGACTAGAATATAGTTTCAACGAACAACTCGGCGGCCAGGACGGCTACGCTTATTATCAAAAGATTTCAGGCGGAGTATGGAAACCAGTTTACGACGCGAATAATGTTAAGGCGGTCAACGGTCTGGACCTTCAGACTACGCTTGATATTAACCTTCAGGATGTTGCAGAAACTGCGCTTCACAAAGCAATGATGAAACACAATGCTGATGATGGCCTGGTCGTGGTGATGGACGTTAAGACGGGGGCAGTGAAAGCGATTTCTAATTTGAGCACAAATGGCCAGGGTGCCTTTGTTGAAAAATTCAATTTTGCTGCTGGTCAGCTTTTTGAACCGGGATCAACATTCAAACTGCTTACAATGATAGCTTTGTTGGAAGATAGCCCGGTAGAGTTAAGCGATAGCATCGATGTCGGTAACGGCTCATTCATGTTCTATAACAAAACAGTTCGGGATCACGAAGAAGGTGGACTTGGAACAATAACAGTCCAGGAAGCATTTGAACATTCTTCAAACGTGGCGATGGCGAAACTCGTGGACAAACACTTCGGACTAAGACCACAGAAGTTTGTTGAATACCTCGATAAGCTCAAACAGTCTCAGCCGTTAGGAATTCAAATCGCTGGTGAACCGTCGCCAAAAGTAAAACGACCTGGCCAAAAAGGATGGAGTGGTATTTCATTGCCATGGATGGCTTATGGATATGGTTTTGAAACCACGCCATTGCATACACTCGCGCTCTACAATGCAGTGGCCAATGACGGTGTCATGATCAAGCCTGTCTTTGTCAAGTCGATCAACCGTGCAGACGAAGAGGAAGAGAATTTTCATACTGAAGTTTTGAATAGCAGCATATGTTCCGACAAGACCTTAGGCAAACTTAAAATATTGCTTGAAGGTGTTGTTGAAAGGGGGACCGCCAAAAATATCAAGGGAACTCATTACCGTATTGCCGGTAAAACAGGGACAGCACAGATTCTGGATAAGGGCCATTATACTAAAAAATATATTACGTCATTCGTTGGTTATTTCCCTGCACACGCGCCGAAGTATAGCGCAATCGTTATGATCAAAAACCCACGTGGATGGTCGCAATATGGAAGCAGCGTCGCAGCACCAGTGTTTAAAGAAATTGCAGATAACATTTACGCCCGCGACATCAACTTGCATCAACCGATGGACATCAGGAAGTTTGCAGTTCAGGATGTGCTCCCTGTGATCAGAGCAGGGAAACAACAGGAGCTCACACTATTGTGCAATGAGCTGGGTATCTCCAATCATTCTCTCACAGAAGAAGATTGGGTTCGCTCATCAAGAAACGGAGAGGGTATTAGTTGGAAGAAAACAAATGCTACCAATGGTCAGGTTCCTGATGTCACTGGAATGACTTTCCGCGACGCGATCTATTTATTGGAGCGAAGTGGATTAACGGTCGGCTATGAAGGAAAAGGTCGCGTTGTGAGACAATCAATACTCGCCGGTGCAAGAGTAACCAAAGGAGGACGTATTTATCTCAAACTAGGTTAAGAAGCAGTGCCAGAACTGAAAGACATACTATACAAAGTACCGCTAACATCAAGTGTTGGAGATATGGCACTGGATGTAAAAGGAATTTGTTTTGATTCAAGAAAAACGAAGACTGGATTTCTATTCATTGCTGTTAAAGGCTTAACGTCAGATGGTCATGCTTTCATCGAGAAGGCCATTGCGCTTGGTGCCAGCGCCGTGGTTTGCGAGACGTTACCATCAACGCCTAGCGCTGCCGTTACTTTTGTAACTGTAAAAAACAGCGCATCTGCGCTTGGTATAGTTGCAGCAAACTATTTTGGAAATCCTTCCGAGGCGATTAAGCTCGTTGGCGTGACAGGTACGAATGGCAAAACCACTGTCGCTACTCTCTTGTACAAGTTGTTTGGCTCGATGGGAATGAAGGCAGGTCTGCTATCCACAGTAGAGAACAAGATCATGGAGGAAGTAGTCGTGGCAACGCATACTACGCCTGATCCGATTCAGCTCAATGAATTGTTGAGACGAATGGTTGCTGCTGGTTGCACGTACGTTTTCATGGAGGTCAGCTCTCACGCAATCGATCAGGACCGTATCTCAGGATTGAAATTTGCCGGCGCTCTTTTTACAAACATCACCCACGACCACCTCGACTATCACCATACGTTTGAAAAATACATCACGGCGAAGAAGAAATATTTTGATGAACTGAACGCCGATTCATTTGCATTAGTAAATGCAGACGACAAACGCGGCATGGTGATGATGCAAAACACCAAGGCTACAAAATACACGTACGGCCTTAAAAAGATGGTGGATTTTAAAGGCAAGATTATTACTAATTCTATTGAGGGGCTTGAATTAGAAATTGGCGGAAAGAATGTCTGGTTCAAACTGATTGGTGACTTCAACGCATACAACCTTCTCGCAGCTTTTGGAGCAGCTGTATTATTAGGATTCGATCCAGATGAAATTCTTACAAAGTTGTCGGCGTTGGAAGGCGCTGTAGGAAGATTTCAGCTCGTGTTGCCAGGATCAAGACTGACAGCCATTGTGGATTATGCGCACACGCCGGATGCATTGCAAAATGTTTTGGAAACAATAGCCCAATTCAGAACTGGTAATGAACAAGTGATCACGGTTGTTGGCTGTGGTGGTAATCGTGACAGAGCGAAACGTCCTTTGATGGCCGGCATAGCGTGCAAGCTGAGCGACAAAGTGGTGTTGACTTCAGATAATCCACGCGACGAGGATCCAATGGAAATCATCAAAGAAATGCAAAGCGGGGTAAGTCCTTCAGAAGCGCGCAAAACATTGGTAATGCCTGATCGTGAAGAGGCGATAAAAACTGCGTGCATGATGGCTCGCGATAAAGATATTATTCTCGTGGCAGGTAAAGGTCACGAAACATATCAGGAAATAAAAGGCGTCAAGCATCCATTTGATGATCGTGAGGTTGTTGAGCGGATGTTAAAATTATTTGAGAATTGAAGAAGTAAAGATGTTATACTACCTATTCGACTATCTGGACAAGAATTTTAACGTGATTGGGGCAGGTGTGTTCCAATACATCTCATTCCGTGCGGGTATGGCAGCATTCCTATCGTTGTTGATTACAATAACATTTGGGAAAAATCTGATTGACTTCCTCAGGCGCAAACAGGTAGGTGAAGACATTCGTGATCTTGGATTGAAAGGTCAGCTGCAGAAGAAGGGTACCCCAACAATGGGCGGTATTATCATCATTGCCGCAATACTGATACCAACGCTGCTTTTTGCCAAACTTGATAACATATACGTTCTCCTCCTTATCCTCACAACAGTTTGGCTAGGGTTAATTGGGTTTCTTGACGACTACATCAAAGTGTTTAAGAAGAACAAGGAAGGATTGGCCGGAAGATTTAAGATCATTGGCCAGGTTGGCATCGGACTGATCGTCGGACTTACACTGTATTTTAATAGCGGTGTTGTGGTTCGCGAAGTTAACCCCAACTTAACGAGCGCCCCATCAGAGGTGCAAGTTGTGGCTGATAGTCCATCAAATTATCATGATGCAAAGTCGACTAAGACGACTATGCCATTCCTGAAAAACAACGAGCTCGATTACAACAACCTGCTACCAGGTGTTTCCTCAAAGTATACGTGGATAGTTTATGTATTTATTGTAATCCTTTTCGTGACTGGTATTTCAAATGGTGCCAATATCACTGACGGCATAGACGGACTGGCCGCCGGGATATCGGGTATCATAGGGCTGGCGTTGGCGATCCTTGCATACCTCTCCGGCCGCGTGGATTTCAGTAGCTACCTCAACATCATGTACATTCCTAACCTTGGCGAGTTGGTTATTTTCTGTACCGCGTTCGTTGGGGCGTGTTTAGGATTTTTGTGGTACAATGCTTACCCGGCGCAAGTGTTTATGGGTGATACCGGTAGCCTTACGTTAGGCGGCATAATAACCGTGGCTGCTTTCGCCGTCCGTAAGGAACTTTTGATCCCTTCATTGTGTGGCGTATTCATTGTTGAAAACATGTCTGTCATTCTTCAGGTTTCCTATTTCAAATACACAAGAAAAAAATATGGTGAAGGAAGAAGGATATTTCTGATGTCGCCGTTACATCATCATTATCAGAAGAAGAATATTCATGAAGCGAAGATTGTAACCCGCTTTTGGATCATTGGAATATTGTTGGCTATCATAACACTGGCAACTTTGAAACTTAGATGAGCGAACGCATTGTCATATTGGGTGCAGGAGAAAGTGGGACGGGTGCGGCTTTGCTTGCAAAGGTTAAAGGTTATGATGTATTCGTATCGGAACAGGGTACTATAAAGGAGAAACATAAGACGGATTTGTTTCGCGAAAACATCACATTCGAAGAAGGTCAGCATACTGAAGAACTTATTCTTAATGCTGATCTCGTGATCAAGAGTCCTGGCGTACCTGATAAGTCGGAAATTGTTGTGAAAGTCAAAGAGGCGGGAATTGCCATCATTGATGAGATCGAATTTGCATCTCGTTATACCTCTGGAAAGATCATTGCCATTACGGGCACCAATGGTAAGACCACTACGACGCTGCTTACATATCATTTGATGAAGAACGCAGGCTTCACGGTAGCGTTGGCGGGTAATGTTGGATTCAGCATGGCTAGACAAGTGGCGGAACGCGAACACGATTGGTATGTAATCGAGATGAGCAGCTTTCAACTTGATGGAACAAAGAATTTTAAGCCGGAGATCGCGATACTGTTGAATATTACACCGGACCATCTTGATCGCTACCAATATAAGATGGAGAATTATGTTGATTCAAAATTCCGCCTTGTAAGGAACATGAATGAACGAGATCATTTCATCTATTATAATGATGACCCGATCATTGCTGGTGAGATATCAAAGAGAAGTCTCGTTGAGAAGAAAATTCCGATATCGTTGAAGCACGATACGGCGATGTCATGCTATTACGATGGTACTCAGATGAATTTCAATCTCCGTCAGTCGTTTCAAATATCGCAGTCTGAAACCACGTTGAAAGGCCCTCATAATCTGATCAACACGATGGCAGCGGTTTCTGCGGTATTTACGGCAGGCGCGCCTTTGAACGCGATTCGCGCCGGATTAAAAACATTTAAGAATGCTCCCCATCGTCTGGAGCCTGTGGCGACGATCAAAGGCGTTGATTTTGTGAATGATTCAAAAGCAACGAATGTCGACTCAGTAGTGTATGCGCTGGCAAGTTTCGATAAACCTCTCGTCTGGATAGCAGGTGGTGTTGATAAGGGGAACGATTATTCAATCATTCACGATCAGGTAAAGAATAAAGTGAGAGTGTTGATCTGTCTTGGTAAAGACAATGGAAAGCTGAAGCATTATTTCAAAGAAGTAGTGCCTCAGATTTTCGAGACCCAGGATGTTCATGAGTTGGTCCACAAAGCGCTTGAGGTGGCGGCAGCAGGCGATGTGGTATTGTTGTCGCCGGCCTGTGCAAGTTTCGATCTTTTTAAGAATTATGAAGATCGCGGTAATCAATTCAGGCGTGCCGTACTAGAGTTAAAAGATGAAATTGAAGGAATACATGCTTCGTTCTGACGTGACGTTAAAATCGTTCGGCAATCTTTCAAAAGTGAAGGACTGGGCGGACAAAAATCTGCAGGGAGACAAAGTGATCTGGGCGGTCGTGTTCGCGTTGTCGATGATTAGCATCATGGTCGTGTACAGCTCAATCGGAACGTTGGCGTATAAGAGAACGCAAAGTCCAGAAAGTTTTTTGATCAAGCATGCGCTTACCGTGTTTATTGGTATTGCTGCGATGTGGTTTGCTCACAAGATAGATTACCGCTATTACTCAAAAATATCCAAGATCGCATTGTGGATAAGCATACCGTTGTTGATCTATACTTTCACCAATGGAGTAACCCTTAACGAAGCTGCGCGATGGATACAGGTTCCGATCATAGGTTCATTTCAACCCTCGGATTTCGCCAGCCTTGCGTTGATCGTTAATCTTGCAAGTATGCTGTCGAAGCGCCAGCAAAACATAGATGATATTAAAGAGTCACTGATTCCGATTTTGTTCTGGTGCGGAATAATTTGCGGACTTATCGCGTTGACCAACCTATCAACCGCGGTACTTCTATTCATCACTTGTATGTTGATCATGTTCATCGGACGAGTGCCGACCAAATATCTCGCGATGCTAATTCTCGTGGGACTTTTATTCGGCGCCTTAGCGATCAAGATTGGTGTACGCGGCGAAACTGCTAAAAATCGAATTACGAATTTCATGGACGGCTCTGATCTTCCTTTCCAGGCAAAACATGCGCGTATCGCGGTGGCTACTGGTGGCATCGCTGGTAAAGGACCGGGTAACAGTGATCAACGTAACATCCTTCCTCATCCTTACTCAGATTTCGTTTACGCGATCGTAATTGAAGAGTACGGTATGATTGGCGGAATTGTCGTGCTGGCGTTGTATCTGGTATTGCTTCACAGGGGTATGAAAGCATCGTATAATAGCGAGAAGGCGTTTGGAGGACTATTGTCTGCCGGACTAAGTTTTGACCTGGTTTGTCAGGCAATGGTGAATATGGGTGTAGTGGTAGGGTTGGGTCCGATCACGGGACAGCCATTGCCACTTATCTCAATGGGTGGAACGTCTATGGTTTTTACAGGCTTGTCGGTCGGCATCATTCTTAGTGTGAGCCGCGGCAATCAGGATAAAGGATGGCAGCAGAAGAAGTCTTCCGAAGAAGTGAAAGAAAACAAATCAATGCAAAAAGCAGCGTGAGTATTGCTGGACCATATCGCCTTATCATCAGCGGTGGCGGAACCGGGGGACACATCTTTCCGGCGGTTGCTATCGCGAATGAATTCAAAGAGAGATATCCCGACACGGAGATCTTATTCGTCGGCGCACAGGACAGAATGGAAATGACTCGTGTGCCGGAAGCGGGATACAAAATCATTGGCTTATGGATCAGTGGGCTTCAACGCAAGCTTACATTATCCAACTTGCTCTTCCCGGTAAAGCTGATTGTAAGTTATTGGAAGGCGAGAAGTATTGTTAGAGAAGTTAAACCACATGTGGTAATTGGAACGGGCGGATATGCCAGCGGCCCAATCATGATGGCGGCTACCAGAGCGGGTATTCCAACCGTGATACAAGAACAGAATTCATTCGCGGGGCTTGCCAATAAACAGGTAGCATCCCGCGTGAGTAAAGTTTGCGTCGCCTACGACGGAATGGACAAGTATTTTCCAAAAGATAAAATAGTACTTACGGGCAATCCTGTGAGAAAAGATATTCTTACTATCAGCAGCAAAAGACGACGTGCGCTGGATCATTTTGGATTTGATGGAAATGTCAAAACGCTTTTGGTCGTTGGTGGCAGTCTTGGCGCAAGAACAATCAATGAGAGTGTCATCAAAGGTATGGATAAGTTGGTTGATTCAAAGATTCAGGTGATCTGGCAGACGGGGAAGGGATACTTTGAAAAATTCAAGTCACAGCTTGGTCAATACGACATGAGCAGGATCAGAGTTCAAGATTTTGTGAAGGAGATGGATCTTGCCTACGCTGCCGCCGACGTCGTTGTTTCAAGGTCAGGGGCAATTGCTGTGTCGGAGATTTGTATTGCACATAAGCCTGTTATCCTCGTGCCATCTCCAAATGTCGCAGAAGATCATCAAACAAAAAATGCGAAGTCACTGGTGGACAAAGGTGCGGCATTAATGGTGCTTGATCGCGAAGCTTCTGAAAAGCTGGTAGACGAAGCGTTGGATCTTTTATTTGACGATCAAAAATCAGCAAAACTGATAGAGAACATTACGAAACTTGCGCGACCAGATGCAACGGCAGCTATTGTGGATGAAATTGAAAAACTCATCGGCGAAAAGAGCCTGGATCATAGCGACAAGAACAATAAAACGACGGTTTATAAAATTGACCAATCACTGAATCAGCAATTGGAAGTGACAAGTCTTCAACCAGTATTGATTAAAAGATAGGAACGTGGGATTAGAGAAATACGACAATATCTATTTTCTGGGCATCGGTGGGATTGGTATGAGTGCGCTTGCCCGCTGGTTCATGAAGAAAGGTCTTCTTGTCGCCGGATATGATCGTACCTCTACAACGCTCACGCGCGAGTTGGCGGCAGAAGGTATGGCAGTCCATTATGACGACAAAGTGGATCTGATACCGAACGAAGTGATTGAACATCCTGAAAAAACATTGGTGATATTTACGCCTGCCATCCCAAAAGACCATGCTGAGCATGCATTTTTAAAGGAGAAAGGCTATGATATTCTGAAGAGATCTGAAGTTTTGGGTCTTATCACGCGCGACTATAAAACTATTGCCGTAGCGGGAACGCATGGTAAGACCACTACTTCTTCCATGGTTGCACACATCCTGAAAGAAGCGGGTACTCATATGGTTGCATTCCTGGGGGGTATCACAACAAACTATCAATCCAACCTGGTCATGCAGGGTGAAATCGACAAGGATACCCTTGTTGTCGCTGAAGCCGATGAATTTGATCGGTCGTTTCTAAGGTTATTTCCGAACGTCGCGATCGTTACCTCGGCGGACGCGGATCATCTTGATATTTATGGTGATCATGAGAGTATGATCAAGTCATTCCAGGAGTTTGTCGGGCAGATCAATAAAGGCGGTCATCTGATTATTCACGAATCTATTGCTGAACTGCTGGCAGGCAATATCAATCATTTTTCAAAGCATACTTATAGTATGAGCCGGGGGCAATTTTTTGCAGGCAGTATCACCGCAGTTGGCGGCTTTTTCGAATTCGATCTCCAGGGTTTTGGTAAGGTTGAACATGTTAAGCTTGGTGTCCCTGGTTTCCATAACATTGAGAATGCTGTTGCCGCATCTGTCGCAGCGATGTTATGTGGTGTCGATTTGAAAGTGATCGGTAAAGCACTGGCGTCTTTCAAAGGAGTAAAAAGGAGATTTGAATATATCATTCGAACGAAGAAAATTGTCCTTGTTGATGACTATGCGCATCATCCGACTGAGATAGAGGCATTTTTGAAGTCTATAAAGTCACTTTATCCGGGACGTAAACTGACGGTGATATTTCAACCACACCTGTTTACAAGGACAAGAGATTTTGCGGAAGGCTTCTCAAAAAGCCTTAGTCTGGCGGATGAGTTGTTTCTGATGGATATCTACCCTGCAAGAGAACTACCAATTCCGGGTGTGGATTCAGACATGCTTCTGAAAGGTATTACGAGTCCTGTAAAAGTCAGATGTAACAAGAGCAATCTGATGGATAAGCTGGAGACTGTAGATGCTGATGTAATCGTTACCGTAGGTGCAGGTGATATTGATACTTTTGTCGAGCCGATTAAGAACATGTTGAAACGCAAATATGAAGTTTAAACTCAAGTTTGATATTAAACGTGAGGTCAAAATAGTTGCCGTCCTGGTGACACTCGGTGGTATCATTGCATTCACGGAGGCCAGGCAGTCACATGTCTCAGTGAGGGACGTTAGTGTAAAGATGGTTAACGTGAGTGAGAACCACTTCCTCGATGAAGACGACATCATGGGATTGATGGACTTGAAAAAGGACAACATCAAAGGTGCCAGTCTCAGTGAAGTAAACATGCGCGAGTACGAAACGAAGATCAGAAGAGAGCCGTTTGTTGAAGACGCTCAGTTGTATAGTGATCTCAAAGGAAACCTGATGGTAAAAACTTCGTTACGCCGACCTATCGCGAGAATAGTGAGAGGTGATGGTCCCGATGGTTACATCGCTGAAGATGGTACGGTGATGCCGGTGTCATCGAAGTTTACATCACGTGTTATCCTTGTGAGTGGAAGCTATGTGAACACACTACTTAAGCAACGGAACCTGAATTTATCGGAGGATGGAAAAAATCTTTTGACTTTGATCAACAAGATTCGTGAAGATGAGTTCTGGAATGCGCAGATTGCACAATTGGATATTGACAATAAAACAAGAGTAACAATTTTGCCACAGGTAGGTGATGAACAGATTGAATTTGGCAAACCGGAAGATCTTGATACAAAATTCAGCAAGCTTATGATTTTTTATAAAGAGATCCTGCCGCGGATGGGCTGGAACAAATACAGCAGAGTGAACCTGGAGTACGAAGGACAAATCGTTGCAGAATGATAAGTCCTGATTTATGCAACAACTTTTTGAACAACCACTATAAAACCTTTTTATTACCATGGAAAATGAAAAAATCGTAGTCGGACTCGACATTGGCACAACCAAGATCTGTGCTATTGTTGGTCGCAAAAATGAATTTGGGAAACTGGAAGTGCTCGGCATGGGGAAAGCTGAGTCTGAAGGCGTGGTGAAAGGCATTGTATTTAACATTGACAAGACTGTTTACGCAATCGAACGCGCGATCAAGGAAGCAGGCGATCAGGCATGCATTGATATCGCCCTGGTTAATGTTGGTATTGCCGGTCAGCACATCCGGAGTTTCATTCAGCACGGCGGTATCACACGTTCTTCTAAAGAGGACGAGATCACCATCGACGACGTTGAGCGCCTTTCTCAGGACATGTATAGAATGGTTGTTCCTCCAGGGAGTCAGATCATTCATGTTATGCCTCAGGATTACATGGTTGATTATGAGGATGGTATCAAGGAACCGGTAGGAATGTCCGGTGTAAGACTAGAAGCGGACTTCCATATCATTACGGCACAGACTAATGCGATAAACAATATCAACAAGTGTGTAAGAAGAGGCAGACTGGAAATTTCTGATCTGATCCTTGAGCCTCTTGCGTCGAGCCTGGCTGTATTGAGTGACGAGGAGAAAGAAGCAGGTGTTTGTCTCATCGATATCGGTGGTGGAACAACTGACGTCGCGATCTTTTACGACAATATCATCAGACACACAGCTGTTATACCCTTCGGTGGGAATATTGTTACGAATGACATCAAAGTAGGGTTGAGCGTGTTGCCACAACAGGCAGAACAATTGAAGACTCGTTTTGGAAGAGCAATTGCTGAAGAGGCAAGTCCAAATGAAATTGTTTCTATCCCCGGCATACGTAATCGTGCTGCGAAAGAAATATCTGTTAAGAATCTTTCCAACATTATTCAGGCGCGGATGGAAGAAGTTATCGAGATGGCGCACACAGAGATTATCAGTTCAGGATTTGAAAATAGATTGGCCGGTGGAATTGTGATAACAGGAGGAGGTGCTCAGCTGAGTAACCTCAAACAATTGGTAGAATACATGACTGGTATGGACACCCGTATTGGTTATCCTAATGAGCACCTTGGTAAGAGCAAGATCGAATCTGTGAAGAGTCCGATGTATGCTACAGCTGTGGGCCTGGTGCTATCAGGTTTCCGCTCTCTTGATGAAAGAGAAGACCGCTACAAAGAGGCACGCGAAGTGGTGAAAGCCATTAAGACAGTAAAGCGGCCCGTTCCAACTTCCAAGAATTTCTTTACGGATATCCTCGCCAAGACGAAGAATCTGTTGATTGATGATCTGGAGGGAAAAAATGAGTATTGATTAAATGAACAACCACTAAAAAATTAAAACATGTTTGAAGCAGGATCATACAAATTTGAGATCCCCAAGACCAGCAACATGCGCTCAATCATCAAAGTGATTGGCGTTGGCGGGGGAGGAAGCAATGCGGTAAACCACATGTATAAGCAAGGCATTAAAGATGTCGAGTTTATTGTGTGCAATACAGATAACCAGGCATTGAACACCAGTCCGGTACCGAATAAACTACAAATAGGTGCAAACCTGACCGAAGGTTTAGGATGTGGCGCTAATCCCGAAGTCGGCAAGAACGCTGCCCTTGAAAGCAAGGAACAGATTCGTGAGATGCTGGCAGATACAAAAATGCTTTTTGTAACGGCCGGGATGGGCGGTGGAACAGGAACGGGTGCAGCTCCGGTAATCGCCAAGATTGCCAGAGATATGGACATACTTACAGTTGGAATTGTCACAGCGCCTTTTTCTTTTGAAGGTCGCAAGAAGATGACGCAAGCCGGACTTGGTCTTGAGTCACTTCGTAATAATTGTGATACGGTATTGGTAATACTTAACGATAAGCTGCGCGAGATCTTCGGAAACCTTTCTATTGGACAGGCTTTCGCACAAGCCGACAATATTCTGACAACGGCTGCTAAAAGCATCGCTGAAATTATTACGCTTGCTGGTTATGTAAACGTCGACTTTCAGGATGTGAGAACGGTCATGCTGAATGCTGGCGCGGCAGTAATGGGATCTGCCGAAACTCGCGGTGAAAATCGTGCGTCTAAAGCAGCTGAAGGTGCTTTAGCCTCACCGTTGCTCGACAACCGTGACATCATGGGTGCGCAGAGAATTCTGTTGTCCATCATATCAGGTGTTGATGCCGAACTTCAGATGGATGAATTAACAGAAATAACAGAATACATCCAGGCTCAGGCTGGTGAAGATGCCGAAATGATCTTTGGTCATGGTGTAGACCCTGATCTAGGAGACAGAATCAGAGTTACTGTGATTGCGACAGGATTTCAGAATGATTCGAAGGTGATCCCCGTGGCCAAGGAAGAAAAGAAGATCCTTGATCTGGATCGTTCTCAGGGATGGTTATTTACACCTCCTGATAATTCTGTGAATGAAAAGAATGACATGGATGTGAGAATGGTTGAAGTACAACCGTCGGTGCCGGTTAAACAGGTTGAAACATTCACGCCACCACCACCGGTCTACACGCCGTCCCCTGCGGCATTCACGCCTCCGACAATGAATATTCCTCCGGTAAAAAATGCACCACCCGCGCCACCTGCTGAAGAAAAGCCGGTTGAACGTGAAATGGTATTTACAGGACCATTTAATACTTCTGATTCCGATCATTCACATGGTCTCGACGAAGACGGTGAAGATGGATTGTTTAAGGATGATGAGTATGATGCTATTACTGAAAAATTTGGTGACCAGATCATTAACGAAGAAGGAAATATGGCATTGAGAAACACAAAAGATCGTCTCCAGCAACAGGCGAAAGAAAGACAAGACAAGATCCGTCAGGCAAAGAAACCTGAGATGACAAAAGAAGAATTCAATGAGAAGTGGTCATTACCAGCTTATCTGAGAAGGGGTGTGAAGATTCAGGATGTTCCCCATTCGTCGGAACCGTTTATCTCGAAGTACAATCTGAATGATGATAACAGTTTGCTGGGTAATAACAAGTTCCTGCATGACAACGTGGACTAGCTAAAATACCATGGACTAATATTAAACGCTAAATACTTATTCAAGATATGGCATTACCGGCGCGACTGGTCATTTACTCCATTCGTAGTGGTTGTTGGTGGTAAATATTTTTTGCCGGTGCCGGGATGCCAATTTTTAAAGCTGACGTAGCGCCAATTTTTTATTTGCAGTTTTTAGGTAATTGCAAATGGCGCAGAGTGTAGTGTGAATGCCGGACGTTAGTAGCGTCCGGCATTTGTTTTTCAGGTACCTATATATAATAGAGTGGTTTCTCACCGAAACGGGGCAATGCAAGCCACGAATCTGGATTCTACCATTGCGTCTTTGGCGCACTGCGGCAAAACGGCAAATATAAAACACCATAATGATGGCTTATTGATATCTTTTTCGCTTGTTTAGGAGGTTCGAACTCCCATGAACCCTTTAAAACTCATTGTGTTTGCCGTTTTTGGCTTCGTCCTGTATGGATGCGGCCACAAAGCTGAAAAGACGGACGTCTCGTTGAGTCGAATGTCGCTGGATTCTCAGGCGCTTTTCATTTTTGCACCCCCTCAACCACCACAGGTTATACGTAGACCTCCGGCCAGGGTAAGGTATCCTCTGAAACGAAAAAAACTGAAAGTTCTGACCCTTCACTCAATTAATACCTACTTCCTAGTCGATGGCGAAGAGCACGGTTTAGAATATGAGCTCCTTCAACTTTATGCACGCCAGGCTGATCTTGCTGTTGATATTATTACAGTGGAGAATTATAAGGCGATGTATGACAGCATTGCCAAAGGCGACTTTGACATGGCGATGGGTACACTGTTTGTCAATTCCGCCATGGATTCGATTACACCATTTAGTAACACAATCTATTACTCTGATGTAATATTAGTCACGTCTGAATCAATCGGGGACACTACACGCAATGAGCCAGGTTTCAGTGTAATCCATCAATCGCCAGTGCATTTCTGGATGCATGGTAAAGATTCGATTGTTCAAAGTTTAAGGGATCCGGTTCGCTCACTTGAAAGTGAATTGAGTAAGGAAGTGGCGCTTGAATTGGTCGCAAGAAAAGAGTTTAAAAGTTTGCTGGTAGATCGTCACGACTATCTAATCATGCGTTCATTTTTTCCCGAGTTAAAGGAGTATGCTGTACTTCAGCGAGAACAGCCGATAGCTTTCGCGTTCAATCCCCATTCGGAAGCATTGAAAGACGATTTCAACAATTGGCATACCAAGCATAAAAAGAGCTCGGACTATCAGTATACCCTTAAGAAGTACCGCGATCATTCTGACTATGTTAATCAAAAATTGAAGTACGAGATCCCGGTGATCATGAAAGGCATAATTTCGCCCTATGATTCTCTGATCAGGATATATGCTACTCGCGAAGCATTTGATTGGAAGTTAATAGCAGCCATTATTCATCAGGAGTCAAGGTTCAGACCTTTGATTGTTTCGCCCGTCGGCGCCTTCGGACTGATGCAGTTGATGCCTTCTGTCGCTCAGACGTACAAGATCAATTTCAAAAAGCTTTCTTCGCCTGATCTGAATATTTCAACCGGTACAAAATACTTTCGGTGGCTTTACAAACATTTTGATAAACCGGAATACTCGAATGAGGATAAAATAAAATTCACGCTGGCATCTTACAACGCGGGGATCGGTCACATTATGGATGCAAAAGCGTTGGCGCTAAAGTACAATCTCAATCCATACGTGTGGAACGACAACGTGGAGGATATGCTGTTGAAAAAATCGACGTACAAGTACTATAGTGATCCGGTAGTTAAATTTGGTCATTGCAGAGGATTTGAAACCAGAATTTATGTGCGAAATATCATGCAGTATTACGAGCACTATCAAAATTTCCTGCCGGTTGAAACCCTTTAGGATTCATCTTTTTTGATGATCATGGGACGATCATTTCTCGACCATTCACTCCACGAGCCTACGTATAGCTTTGGCATTTCGATACCGGCTTCGGCGATGGCCATCAGCGTATGACAGGCTGTTATTCCAGAACCACAATGAACAATGACTTTGTCGGATGTCCTTCCTCCTAAAGCATCATCATATTTTGATTTTAATTCAGTAGCAGAAAGGAACTTCCCCGTGCTATCCATATTCGAAGAGAATGGAATGTTTAAAGCACCCGGAATGTGTCCTGCGATCAGGTCAATTGGCTCGTTAATTCCATCATAGCGAAAAGCATCACGTACATCGATGATCAGATAATCTTCATCTCCCGATACCTTGTCGATCTCTTGGATATCTGCTTGTTGAAATAGCCAATCAGCGTGTCTGATTTTGTATGGTTCTTTTTTTTCAGATTGGTCGACCTTTGCGTTTGTAGGGAACCCTGCGCTTACGGCAGCTTCCATCCCTCCATCAAGGACATGAACATTGTTATGTCCTATTGCTTTCAGCATCCACCAAAATCTTGCCGCTGCATTGGATCCATTCTTATCGTCATAAACAACGATGTGGCTGGACGGTGTAATACCGAGGATGCCGAGAGTGGAAGAAAACTTTGATAGTGTCGGAAGTGGATGCCTTCCGCCATCAGCAGCATTCTGTTTGATGTCTGCGAGTTGAGTATTTACATCGACAAAGAATGCACCTTCAAGATGTTTGGATTCATATTTCTGTCGAGCATCCGGGGTACCTGTCGCGTCGAAAATGAGAAGGTCTTTTGCCGCTTTGATTTTCAGCAGTTCGAATGGTTTGATAAGAGCCGACATAGTTGATCGTGGTTTAAGCTAAATTAATGAAATTCGTACAAAGGCGACAACTCTTTCATTGATGAGCAAGCTTATCGAATTTACCCAGGCTTTTTGCCTAATACTAATAAGTGTCAAGACCTAAGGAAATTGTTGCTTCAAAACCATTCAGAAAACTGAAAGTGACCTGATAATTTTCTCGCCATTCAAATTGGCGATAAAAATTGCCGAGCGGCTAAAGTTCGAAATTTATGTGAGATTTTTCGTTTGTCACCATTCCAAGCGAGGATTTTTGTACCATCGAATGCCTGGACAGTTCTTGAGTGAAGTGTACAACAAACTTACTTTCCAAAAATATATGCCAAACCAAATCTCAGTGTAAAAACATTTTCAAATAATGTATGGTGGTAACCTCTTGTTTCCCGTTGACGGACAGGTATGGATGATCACGGATTGCTTTGATTCTGTAAATGACGCCATAGACTCTGCAATGGAAGATTCAGACTAAGTTGCAGGTTTTTGGAAAGGGCATAATCAAACCCAGGAACAATGTTAATGGACACACCATAATTTTTCAGTGACGTAGAATATGCGGCTTCCGAAGTTGGCGTGTGTTGAATTTTCAGAAAGTAAGGATTTATAGCGACTCCCAATCTCGCAGCGAACGGTCCTTTTCCTTTCGTTATCTTTTATTGATTTCATACCTCATCGCAAAATTTGACTCTCTGTTTGCTGCAGAAAGCGAACTGCTAAGGTGGTAGCCATAGGGAAATTTAACGTCTTCCAGTTTTTTAGAATTCTCAGGAATGAAAATTTCTATTTCGTGCGTGATGTTGTTTTGGGCATTTATGTCAAAGGCAAGTGAGATCCGATTGAAATTCAATTTCAAGTCTGGCGAATTGTATCCATTGTTTGAAATTCTGCTACTGAAGAGATCAGTGTTCTGATATATTCTTACGCCGAACTTTTGTCCGAAGAGGTTCACTGAGGTCAGGAAGATCAGCGAAATCGGAAGCAAAATTTAAGATATGACAGCAAATTTTGTTAATAAGTTTTTCGTGACGAATATATTAGTTAACGTAATTTCTTTCCAATCTTACAACGGCCCCATGAGATATGACACCTCTACCGCAAATCGATTATCGTTAATTTTTTGAATCCGGTCGATCGTAACGTATTCGCGAATTTCATCATTATTATACACGATCGCTTCGCCGAGGCTATATTTCGGTTCACCATTTAACAGATTCTTAACGGCTTCAGTCCCACTGGAAATATTCAACGGGGCATCCAGACCGCTTTGAATGCCACTCATTAACGTTACGATTTTATCCATCCAATAGGGAGTGTCGGTGGTGTCGGCCGCAAAACGCGCCGTTTCGAATCTAAAAGTGAGAATGTAATATTCGCATCCCCAGTTTTTGATGACCAGTTTATCACCGTTTCCAAATTCGATCGATTCTGTTCCTGTATGGCCATCTTTGTTAAGTTCAAACACCGCTCTCGGATCAACCGTGTTTTTGACGACGGGTTCAGCGTGGCCGCGAACACAGTTGGAATAATCTTGTTCCTGAGGCAATACTGTAGAATCAAGAAGGGCATTGGATTGTGTGGAATCTATTGCAAGTGAATCAGGTGTCGATGCTGGCGACTCAGCTGATTTTGGCTGACACGAACTACTGATAAGGAAGAATAGCAACCAAAGGAACGGGTTGCCCGCTATTTTGACAAAGTGCATTGAAGGGATTGGTTAGCTAATTCTCCGGGTGCATTTGGGGTGGAGTCAAGCGCAGCCGGTATTAAAGGTAATAATATAATAATCGGATGTCTAAAATTCGGTCTGACACTTGGATGGGGTGCTACATTTTACCAGGACTAATCATCAATGGGCTAAACCGAGTGTCACCAAATCAATGGATGCCTGCCGCGCCATATTTACTAACGCCAATCTCTACAACCGAGGAAGGAGACGAGGAGGTTAAAATAAGTTTATCTTTTACATCCTTACCTTTATCATCCTTATCAGCAACACCTCGCCTGCATCAATGAGCTCCGCAGTAATTCTGCTGATTCACGATCTTCGGCGAGAACCA
>JBDSKX010000009.1:0-9386 GCA_039916665.1 Chryseolinea sp. | reverse complement strand
TACATCCTCACTTTGGTACCCTTAGGACATAAAACAAACTGGCTCTAGTCCATCATGAACATTGACCTTATTGACTGTTGATTATTTTCATTTCCCTCTCTAAAAAACCATATCAACAAATTACCCCACCGCATCATCCCCCATAAAAAAAACTGGGTCTAGTCCATCATGAACATTGACCCTTATTGACTTATTGACTGTTGATTATTTTCATTCCCCTGTAAAAAACCATATCAACAAATTACCCCACAGCATCCCCCCCTATAAAAAAACTGGGTCTAGTCCATCATGAACATTGATCCTTATTGATTATTGACTGTTGATTATTTCATTCCCCCTGTAAAAAACCATATCAACAAATTACCCCACCGCATCATCCCCCCATAAAAAAAATGGGGCTATTCTACTTTGTCAAGTTAGCTTGAATTTGAGGGACATTGACTAAACAGGTCTACGAGAAGTGACAGCTGATACCGTCGCACAATGTCATTTAGTTCATGAATATCTGTACAACTTTCATCAAGGATTGTATTCGTTAAGTTGCCCTGAAAGGGCAATACATGCTAGCCCCAGGTCACCCTCGACGAAGTCGGGGCTACCTGGGGTGAGGATGCATGCCTTTTTTAAAACCCTGTATGGGTTGGCCTTTCGCCGCGCGCCAAATTTCCAGACACATTTGATTCCACCCTTCAATTTTTCTGATCAAAATATTTCCAGTATCAGTCGATGAAATCATACTCATAAATGGTTTGAAAAATCCATCTACCGTTATGTCACAATCACTTAGTTACATCGATCAAAAACATGCTCATCATAAAAAATATACATTTCAGGAGGAGTCAGGAAATTAATGCCAGACAATGACAAAGCGTTCGATGAGCGGTATGTTTGGGATTAAATTCACTTCTCATGTGGATCAATATACTGTAGTGTAATCTGCCTTTAAAACAGACCGTGCCATTGCGCCCGATAGATTAGGCAGAAACTTGATTGTCGACCTGACATCATGTATTACTTCAATTTCCACTCAGGTCGTTCAAAGTGGCAAGTGTATCCATTGGGATGCTTCTGCAAATAGTTCTGATGTTCCTCTTCCGCATTCCAAAAATCTGTTTCAGGAACGACTTCCGTCACGATTTTTCCGGGCCACTTCTTTGACAATTCCATTTCAGTGATCAAAGTATTGGCTGTCTCACGTTGTGTTTCGTTAGAATAGAAAATGGCGGAGCGATATGACATACCCTTATCATTTCCCTGTCGGTTTCGGGTGGTCGGATCGTGGATCTGAAAGAAGTATTCCAGAAGCTTTTTATAAGGCAAAAGTGCCGGATCGAACTTGACTTCTATACCTTCAGCATGCGTTCCATGATTCCGATACGTTGCATTTTTGACATCCCCTCCAGTATATCCCACAACAGTTGAAATCACTCCGGGGTGATGCCTGAACAATTCTTCAACGCCCCAAAAACATCCGCCTGCCAATATTGCTTTTTCAGTTTCCATATATTTTTCCTGCTTGTGTGAAGTTGCTAATCTACAATAAACACAAGAGAGATAGTAGTTAGTTCAATCTGATCACCCGGCAATTGAGTCTCTTTTAAAAAAGGGTTTAGCGTCTCATAAATCAATGGAATGCTCATCTCCTTCTTAAATACTTTTATCAATCAGAAGAAGTTGGTCTAGTCTATTTCTAACACAACTTTACCATCGATGCCACCGGCCGAAACGATGTCTTGCGCTCTGGCGGCATGTGGCAGTTTAAGGGTTCGAACAATTTTTGGTTTAATGATACCTTGCTCAACCATCGACTTACCGTAATCCAATTTCTGATATGAGTAGGCCGAGGAAACGAATGTTGCTTCCACACCATATTGTTGTGCAAGTTCTTGTAAAGGCGGCTGCACCGCACTGAGGAGTTTTCCACCTTTTTTTAAAACGCCGAATAATTTAGCCTGAACATCTCCTCCTACCATGTCAATCACCAGGTCGACATCGCTTACCATCGTCGCAAAATCCTCGGTTCTATAATTAATCACTTTATCTGCGCCAAGCGATTTTGCCAATTCTATCCCATTTGCCGATGCCGTGCCTATTACATAAAGTCCGAGTGCCTTTGCCATTTGTAAGATCACAGCACCAGTGCCGCCGGCAATTCCTTGAATGAACAATTTCATTCCTGGTTTCACGGCTGCATTCTCTATCAAAAAAGAATAAGCAGTTACCAGTGACACAACCAATGACGCCGCTTCATTCAGCGTCACGTTCGAGGGTATAATACCTGTACTTTCTTCTTTAAGGACTACAAATTGTGCATACGTTCCACCAAATTTCCCACCGTATACCTTATCGCCCACTTTGATTCGTGACACTTTACTGCCGACGGCTTCCACAACCCCGGCAACATCAAGTCCCGGTATGAAAGGTAATTGTATCGGCATTCTTGACTGCAAAATTCCGGAGCGAAATTTTATGTCAGCGGGATTCACTGTTACCGCTGCAGCTTTTATCAGAACTTCGTCCTCTGCAAAATCAGGTTTCGCTGTTTCCACCAGTCTAATCACCTCCGACCCTCCAAAGGCTGTGTATTGTATAGCTTTCATGATAAGGTTTTTGACTAAGGTTTTTTTATGTCCGCTTGCATCGAGCCGTTAGTTACACAAAATCTCGTAACAAACGATTAATTCAAAATGTTAACTAGACCTCAGGTTGCGTTAAAGGCGATCCGGTCTATAACTTTCAACTTTCCCTGTGGCAATAGATTTATTATTACTATACTATTAAATCCATGAAGGGACTGAAATTGATGACAATGTGTTAACGCGATAGCGTCTAAGCATCAACCTTGCCAGCTGCTTCATTTGCTCTCGCAAGTAAACGCGGTTCGTTCGCCTTAGCAGTAAACTCGGCAAAAGCAGACGTTGGCCCTTTCCACTTCAATTCATCAACGTTGTCAAACAATTTTGCATCCGTTCGCAATGTGGCAAGCGTTTTAAACAGCAACGCTTTCTCGCGTTGTTGCCCAAGCGTCTTTTCAGGGAATGACTCGATCGGTCCATAGGTATTCAGCAATTGTGACGCACCAGTTTTTCCGATTCCAGAAATTCCCGGATAGCCATCTGCACTATCTCCCAGTAGCGCGAGATAATCGGGAATCAACTCTGGGTTTACACCAAACTTTTTAAATATTGCACTTGCATCGCGAATTGCTTTACCTCTTCGATCAATTTGTACAACTCGATCTTCTCGTACACACTGTGCGAGATCTTTGTCGGGAGTCCAGATACAAACTTTCAATACACGAGAATCAGCGGCTGCGATGAAAGCCGCTGATGCTAGTCCATCATCGGCTTCCAATTCAATCATTGGCCAGACCGCAATGCCCATGGCAGCCAATGCCTTTTCCAAAGGATGAAATTGTGAAGATAACGGCCACTCGATTACCTCTCCTGTTTTGTATTCGGGCCATAGATCATTTCGAAATGATTCTATAACATGGTCCGTCGCGACACCAAGGTGTGTCGCTCCTTGTTCAATCATCTCCAGTATTCCATTGAGTACACCGACGACAGCACCCAATGGTTTATCCTTTCCTTTATTGAATGACCTCAGTCCGTAAAAGTGCCTGAATAATTCGTAGGTGCCGTCTATGAGATGAACGATCATGGAATATATTTTTGTGGTTAGTACTGTTTTCCTCCTAAATTTTAGACTACCTGTGGACATCTATACCAGCAGTCCAGAGCTACGGTAATCTGCAGTAAATTGTCAAAAGTTAAAGAAAACAAAGGGCAAATTAGTCAACCGTGATAGCCAGAAAAGATCAAAACAACATTGAAAGAATTGCAGCAGAGTCAGTGACAATGCCAATAGATCCATCCCAAAATATTAGATAAGATCTTTCAACCCTTCACTGCGAAACCAACGAGGCACGGAACCGGACTTGGCTTGAGTTTAAGTTACGATGTTGTAATCAAAGGTCATGGCGGTGAACTAAGGAGTGGAGACCGGGGAAGGAGTCGGGCTACATGCTTAGTTCGGCTGTAAGAGAACAGTCTATGAAATTTATATGACCCGACCATGTCAGGGCAACGAGAACTCCGTTTTAATAAAATGAATAATCCCGTCGGCGCCGATCTGAAGACCAACGCAGAAAATCAAGAATGCCATGATCCGATTGATGATCACTTCGCCCTGCTTTCCGATGTGGCCTAACAGACGGTTCGTGTTCAAATAGAAAATGAATATGAGAACACAGATCATGACCACAGAGACCAATAAGGCGCCAACGTTGAAGAAATACTGAGAAGGCTCCTTGTTGGCGCCATGCGCGCTCAATGTAAACAACACGGCAATCGTTCCGGCACCGGTGGTCATTGGGAAAGTAATCGGATAAAAAACCTTATTCTCTACGGTAGCGAAACTGGACAATTGTTTATCATCTATGATTTCGCCTTTTCCGGAAGCCTTCGTGTCGTTATCCGATGAAAGAAACTCCCACCCTATTTTGCAGATCATTATTCCACCGGCCAGTTGTATAATGGGTATTGATAAACCAAATAATTCCAGAATCCAGTGCCCGATAAACAACGTGATGGCACAAACCATAAAAGCATAAATGGTGACAATTTTTACAATTCTAAGCCTTTCCTTCTTTTGTAATCCGGTAAGATAAGGGCTGACAATAAATGCTGTTCCAATCGGATTCACCACGGGAAAGAGTGCGACAAAGCCAATTAAGACTAAATGGACGAAATTATCTAGCTGGAAGTTCATGACGAATTTTTCCAATCTATGCACTCAATAGAAAAAATCCTACTCATTGTCGGCAACGACCCAATTTGATTTACACCATAATTGGTAAAGGCAAACCATGCAGGACGCCAAGCCTTATTCCACCAGTTCGAGAACAGCAATTACCCAGTGCCTGCTTGTACACGAATTTCCAGCGCCGGCGATACAGAAATACCCGGCGGCCTCAATGCATCCCATATTATGGGAGCCTTAACAAATGTCCGAAAAACTCCTGAATGGATGTTGACACTGGAATTCATTGTTCTAACTTCTTTTTTCCGAAGCTTAATAATTGAAATCCAAAATCTCAGAACATTTTCTGATAACCTACTTTGCTCTGATTTCCGGATTACTATCTTAGCCTTCCAATAAATTATAAGTTATCCATGGATTACCCCAATATTTTTACGGCACGGGTTGTCGAGCAGGCTGTCAACCGCGTTAATAAACTCAATATTACTTCGTCGCCACAATGGGGTAAGATGAACGCTACACAGATGTTTGCGCACTGCAATGTCGCATATGAAATGGCGTACGAGAATATCCATGCTAAGCCAAATGTATTCGTCAGAATGATTTTGAAACTATTTGTGAAGAACAAAGTATGCGGTCTGGCTCCTTACCCACGCAATAGCGCAACCGCTCCACAATTCAAGATTAGAGATGGCCGAGATTTCGAAGTAGAAAAAAACCGGTTGATTAATTATTTAAAGAAGACCCAACAAATAGGTGAGAAAGCATTTGATCAAAAAGAATCGGACTCCTTTGGACGACTAACCGCAAACGAGTGGAATACCATGTTCTATAAGCACCTGAATCATCATCTCACTCAATTCGGCGTCTAATTTTTAAATCCACGCATCCACCTTAGTGCATACCTAAATATGTGATTTTAGTTTCATTTGCACACCCCGACATCATCATTCTGAAGTTATTCACTTCGCGGTTGAAACAAAATAGTGTCACATGGAGTAAGACCACTGCACCGTTTTAAATCCAAGTGAAAACGTTTTTTTTTTGCTTTGCCCGCTCTATTATCGGCGGCAAATTGAGCAAGGAGGAACAATCTGTTTATGACGATGAGTCAAAGACCTTTGATTTATTTTATACTGCCATTTACACTTATGACCAAGGAAAGTAGAGAAGCGTCTTGTTAACGCCAGGCTTTGCTTCACCTGTCAGCGGCGCAAGAAAGTGAAGTTGATTGTAGGGGCGAAGTTCATGCTTTGCAGTGTGACCACGATTGACCAGCGTCGTAATATGCTTGTTGGCAATCCTTGTGAGTTGTTTATTAAAGACCTCGATATCATTTGTACCCGCGCGGAGTTTTACGTAGGTGAAGGTCCACGGATAATTAAAGTTCCCAATATATCCGCGTAACGGCTTCAACCTGCAGCATGTATGCTTGCATTAACAGCGCAGTTCCATCATGTGTCCGCGAGCTTTCAAGAACAGGCTGACCATCCTGACATTCGAAATAGTCAACGCGATAAATTCTTTCCCCATCTTTATAAACCTTGTCAAAACTAAGGTGATAAAGCACATAACCGTTGAGCGCGAGGAACACTGAAATGCTGAGCGAAAGCCCTATGATATTATTGCTGTAAACCGACGATTTCGCCAAAGATTCCTGACCGTTGTATTCCAAAGGTGCTTGAACATGGCGCGGGTGATTTACTCAAATTTAAGTATTCAATTACATGTATTTCAAGGTGCACGATTGTGACTTGGGAATTTGGGAATGCAATACGATTCTCAACCGCTTCAATGTCTGCCACCTGATTGGACCCGATGTCGGGAATGTGTTACGCACGTCTTGCTATCTCTGTTGAGTAACAACCACATCAGATTGCCGTTTTTCATTGGGAACGCACGGTTTTTTAAACAATTCAGAGCTATTCGAGTGACAGTAGCGCAAAAGCCCGATCCAAAAAACTGGCACAGTTATAACTATCAAATGATTGAATTCAATTAAGCAACAGACCAATGGAAAGTAAAAAAGACCTTTACCGCGCGGGTTCCAATCCAAATTATTACGAAGCTTTTGATGACGATACAACCGCCAAACTACTGATGGCACTGGACGATCTCAGGATAGCATATACCAGAATGCCCCATCTTGATCATGGAATAAAGTCACTGAGACTTTATGTAGAGAATAAAGATGCAAGCAACGAGGTCACCATCAAGGAGCAATATATTGCCTCACATCTTGCAGAAGCAGAAACGCTCCAGGCGACGTTTGGACACTACCAACTCGTTTACGACAATTCATTTATTTAAAATTTCTATGAAAGCGCCTGTGGAGACGGACCTCCAGCGGGTCGAGTGTGATCATCCGGCAAGGGAACAAATTCCAGGTTGTCATTGGGAGGCAGAATGATTCTTCCCTCCTTCCAGTCAGTCTTCGCCTGTTCAATTCGCTCTTTCCTGGACGAAACAAAATTCCACCAGATATGTCTTTCACCAAGCGGTTCGCCACCCATAATCATCAGAGTGGTTGGTTCTGTTGCACTTATCACGGGATCGACCCCTTTGGAGAATACGATCATTTGACCTTCAACATATTTAGAACCACCCATTTCGATCGTTCCCTTTACAATGTAAATCGCACGTTCACTATGTTCTTCAGGAAGTCCGAACCGTGTGCCCGGTTGAAGAACTACGTGAACGTAGAATAACGGCGAATGGGTCTTAACTTCATTTCGCAATCCAAATGCATTTCCTGCGATGAGTCTCATCCAGATACCTTTGTCTGTGAAGATCGGTAGTGTCTCGGATTTGTAGTTATTAAAACTGGGCTGCGATTCCTCATCCTTTTCAGGTAATGCAACCCACGTTTGAATCATCTCGAGATTACCGCCAGCCAATACGTTGGGATCTTCAAAACGTTCAGAGTGCGAAATGCCGCTACCGGCCGTCATCCAATTCACCTCTCCTGGTTTTATAACCTGCCTGACGCCAAGGCTATCCCTGTGCGTTACTTGCCCACCAAAAAGATAGCTAACGGTCGAAAGACCGATATGTGGATGCGGCAGCACATCCATCGACACATCAGACGTAGTATTGATTTTCACCGGACCTGCGTGATCCATAAAAATAAATGGGCCAACCATTCTTCTAAGCCGAAAAGGGAGAATCCTTTTTACACTCATCCCGGGCGCAAGAGATGCTTGTCTCGCCTCAATAACCAGATCAATCATGGGAATCAATCTATGAAATTCTGGCTTAATTATCCAGCACCATAGCGACCATGCGATCATGATCCATTCGAAATCAATTATAGATGGCAGTGCTCAGGCGCGATCAAAGGATTGCAATGCGCGAATGAATTATCGCCGTAAGAAATCTCGAAATTTCCTGAAGGACTAAGAGAAGCATCGTAATAATCCGTACTGATCAACTGCGCTCCGGAACTTATAGCTTGCTTTAGTCTCGAATAATCATTGCGTCGCGCTTCGCGGGTTTCTGAATCAGCACGTGTCCTGACCATAAATCCCAGTTTAACAAATTCTCTGATCTTATCATGCTGTGTCGCCGGCTCATTCATAATAAGGAACGCTGCCTCTGGTTTATCGACCGGCACATTGGGAAACATCGGCTTGCTTTTCAGTGATGTCTTGATGTACAAATTGGTGACTCCTGCTTCGGCATCAAGAACGAACAACATCTTACCGCGAACTGACTTTAACAACGGCCACCCTTTGGTTGTAACGGCCTCCCGCAGCGTTGCAGATTTTCCTTTCACAAGATCCGGTGTAACTAATCTTGACGCTGGAAACACTGAAAGAATTTCTTTGTCAAGACTATCAAGCACGTTTGGAGTGAATGGGAATACGCTGGTAAATCCAGGAAGCTCAATGCCAGAGTCTTTTGGGTTGATTGTAATTATGATCGGCAGATGATCTGGATTTGCATCCGACCACTCTTTGATTTCCATGAGACATCCAACAAACGTGAGACAATGACTTCTGAAATCGATATCCGGTACGTGCAAAACTTTCATGCCTTTCTTTGAAAGTTCGTCACGCTCATCGTATGGCAGTGGAATTATTCCTTTTGATCGAAGTAGTTTCAGTCCAACGGGGTTTTTATACTTCTTTCCCTCCGGATCGTGTAAGACATCGATCTCCAAGCCGCGAAGCCCGAGACTGAGTTGGTCTTTGATGGGCAGATGATGATAGTCGAGTCCGATATTGCTCGTATCCTTGGCAAGGATTAATTCCATTAACGGCTTCTCGATAGTCTGTTTGTAACTGTTATGGCTTCCAATCACCTGAATTTCATTCAACTTCAAGGGTCTATTCTTTGCTGGAGAGAAAGCAAAGCAAATAACAATGGTTAACAATTGTGCTGATTTCACCAGATTTGCAGTTAGTTGTTGGATAGTCATTACAAAGTTATTATGCCCGCAAAGATTTACTTTTCGCAAGACCATTTCTCGATCCCAAAGTTACGTTTGTATTAATTTTCGCTGCTTACATGCGATAACTAACTTGCGTTAATAACCTTCGCCACCTTCGTCGCGAATAATTATAAACCTATGACAACGGCTGAAAATGGCTGCGTGCCAATCTCGATCTGACCTTATGAGA
>JBDSKX010000008.1:0-71333 GCA_039916665.1 Chryseolinea sp. | reverse complement strand
AGGAATGAAATGACGACCAGGGTATATGCCTGGGATAAAGTTATGCCCACTAATCCTGTAGATTTTCGGCAAAAGTAAGTGCAATAGGTCAAAGCCGCAAAAGTGATTGGCAAGTGGGTGACCTTTAATGATTTATGGGGAGTGAGCATCTAGAGCATTACCTCCCGACCATCTCTGGCAAAGACACCCAGGGTGAGGCGAACGCACCGCCCACGACAATTCGAAAATCACGACAGCGATCCCTTCAACACTCTTAATAGCTAGACAACCCCAAATCTGGCGACGCCCTCTGAGGTTCGTCACCCTTCCACCCCGCCGCGCCTCGACGTGTCGATGCACAACGCCGCGTTGAATTGCCTCACCTCCCTACGCCAATTTCCTATTAAGATCCCAAAACATTTTAATCATCTTCAGAAACGCTTCCATCTCATGCAACGGAATCATATTTGGCCCATCGCTAAGCGCTTTAGCCGGGTTGGGGTGTGTCTCAATAAAGAATCCGTCCACGCCCGCTGCTGCTGCCGCTCTGGCAAGAAATGGTGCGAATTCACGTTGACCTCCTGATGATCCGCCTTGTCCACCGGGTTGTTGAATCGAATGCGTAACATCAAAAATCACAGGGCAGAACTGTCGCATAACAGGCAGTGACCTCATGTCTACCACCAGGTTGTGATAGCCAAAACTTACACCGCGTTCAGTCAGAAACACTTTATCATTACCCTCTCCACGCACCTTGTCGACAGCATACTTCATGTCTTCCGGCGCCATGAACTGCCCCTTCTTTACCTTGACCGCTTTGCCCGTTCGTGCTGCTGCCTTTAACAAATCTGTTTGTCTACATAGGAATGCTGGTATCTGAAGAACATCAACAATGGTTGCAACTTCGGCACATTGATATGATTCATGTACGTCTGTGACGATGGGTACACCAAGATCCTTTTTCACGCGCGAAAGAATCTCCAAACCACCTTCAATCGAGGGACCGCGATAAGATCTTGAAGAAGTTCGGTTGGCTTTATCGAATGAAGATTTGAATACGTATTGAATATCCAAAGCCTCACAGATGGACTTTACTTTGGAACCCGTTTCCATGCATATGTCATAGCTCTCTGCCGCGCATGGTCCTCCGAAAAGAACCATTTTATCACCACCCAATGTGATTTTGTCCGTGACTTGAACTGTATCAGTAAACTTATTCATGCTTGCTTAATATATTAACCATCTCGCCTCTTGCTGCAAGTACAAGGTCGCTGATCTCCCGAAGGACGCCATGCCCGCCTTTTACTTTTGTAACAACATCAACTTCCGACTTGATATAATCAAAGGTATCCGAAGGACACGCACTGAGTCCGCAGTTACGCAGGATAACAAGGTCATTGATGTCGTCACCGATAAACGCTACCTGCTTCGACTTAAGTTCGTAGTGTTTGATCAGTTTCTCAAAGACTGATGCCTTGTCGATTATACCCTGATGACAAAAATCCAGCTTCAGCTCTGCGCAGCGCTTTGAGGTAGCGGCAGATTCTCGTCCGGAAATTACGCCGGTAATTATTCCCGCTCGTTTCAGGTGGCCAATGATAAGGCCGTCTTTTACATTGAAATTCTTTGTCTCTTGACCGAGTTCATTATAAATGATCCGGCCATCGGTCAGCACGCCGTCAACATCAAAGAAGATTGCTTTGATATTAGCCGACTTCTTGACCTGCTCCTTGCTGTAGTGGGATAGTATAGCTTTCAAGTGTCAGGTAAACAGACCTAAAATTAATGAAAGGTTAACACTTTTCACGTTCCTTGCACTTAATGATATACTTTTGCGCTGATTGTATGGTTGTGGGGATATCCTTTTCAAAGCATTTTATAGCTTTATAACCCTGGGTCGGGTGATTGACCACAGAGCATCTTATGCGAGTAATCAAATTTCTCATCTCATTATCCGTAACCTTACTGTTGATCTTTGTTTTGGATAGACGATGGGACATTGGCGGCGCGCCTATTCCACCAGTAGCGCGATTTCTTGATCCATTGGGCGGATTCTGGAGAAACATAGAGCCAACTGATATGAAGGCGCCGGAGCCGATGCCGATTCAGGGTGTAACTGACGACATTACCATCATTCTTGATAGCCTTGCCATCCCGCACATCTTCGCTGCAAATGATCTTGATCTTTATTTCGCCCAGGGGTACGTCACTGCGCGCCATCGCCTCTGGCAAATGGAGTTCCTGACACATGCCGCCGCAGGTCGCGTATCAGAAATTGCAGGCGTCGGAAAAGACAACGCGATACTCGACTATGATCGCGGACAACGACGGCTCGGAATGGTGTACGCTGCTAAGCGCGGCCTCGATGCGCTGGTCACGAATCAGGAAGCCATGATCATGTTGGAGAAATATACAGAAGGCGTTAACGCATATATCAGCACGCTCTCATATAAGAATCTTCCATTTGAATATAAACTTCTTAACTATAGCCCTGAAAAGTGGACCACCATGAAGTGTCTGCTGCTCTTAAAAAGTATGGCGCAATCACTGACGATGCGTGAGAAAGATATGGAGATGACTAACACACTAAAACTCTTTGGTCCGGAGATGGTCAGTCTATTATTTCCTGATAAAGAAGGTGTTCCCGATCCAATCATTGATAATCCTGGAGGATGGAAGTTTAATCGAACGATATCAGATAGTATACCCCTGGCGTTGCCTGACGAACTCATTAAACTGCAAAAACTTCCGGGACCGAATCCTGCCAACGGAAGCAATAACTGGGTTGTCAGTGGCGCAAAGACATCAACTGGTGCACCTATACTGAGTGGTGATCCACACCTGGATCTGAGCATGCCGTCACTATGGTATGCGATACAGCTTCATGCGCCTGGCATCAATGCAATAGGAACATCACTGCCTGGACTGCCTGGCGTTATCATCGGATGTACCGACTCAATTGCCTGGAGTGAAACCAACGCACAGCGCGATATGGTTGATTGGTACAAAATAAAGTTTGAGGATGGAACGAGAAATAAATATTGGTTAGATAGCCAGTGGGTTGAGTCGAAGAAAGTGGTCGAGAAATTTGTGCCACGCGGCAGCGATATATTTTATGATACGATCGTCTACACCGAATGGGGACCCATCCCTTATGATGCGAGTTTCCATTCGAAAGACAACAGAACTAACTATGCATTTAAGTGGATGGGGCACGAGCCTACAGAAGATGTTATTGCGATTTATAAATTAAACAGAGCGAACAACTACAAGCAATTCACTGAGGCAATCAGTCACGCGGGATGTCCAGGACAAAATTTTGCATTTGCCAGCATGTCAGGAGACATCGCGATGCATGTGCAGGGTAAGTTCCCGCTTCGACGCCAGTTGGAGGGCAAATTTGTTCTTGATGGAAGCCGCAAATCATCAGGATGGCTGCGTACCATTCCGACGCAAGAAAATATTTTTCGATTGAATCCTGCAAGAGGTTTTGAAAGTTCAGCAAATCAATATCCGGCAGACGAGACCTATCCATTTTATATCACGGCTGGAAGTTTTGAAGCGTATCGCAACCGAAGAATAAATAATGAGCTCCGCAAAATGCAGAACATCAAGGTAAGCGACATGATGAAACTGCAAACCGACAATTACAATCTAAAGGCAGCAGAGATCCTTCCTTTGATGATTGAACAACTCAAAGGATCAAATCTTAATGACAAACAGAAAGATGCAGTAAAATTGATATCATCATGGGATTACATTGATGATCCCGGTTCTGATGGTGCTACTTATTTCGAGGTCTGGTTCCGAAAAGTAATTGCGTTGACCTGGGACGAAATGCAAAGTGATGAAGTGCTTTTGCAAAGACCCACAGATTTCACGACGATCAAATTCATACGTGAAAATCCTTCTTTTATTTTCTTTGATATCAAATCTACGCCCGAAGTTGAAACTGCTGGCGACATTATCCGAAAAGCATTTTTACTTAGCGTGGATGATATTGATCAATGGAAAAAGGCACACCATGAATCAAAGGTACCCTGGGGTGACTATAAAAACAGTTTTATAAATCATCTTCTTAGGATTAGCGCGCTTGGTCAGCAAATTCCCGGCGGTGGCAGCGCTGAAACCATTAATGCGTTAACAAAGTCGCATGGCCCCAGTTGGCGTATGATCGCCAGTCTTGAGAAAACGGGCATCAAAATGTGGGCAGTATATCCGGGTGGACAATCGGGAAATCCCGGAAGCCGGTACTATAATAACATGACCGATCATTGGCTTCACGGTAAATATTACGAATTGAAGTCGTATGCCACTGCCGATGAAGCACAAGGTGAATCGCTCTATAAATTGGAAATTGAGAAACCTCGTCATTGAAACATAAGAGGAACCTGTCAGCATGAAATTCATAGTTCAATTTATAGCGATTCTTTTCTTTGCACACTTGATGGATCTTTTCCTTCCATGGTATTCGATCGCGCTTGCTGCATTTGTCGTAGGCTATTTTCTAAAGTCGCGGCTGACCTTCCTCGCCGGATTTCTTGCGATCGCGACGCTATGGACTTTCAATGCATGGCTGATCGATTCATCTTCAACATCTGATCTCGCTACGCGTGTTTCACACATTTTAAATTTGAAGCACGTCTTTCTTCTGTACTTACTTATGGCCACTATCGGTGGCGTTGTAGGCGGCTTCGCCGCGATGACAGGTGCACTGCTGCGCGATACGGTAGCAGATTGATTTTATCACCCTCATCAGCCCATATAAAACAAACTGGCTCTAGTCCATCATGAACATTGACCTTATTGACTTATTGACTGTTGATTATTTTCATTCCGTCCCAAAAAAATCTTTTAAGACACGATTCTGTTGTTGCCTGGTGGCGTCAGAGAATCGTATCGACACTTCGGGACCACCTCATCCTCGGTCCTTCTCCAATGGAGAAGGATGACGGTATAACTACTTTCATCGCCAGATAATATACATCCTCACTTTGGTAACCTTAGGACATAAAACAAACTGGGTCTAGTCCATCATGAACATTGACCTTATTGACTTATTGACTGTTGATTATTTTCATTCCCTCTCTAAAAAACCATATCCACAAATTACACCACAGGCATCCCCCCATAAAACAAACTGGCTCTAGTCCATCGCGCTGATTTCATTGCATTTCATAGCGACCATTACCTCGTCGGTTCATCGCGGTAAAATTCTCACTCTACCTTTGCTTCCACTCCAGCGTATTAATGATCTGCATGATATCTTTCTTCATGAACTCGATCGCCGGTGCTAAAGAATCATTGGCAACTTTCGTGTTAAAGTAAAGAGCACCGCGAATGAAATTCTTCGACGAGTCTGTCATTGTAAACTGAAACTGACTGGGAACTTCTCCTTCCAGCTCTGAAATAACGGCAGTCTTCCCGCTTGGAGTTTTCGTGATCACTTCATTGATCGCATATGCTTTGATCTGATGCTTTGAAGTAAGCTTATACGAATCATCCATGAACTCTTGCAAGACTTTCTTATTCGGAATCTTTTTGTACGTGATGTGAATATTCGAGCTCAGTGCCGGGTAATATAACTCCACCCAATACTTTTCACTGATTCGCGAAGTATCTCTTAATAACTTTGCATGTTTTGAATATTCGAATGTATAGGGCAATGAATCGGGAAGAGTTGTATACTCATGTTCGGGTAGGATCAGCCGGTTATAACCTATTGGCTTAGGCAGAAAATCCTGTGAGCAACTTGTAACCAAGACAAGTATTGAAACTAAACCAATATGATGAAATTTTGATTTCATGAAGGTCAGGCCTGCGCATTTACATTTACTCTTACCCGCTTGATTCTTTTTTGTTCTATCGCCTCAATCACGAAAGTTAATTGTTCATAATAAAGTTCGTCACCCAGAGTCGGAAGTTCATCGTGAAGTTCGAAGATAAAGTCTTCAAGTGATTCCCGATGTTTGGGTTCACTGAAGAAAGGGAGATCATGATCAAGCACTTTGAAAAATTCCTGGATAGGAGTTCTGCCGTCAAAGACGTACGTATTTTCGTCGAGCTTCCGGTAGCCCTCGTTTTCAATTTCATCATTCTCGTCGTTGATCTCTCCAATAATTTCCTCAATGAGATCTTCCAAAGTGATCAGCCCGGATGTCTTACCTGCCTCATCTTTTACAATTCCCATGTGTACGCGTTTCTCCTGAAAATCCTTTAACAGAAGGTCTATTTTTTTGGATTGAGTAACGAAGAACCCTGGCCTCAAAATAGAAGGCCACTTAAATCCTTGCGGTTCATCGAGAAATGGCAGAAGATCCTTTACATAGATCACACCGACAATTGTGTCAAGCGTATTTTTGTAGACCGGAATTCTTGAATACCCGCAGCGATTAATGTGATTGATCAACTCATCAAACGGGGCATCGATATTAATTGCTGAGATAGCGCTTCTCTTTTTCATAAGATCCGTGACTTTAAGAGAGCCAAAGTTCACAATGCCTCTCAGGATCTCTTTTTCATTTTCAACAACAGTATCGGTGGACGCAGCCATTTCAAGCGCTTGGGTCATTTCTTCACGTGATGCCTTACGCTCTTTAAATGACCCTTTCCATTTTGTTCTAAGTACGACGATCAAAGTTGATGCAGGCTTACAGATAAACACGACGATGTTTAAGAATGCGCTTAACCTTCTCGCACAGATCACCGAATATTTTCGGGCATACGTTCTGGGAACGACATCAGATAAGATGATTAACACCAGGGTAATTCCGAGGATGTATTCAATCGTGGCACTGTTGCGAAGGCCGGCTGCCGAAAGAATCAGCAGTCCAAGCGCGACTATAAATATCCGAGCAGGAACCCCTACCAGCATCAATGCGATTCTCATTGAGAGGGGATCTGCCATCAGACTTGCAACAAGCTTCTCTCGGTCGTCCGCACTTCTTGACCATTGTTCAATCACACCTCTTGACAAAGAAAAGCAAGCGGTTTCAGCCATTGCCAAAAAAAATGAGAACATCAGCAATAAGCCGACAACGCACAGGCTAAGGATCGGAATTAACAGGGTAATACTGGGAGGTTCGTCCACAAGGTCATCGTTGGTGAAACATCAGAAGGGAAGATCATCCGTACTAGTATCAACCGGTGCGCTAGCCCTGAAATTATCGGCCGCACTGGTCTCCGCGGGAACATATCCAGACCCTGAGTTCCCACCACCACTTCCTTTGGTCGAGAGCATTGTCATGTTATCACCGACAATTTCGGTAATGTATTTTGTCACACCTTCTTTTTCGTAAGAGCGTGTCCGAATCTTTCCTTCGATGTATAACAAGTCACCTTTGTGCACATATTTTTGGGCGACTTCTGCAAGACCTCTCCAAAGCACAACATTGTGCCATTCTGTGATTTCCTTCTTTTCGCCTGTGGTCTTGTCTTTGTAACTTTCCGTGGTAGCGACTGAAAAACTTGCCAGCACTGCGCCACTTTCTAAGTTTCTTACTTCGGGCTCTTTGCCAACGCGGCCCACTAAAATGACTTTATTAACTCCTGCCATGATTTTAAATGTTTTGGTTATGAAAATCTCCAAAACGATTAGGCTCCCCTTCGCCAATCGCTATGGAGAGCAAAGGTAAAAATACCAATAATCGTTCAACTACAAAATCTCGCTATCGGCCAGAAAGCGATCGATCAAAACCGGTTTTGGCAACGATGCGATCTTCCTTGCCGAATAAAATTTAAAGCTTCCGCCCGATAACTCAAAGGTACTTGGTACATCGACAGTAATAAACCTGGAAAATATGATTTGATGTGTCAGAACATGCTTATAGGGGGGGGAAACCTGAACGTTTTCTGTCTGGATTTCATAACTATTTTCTTCATTGAATTCCTGGACAATGGATTCCACCTTTCCCGGCTTCTGTGATTCAATCTGATAGAAGTCGTACAAGCCATTCCATATATCCTTCCCTTCCCGCTTTTTCATCAAAATAGATTTGCCCTTCCTGATCACGAAATAATAGAAGTATCGTTTTCGCTGTTTTTTGTTTTTTGCCTTTATAGGCAGAAGGTGCTGCAGGTTCTTATTCGCGGCAAAACACCCTTCGCGAAAAATACATTGGCCGCAAGCAGGACTTTTTGGGGTGCAATAAAGCGCGCCGAACTCCATCATTGCCTGATTATGAATATCCGGGTTATCAGGACCGATGAGGGTGTTGGCTAATGTGGTAAATGCACGTTTGCCCTCGGGACTGTTAATTTCCTTGTCAATGCCAAAAACTCTTGAAAGCACCCTGAACACATTGCCGTCCACTACGGCAACTTTCTCTTTATAAGATATAGAGGCAATGGCCGCCGCGGTGTACTCGCCGATGCCGCGGAGGTTTTTCAGTGCTTCAAAGGTTGCAGGAAAGACAGATTGATGATTTTCTACGACCTCGCGGGCGCATTTATGCAGATTTCTGGCGCGGGTGTAGTATCCTAATCCCTGCCAGAGTCGAAGCACCTCCTGTTCGCTTGCGGCGGCCAAAGCATCAACAGTTGGAAACTTCCCGATGAACCTGAGGTAGTACGGTAATCCCTGAATTACCCTGGTTTGTTGAAGAATGATCTCTGACAGCCAGATCTTGTAGGGGTCATTTGTTTCGCGCCAGGGAAGCTGCCGTTTGTTGTTTTCATACCACTTAACGATTTTATCGGAGAAATATCGTTTGTCCATCTTGCTGATAATCAGATTTTTTCAATATTCATTTTTAATTCTGAGGGTTGCTTTTAAATTTGCCCTCCCTAAAAAATTTTCTATCTTAAAATATAAACATTGTGACGAAGGCAGATATCATCAACGAAATCGCTGAAAAGACAGGAGTGGACAAGGCTGATGTGACAGCATCGGTTGAGGCATTTTTCAGTGTTGTGAAGAGCTCTATGTCAAACGGAAACAACATCTATATCCGTGGATTTGGCAGCTTCATCAACAAAAAGAGAAAGAAAAAGATCGCTAGAAATATCTCGCGCAACACCGCCCTGGTGATTGAAGAGCATTTTGTTCCAAGCTTTAAACCTGCTAAAATTTTTGTTAACAAAATCAAGAACAGCGATAAGGTAAAACAGTTGCAGGAGAAATAATCAATTAATTGGAGGGTGTCTCTTGGTGATGCTTCCGAGTTATTGAGTAGAGCCAGACAAAGGAATCATGCTTAAGACAAGAATTTTACTCATTGCAGGCTGTCTGCTTGTGATATGGATGATTTTTCTACTCCCAAAAGTTGTTGTTGAAAATGATAATAATTTGTCGCAGAACGAGTCCGATTCCACGACACCAGCAAATACCAATCACGCCGCTGTACCTGCTAAATTACTTGAGCGGATACATACTTTCAGGGTTCAGTTTCAGGCCAATACAACGGATGAAAAAAATGCTATCTTTGCCGACTCTTTGGCAAACCTGTATCAAATTTCAGGCAAATTTGATAGTGCTGCATGGTTTGCGGAAGAGGCAGCGAAGTTCTTTAAAACTACTGAAAGTTGGGTCAAAGCCGGAGACCAATACTATCAAGCATACACGTTTGCTTTGGATCAGTCCAAGCAACAACGTTTAGCTGAAAAATCGCGGGAATTCTACTCGAAGGTGCTGGACGCAAATCCTCATAATCTCGATCTGAAAACCAAGATGGCGATGACTTATCTGAGCTCGAAAAGCCCGATGCAGGGAATTACGATGCTGAGAGAAGTGCTGGCAGAAAATCCGAAGCACCAAGAGGCGCTATTTAATATGGGAATGCTTTCCATTCAATCGGGTCAATACGAAAGGGCAATTGAACGACTGGATGAATTGATAAAAGTAAATCCGGAACACGCACAAGGTCACTTATTGCTGGGAATTGCCTGGATGAACACGGGCGACAAAGCAAAGGCCAAGGAACAGTTCCTGAAAGTGAAAGAGATTGATAATGATCCTGCCGTCCTCGCGACGGTTGATTCTTATCTGAAGGATTTAAAATAATTGTTGAACCACTCCGGTGTGCGTTGGATGGCAAAATCCAGACGGCAGGAGTAAAAAAATTAAGATCATTTATGCCAAGCGGTAAGAAAAGAAAGAAGCACAAAATGGCAACGCACAAGCGTAAGAAACGCCTTAGGAAGAACAGGCACAAGAAGAAATAATACCGCTCTCGGTAATTTCTGCTGACTAATCAGTCAGCTGTACACATCTTTTACTTTTAATTAATTAAAGTTTTGAGTAATGAACTAATTATTAGTGCCACTCAGGACGGATGTCGTATAGCCCTTCTTAAAGATAAAACGCTTGTAGAATTCCACAATGAAGAAGAAGATAGCAAGTTTACAGTAGGAGATATTTACCTGGGCACTGTTAAAAAAGTGGTTCAGGGTCTCAACGCAGCGTTCATTGACGTTGGCTACGATAAAGATGCATTCCTTCATTACCTTGATCTTGGAGCACAATTTAGCTCGCTTCAAAAATTTACGAAGCTTGTTCGTGCTAAAAAGATCGACGGTGGTAAACTAGACAAATTCAAGCCGGAAGCCGATATCGACAAACATGGGAAAATCACCCAGCAGTTGTCAAAAGGCCAAGTCATCCCGGTACAAATTGTTAAAGAGCCGATTTCGACCAAAGGGCCACGATTGTCCTGTGAACTCTCCCTGGCTGGGAGGTATTTGGTATTGGTACCGTTTTCAACTACGGTAAGTGTTTCTAAGAAAATAACAAGCGGTGAAGAGCGCAAACGTCTCCTTCGGCTGATACAATCCATCAAACCGGAAAACTTCGGCGTCATCATCCGTACCGTTGCTGAAGGAAAAGAGGTCGCTGAACTTGACCGTGATCTTCGTTCTATGGTCAGCACCTGGGAAGAAGGCGTGACGCGTCTCGTAGTAGCCAATCCTAACGAGAAAATTATCGGCGAACTCAACAAGACCTCGTCCCTTTTACGAGACATGCTCAATGAGTCTTTTGATAACATCCACGTGGATGACAAAAAGATCTTTGACGATGTAAAGACTTACATTCACACGAATGCTCCCGACAAAGAGAAAATTGTAAAACTCTATACCGGCAAAGCAAAAATATTTGAACACTACGGAATTGAACGTCAGATCAAATCTGCATTTGGTCAGACTGTTAGTCTTCGCGCTGGCGGATATCTGATCATAGAGCACACTGAAGCACTTCACGTGATCGACGTCAACAGCGGGAATAAATCCAACCGGGAAGATAATCAGGAGACGACAGCCCTTTCGGTAAATATGGAAGCGGCCAAAGAAATCGCGCGTCAACTTAGACTTCGCGATATGGGCGGAATCATCGTGGTGGACTTCATCGACATGAAGAATCCTGAGAACAAGAAATTGATTTTCAAGATCATGAAAGACGAGATGGTCGACGATAAGGCAAGGTCTACTATTCTTCCACTTTCTAAGTTCGGACTCATGCAGATCACTCGCGAACGAGTGCGTCCGCAGATGAATATCGCAACTAAAGAAGTCTGCCCGACCTGCAACGGAACGGGTAAGATCACGGCATCGATTCTTGTATCAGACCTGATCGAAAAGAATATTGAGCACCTGCTTGTCAAGCAGAACGAGAAGCATCTTGTTCTTGCTGTTCATCCTTACTTGCACGCATATTTTACAACTGGAATATTTTCACGCCGGTTCAAATGGTATCTCAATTATAAGAGTTGGGTAAGTATTGTAATGGATACGTCAATGGCGATTATGGAATATAAATTCCTGAACAAAGAAGGAGAAGAGATCCAGTTGACATAGGCGGGCCCGGTGGCCAGGCGCGGGCTTGACGCTCCTCTGATATTATTGAAACGTACGTCTTAGACAAACAGTCCAGCCTTAAGGTTGGACTGTTTTGTTTTTAGCGATTACAGCCCAAGTGATTGTGGGAAACTTACAGGTCGCATTCATGGTGATATATTCTGGCTATGCTGTCTGTTCGACCCCTCGGGTCGTAAAATTATAGCAACTAGATTTTCTGGTAGATCCGGTGGCGCGCGTGCAAAACGAACTGTCGACCACCCGACATCATTCGGCGCCTCAAAAGCACGGACGTTATCAGATCGCTTCGACGTCGCCAAGGCAGGGTCATGCTATCATTGCTGCAGGACATAGTGTGCTGAATACGGTATCCAACGAGTCTTCGCCGGCACGTCGGGTAACCTTTGCGTTTCTGATAGACACAAGCCCTCTGCTCACAAATCTACCGGGTGATGCAAGCCGTCCGAGCAAAGTCTATCGTTTCGGGGACTCTTCGGTTTTGATGGATGCAAGTACTCGACTCACGAATCCATCGAGTGCTCCATTATCTATCCATCTCGCTACGATAACAAGATTATTCACAGGATCGACATAGATCATATTTGTACCATTGCCGATATGCGCATATGCTTCAGCGGGTGCACCTGGCAGATATTTCTTATCAGTATTGAGGAACCAGTTCATAAAGCCGTAAGTCGGTTGTGCTGATGTTGGTGTAAGTGCCATGCTTACCCATTTATCTGAAAGAAGCTGATTGTTCTTCCATTTACCGCGATTCAACGTGAGATAACCAAAACGGCCCATATCCATAGCGTTGATAAACATTCCACCGCCCCAATGACCACCACCGCCAACAGCCTGAATTAATTGTCCATCAATAATCACCCAACTGTTTTCATAACCCAACCATCGCCATGTTTGTGATGCGCCAATGGGATCCATTATCATCTCTTTTAAAACCTGAGGTAACGGACGTCGAAACATGTTTAGCGCTGCAAGCGCGAGCGCATTCACCCGCACATCATTGTACTCATAAACTGATCCGGGAATATTCCTCTTTCTCGTAGTCCACTCTGAAGGATTTGTTGACGGCCTGTCAGCCCATTCAGGCTTGCCCCATAATGTTCCTTCCCAATCGCTGGTTTGCCGAAGCATTGTGTTCCAGGTAATCTTCTTGTCATGTTCTGTAGGAAAAAGATCCAGCAGCGTTGGCTGTCCAATAGTACTTCCCCTTTGCGCTTTCTGATCAAGGCCATAGACATTTACCGGAGCCATGAATTTGTAGACCGTGTCATCAACGCTTTTGATGATGCCTTTGTCAAACGCAACACCAACAACAGACGAGAGAAAACTTTTCGTCACGCTGAAAGTCATATCAACTCTGTTGGGATCACCCCACGTGGCAATGATGTATCCGTTTTTTATAATAATACCCGTTGGATCACCGCGCTCAGCAAATGGACCGATGCCATCTCCAAAGGGTTCTTTACCGAATGTCTGATAATGCGCCACTTCCAGGTTACGCGGATTTTTGGATTCATTGTCTTTCGCGAATTGTATAGCATCGGCAATTTTTGAGGCGTCCATGTTGAATTCAGAGGGGGACTTATGTTCCCAGTGACCTGCTTCGGGAAAATAAGGTGTCGTACTCTTTTTCTGTCCCATGGATTCAGAGACGAAGACTAAAAGTAAAATGAAAGTGGATGTGATTCTCATAAGCGGGAGGAGAATTATAGATTATGAATTCCTCTCGTCGTTTGGATGGTCAGGACTTGCACGGACGGTGGAATACCAATTCTCAAATAGGTCAATTGCGATAACGACATGATCAGAGGCAGCAAAGGCGCAGAAATTTGATAATTACGGAGGACCGTTAAGTCCCAATTCCTGATTAATAATTCATAATGCACTACACTGTCATAATCTCAACTTCCTTCTTTTTCATCAACGCATCTATTTTCGCGATGAAGTCGTTGGTCATTTCTTGCACAGCTTCTTCGCCGTTTTTAACGTCGTCTTCTGACGCGCCTTTTATTTTTTTCAACTGTTCGTTGATTTCCTTTCTCACATTTCTGACGCTAACCTTCCCGTTTTCACACTCCTGGCCAACCTGTTTCACCAGTTGTTTTCTTCTTTCTTCGGTAAGCATGGGGACATTAATGATCACCTGCTGTCCGTCGTTTTGAGGATTGAGACCGAGGTTCGCATCGCGTATCGACTTTTCAATTTCGTGGATCAGTCCCTTCTCCCAGGGCTTAATAAAAATTGTACGTGCATCCGGTGTGGTCATGGATGAGATCTGATTCAATGGGCTCATTGCGCCATAATATGAAACCATGATCCCATCAAGCATTGATGGGTTTGCCTTTCCTGCTCTGATCTTTGTTAGTTCTACGCCTACGTGAGTAAATGCTTTGGTCATTTGATCCTTCGCATCTTCAAGGTATAATTCTATCTCCTCCATAGTGGGTAATTTATAAAAAGGATTTGAGATGTATGATTTGAATTAACTAATCAATGTACCAGCCTCCTCACCATTCGCTACTTTTAACAAATTTCCTTTTTGATTCATGTCGAAGACAATGATTGGAAGTTTGTTTTCCATACACAATGTAAAGGCAGTCATGTCCATAATGTTCAGGTTCTTTTCATAAGCTTCCTGGAACGTTAGACTGGTGTAGCGAACAGCGTCGGGATACTTTTCAGGATCTTTAGTGTACACTCCATCAACACGAGTACCTTTCAAAACAACTTCTGCCTGAACTTCGATGGCGCGTAAGCTAGCCGTTGAATCAGTTGTGAAGTATGGGTTTCCAATTCCGGCACCAAAAATTACAATACGTCCTTTTTCAAGGTGACGAATCGCGCGCCTTCTGATGAAGGGCTCGCAAACCTGCTCCATCTTGATTCCAGCCATGAGTCTGGTGTACAGACCATGTCTTTCGAGTGCACTTTGGAGTGCCATCGCGTTGATCACCGTGGCCAGCATACCCATGTAATCGCCCTGAACACGATCTATTCCCAGAGCCTCAGCCTGGCCACCTCTGAAAATGTTGCCTCCTCCAATGACGATGGCTATTTCAATCTTCTGATCTCTCAAAGCCTGGATTTCACCACAGTATTGCTCCAAAACGCTTGGGTCAATATTCGTGCTCTTGTTTTTTCCCTGTAGTGCTTCACCACTGAGCTTAAGGAGGATACGCTTATATTTCATTCGGAGTAGGTTAAAAACAGTCGCAATATATTCATATGGAAGAAGGATTGAAAAGCACGGCGGCTCAAAATCAGATTGTATTGATCTTCCTGGGGGGAATTAAGCATAAATAAACCATTGCAAACGGCTAACGGTAGATTGTCGCTTCAAATATTTTCCCAAAAGCTTGTCTTTAAATTCAATACGCGCATACTTTGTGTCGTCGAAAGACAAGGGGTGCCATAAAACAACGGGCTGAGATCATACCCAACGAACCTGATGCCGGTAATGCGGCCGAAGGGAAAAAGGCAAGGTTAAACACGAGCAGGTGCATTCCCCTGTGCACTGCGGGTTTAAACCAATTTTTAACAATGTTCAAATTATTAACGACGGCCGCAGTAATACTGTGGGTTACGGGCGCATACGCGCAAGGTTATGCTATTACCGGCAAGGTACAACGGAATGGCAGTACGCAAATTCTATCGGGAGCCACGGTTGAAATTGTCGAGCTCGGAAAGTATTCGGTAGCAGATGAATTCGGGAATTACAGATTCGTAAAGATTGACCCTGGTCAATACACGATCAACGCCCGTTTTGTCGGTTTCAAAGAATCCACCCAACATGTCAATGTCACCGGTGACACGAAGCTTGATATTCTGCTGGATGAATCTGCTCAAATTACTGATGAGGTTGTCATCTATGCTACGAGGGCAGGCGACAAAACGCCAACCAGTTACACGGAAGTTGGCAAGCAAGCAATTCAGAAACAGAACTTCGGACAAGACTTGCCGATGATTCTGAACTGGACACCCTCCATGGTGACTACATCAGATGCGGGAGCCGGAATCGGCTATACCGGAATTAGAATCAGAGGCAGCGATGCCACCCGGATCAATGTTACAATTAATGGCATCGCTTTGAACGATAGTGAATCACAAGGCGTGTTCTGGGTGAATACGCCTGATTTATCGTCGTCAGTACAAAGTGTTCAAGTACAACGTGGTGTAGGAACATCAACAAACGGATCAGGCGCTTTTGGGGCAACTGTGAGCGTACAAACAGATGCATTAAACAAAGACTCGTACGCGGAAGCAATGGCTTCGGCAGGTTCATTTAATTCTCAGCGATACACATTTAAAGGCGGAACGGGATTGATCAACAACAGATGGGCTTTCGACGGAAGAATCTCACGCATCAGTTCAGACGGATATATTGAAAGAGCAACATCAGATCTGAACTCATACTACCTGAGTGGTGGATATTACGGCGATAAGACAATTATCAAAGCGATCACCTTTGGTGGGCACGAACAAACTTATCAATCGTGGTATGGTACGGATCCGGCAACACTGGCAATTGATCGTCGATTCAACTACGCGGGTGCCATTTATGATTCGCTGGGCAACGTCTCTAAATATTATGATAAAGAGATCGATGACTATAAACAGGATCATTATCAACTTCACATTTCACAATTTGTCTCCGAACATTGGAACGCCAACCTCTCCTTTCATTACACTTACGGAAGGGGATTTTTTGAACAATACAAACAAGACGAAACATTTGCCGCGCTTGGTGTAGAGAATGTTACTGTCGGAGGCGAGACTTTCGAATCGACTGACGTCATTGTGAGGCAGTGGCTCGATAACAAATATTATGGGACAACATTCTCCGTAAATTATGATCAGGATAAAACTTCATTGACGATCGGTGGTGCGTATAGCCGTTACGATAACGCAAAGCATTTTGGTGAGGTTCTCTGGGCAGCCATTGCTACTAACCTTCCGGCAAGATACATGTATTACAAGGGAGAATCACAGAAAAGCGATTTTAACATTTACGCAAAGTGGAATTATGCGATCACAACCACATTGAGTTCTTATGTCGATCTGCAATACCGGATGGTGGACTATAAAAGTGCTGGAATTGAGGATGAGCAGGTGCCTTATTCCATTGGCGATACATTCAATTTCTTCAATCCGAAAGCGGGATTGACTTTCGCGTTGAATGAAAACAGCGCACTGTATACGTCGTATGGGATTGCTAACCGGGAGCCGAACCGATCGGATTATCTCAATGGTGCAGACAAGCCAAAAAGCGAACACATGGGCAATCTTGAATTTGGCTGGAAGAAGGCAACGTCACGGCTATTGCTTCAGGCAAACTACTACCTGATGAATTACAAAAATCAGCTTGTGCTTACAGGTGGCGTAACGGATACAGGATATCCTATTCGCGCGAATGTCGGCAAGAGTTATCGCTCCGGTGTTGAGCTATCAGGAACGTTAAAACTTTCAGAGAAGGTAAGTTGGAACGCCAATGCGACGTGGAGCGCTAACAAGAACAGCAACTACAAAACAGTTGATGAGAGCAACAACGTGACGGAAAGAAAGACGACGATAATTCTCTCACCATCGTGGATCGCCGGTAGTCAGCTGACGTGGATGGCGTTTGCAAATTTTCAGACGACACTGTTAACCAAGTATGTTGGCAAACAATATCTCGACAACACGCAAAGCGAGAATGTTAGCTTAAACGACTACTTAATTAACGACATCAGGATGGCCTATCAACTGCATCCCAAAGGGGTTCAGTCGATCGATTTTGCACTGCTGGTGAACAACCTGTTCAACGTGAAGTATGCTTCAAATGGCTATGGATATGGCGGCGTTCCATACTATTTTCCACAGGCGGGGACTAACTTTTTGGCCATGATTACAGTTAAATTGGCGGGAAATTCGGCAAGGAAGGAGTAATTGCCGTCACGGATCCTGGGGACATGCGATTTCCGGATTTTAGTTGACCTGAAGGGATTGGCGTTCAAGCATTTGACAGGGTGCAAATATCGATGCCGTTTTGACAGAATTTGGAATTTGGACCGAAGCTTGCATACTTTGGGTTGTTTAAAACACTATAAAATTATGGGTATTGGAGGTTTGTTAATCACGGGTGTTTTTATGCTGATAGGCTGGATAGTCAGTTCCCGTCTCAAAGGAAAGTTCCGCAAATATTCAGAAGTACATTTAACGAAAGACCTGACTGGCGCGGACGTGGCACGCCTGATGCTGGCCGACAATGGAATCAATGACGTTGAAGTAATTTCGGTCGAAGGTCAGTTATCAGATCACTATAATCCTGCACACAAAACCGTCAATCTGAGTCACGATGTTTATTATGGGCGCAACGCGGCGTCTACTGCCGTAGCGGCGCACGAATGTGGTCACGCAGTACAACACGCGAAATCATATGGAATGTTGCAGCTTAGATCTGCACTCGTTCCGATTCAGAATGTTAGTGCAAAGATCATCAACTTTGTGTTTATCGCATTGATGTTTGGTGCGTTTGCAGTGAAAGGGCTGTTTTCAGTGAACACGGCTTTTTTAATCATCATTGCATGTTATGCGGTCTTCGCATTGTTTTCGTTGATTACATTGCCGGTTGAGTTCGACGCAAGTAAACGTGCTCTCGCCTGGATCGATGCAAGGGGTATCGTAACACGTCAGGAGCATGATATGGCGAAAGACGCCTTGAAGTGGGCTGCACTTACTTATGTGGTAGCTGCGATTGGTGCCATCACGATGCTGGCGTACTACGTCATGATGTACATGGGTCGAAGAGACTAACGGAAATAATCGTCTCACGAGATATTGGGCCTGTAGTTTATGACTACAGGCCTTTTTATTTGAACTGAATGAGATAAATTACATGATGAATTTTCAGCTTACTGAAGAACATCTTGCCGTACAGGCAGCCGCCCGCGAGTTCGCCCAATCTGAATTGCTCCCTGGGGTGATCGAGAGAGATACGCATCAGAAATTTCCAATGGATCAGGTAAAGAAAATGGGTGAATTGGGATTCATGGGAATGATGACAGACCCGAAATATAATGGTGGTGGCATGGACTCGATCTCGTATGTCCTGGCGATGGAAGAAATCTCAAAGATTGATGCGTCAGCGTCTGTATGCATGTCGGTGAATAACTCGTTGGTTTGCTGGGGACTTGAAACCTTTGGATCGGAGGCACAAAAAGAAAAATATTTAAAGCCTTTGGCCGCGCACGGCATCGGCGCATTTTGTCTTTCTGAACCTGAAGCAGGTTCAGACGCGACAAGTCAGAAAACTACTGCGGAAGACAGAGGCGATCATTACCTTCTTAATGGGACAAAGAACTGGATCACCAATGGGAATAGCGCTTCAGTGTATATCGTAATCGCGCAGACTGATGCCGCCAAGAAACACAAAGGCATTAATGCACTGATCGTGGAAAAAGATATGCCCGGATTCGTTGTTGGCAGGAAGGAAGACAAGATGGGCATCCGGGGATCAGATACACATTCGCTGATGTTCACAGACGTAAAAGTTCCAAAGGAAAATAGAATTGGCGACGACGGATTCGGATTCCAGTTCGCGATGACAACACTCAACGGAGGAAGAATTGGTATCGCGTCACAGGCATTGGGTATTGCATCCGGCGCCTATGAGCTTGCGCTAAAATATTCTAAGGAGAGAAAAGCCTTCGGTAAAACGTTGTCAGAACATCAAGCCATTCAGTTCAAACTGGCGGAAATGGCAACTAAGATTGATGCTGCAAGATTACTTGTACACCAGGCAGCGTGGCTGAAGGATCAGAAACAGGATTTCGTAAGAGCCGCAGCTATGGCGAAGTTGTTTGCTTCACAAATTGCTCAGGAAGTAACGACCGAAGCTGTACAAATACACGGTGGATATGGATACGTAAAGGAGTATCATGTCGAACGACTCATGCGCGACGCCAAGATCACGCAGATATACGAGGGTACTACTGAGATCCAGAAGATGGTGATTTCCAGATCGCTTTTGAGGTAGTTTACCGCAACGACGCTATGGCGCAAGGAACACAATGTTCGTTCGGTATTTCATAGTAAGTCTGTCTTGCTAAAGTCTTATTGAACGCTACGAGATGGCTCGCGCATTATTTAACCAGCATTGTCATTGCGCCATCGCGTTATTGCTCTACCGGTAATCCTGGAACGCAATGTTCGTTCGGTAATTTCATAGTAAGTCTACCGGTAATCTTTTCTTCAGAAATACTCAAACACTCCCAACCCAGACTTAATCGTCACCTGCTTCCGACTACCCTTCTCGACACGACCAATAACTTTTGATTCAACGCCCAGGCTAGTCGCAATATCGATGACGTTTGCTGCATGCTTTTCAGGTAGGTACACCTCCATCCGATGTCCCATGTTGAATACTTTGTACATCTCCTGCCATCCCGTGTTGCTCTCTTCCTGAATAATTCTGAATAGTGGAGGAACATCAAAGAGGTTGTCTTTCACAACATGAATGTTTTCATCGACAAAATGAAGAACCTTTGTTTGGGCACCACCGCTGCAATGAACCATCCCATGCACTTCTGATCGCAATGAACGCAACACTTCAATAATAACGGGTGCATAAGTACGTGTTGGAGAGAGTACGAGTTTGCCCATGTCTACAGGTACGCCTTCAACTTTATCCGTTAATTTATAACGGCCGGTATACACGAGATCTTTGTTAATTATCGGATCAAACGATTCAGGGTAGCGCAAGGCATAATCCTTATGAAAAATGTCGTGACGAGCAGAGGTGAGACCGTTACTTCCCATACCACCATTGTAATAATCTTCATAGGTAGCCTGACCATAGGAAGCCATTCCTACAATTACGTCACCTGGAGAAATTCTGCTATTGTCAATTACATCTTTCCTCGGCATTCGCCCGATCACTGTGCTATCGACTACAATGGTTCGAACTAGGTCACCGATATCGGCTGTTTCTCCTCCTGTGCTTGATATATTCAGTCCGTATGAGCGAAGCATTGACAGAACTTCTTCTGTCCCCTGAATAATGGCAGAAATCACTTCACCGCCGACAAGATTTTTATTACGACCAATGGTTGATGACAACAAAAGATTTTCAGTTGCGCCTACACAAAGCAGGTCATCAACATTCATGATGATCGAGTCTTGTGCAATGCCTTTCCAAACAGACAGGTCACCCGTTTCTTTCCAGTATAAATAAGCAAGCGACGTTTTTGTACCAGCGCCATCGGCATGCATAATGGTGCAATACGATTCATCGTTGCCCAGATGATCGGGAACGATCTTACAGAAAGCTTTTGGAAACAATCCCTTGTCGAGTTTGCTTATCGCCTGGTGGACATCTTCTTTCGACGCCGACACTCCCCGTTGATTATATCGATCAGACACGCTTACAATTTTGATTCGTGGGGCAAATGTGCGAAATAAAATTTAGGCTGCCACGTGTTCAATGCTACCCCTGTTGTTTGAGCGCAAGCTTCCTGAAAAGCTCCCAGACCACGATTCCCAGGCACACTGAAATGTTCATAGAATGTTTTGTACCTGTTTGGGGAATTTCGATCGCGAGGTCAGCATGGCCGATTGCTTCGGTACTGACTCCATGAACTTCATTTCCAAAGACCAGACAGTATTTTTCATCTGTAGAAGGAGTGAATTGCTGAAGCGGGATACTGGCACTGGTATGCTCAACCACGATGATCCTGTAGCCCTCATCCTTGAGCATTTTTACAAGTTGACCGGCGTTTGCAAAGTATTCCCAAGCCACGGATTCGGTAGCACCCAAGGCTGTTTTCTGTATCTCGCGATGTGGCGGAGTACCTGTTATTCCCGTTAGGAACAGCTTCTGGAGGCCAAATGCATCGGAAGTCCTGAAGGCCGATCCCACGTTGTGAAGACTCCTCACGCTATCAAGGATAATACAAACAGGGAGTTTTTCACTCTGCTTGAATTCATCGATTGATATTCGTCCGAGTTCTTCGAGCGACAACTTTTTCATATCGCAAAATAGGATTTACTTTTGGGTTAAGGGAGCAATCAGGCACGAGTACCGCCCTGCCGAGACGTTGAAAAAGTTCTGGCCGACCTATCGGGTTCAGGTTTGCAGTGGAGCGTTTATTTCGAATCATTCCGCCAAAGCGGCACCCCTAATTTAAGTGCCACTATCCTAGGCTTTGACCCTAACCTGACCCTGGTGAACCACTGAAGTGCAAACCAAAAAATTAAAATTAATGGGCATGGCATGCAGCAAGAATATGCTGATCGGGTAAATTTAGACTCTTACCAGGTATCAGATTCGGAAATGCGGCCAGCCATTATACTTGTTCTCATGCTTTCTTTCTCCGCTTTCGCGCAAGATCAATGGAAAAATGTGTACAAAGAGAGTGCCTGGCAGGAACGCGATGCATGGCAAAAACCGGATGAGTTGATCAAAAGACTCAACATCAAAGAAGGAAGCAAAGTGGCGGATATCGGTTGCAATGAAGGATATATGACCGTAAAGCTTTCAAAGATCGTAGGCGCCGGAAAAGTTTACGCTGTAGATGTAAACCAGTCAAAGCTGGATGCACTACAGGATCATTTGAAAGCCCGCAACATCAACAACGTCCTCACAATCAAAGGCGACTATGATGATCCTAAACTTGAAACCAATTCTTTGGATGCTGTCATCATCCTTGACACTTATCATGAAATGGATGATCACGATAAAATTCTTATAAAAGTTAAGTCGGCGTTGAAGACAGACGGTCGCCTCGTCGTCTGTGAACCAATCGCGGAATCACGAGAAAAACTTGACCGGGCGCAGCAAGAATCAAAACATGAACTGGCGATGAACTTTGCATTGAAGGATCTCCAAAAAGCGGGCTTTCATATACTGTTTCAAAAAGATCCATTTGTCGATCGCACCAAAATAAAAGGTGATAAAATGTGGATCATAGTAGCCACAAAATAAAGAATCTGATTGACAAGTTTTTCCGGTTCATTTGACTCGTCATCAGTCAAAATTCTAGATCGTAAATTCTATATTGCCGGCTATGGCTACGATGACCGGACCGACAGAAACACCTTTGATGAAGCAGTACAATGCTATCAAAACGAGGTATCCTGGAGCACTGCTGTTATTTCGCGTAGGGGATTTCTATGAAACGTTTGGCCAGGATGCAATTACAGCCAGCAAAGTCCTCGACATTGTACTAACCAAGCGGGGCGCAGGTTCAGCATCCGAAATTGAATTGGCGGGATTTCCACATCACTCTCTTGATACCTATCTTCCGAAGCTTGTTCGCGCTGGGTATCGGGTCGCGATCTGCGATCAGCTAGAAGATCCGCGTTTTGTTAAAGGAATTGTCAAGCGTGGTGTTACTGAGTTGGTCACGCCCGGATTATCATTCAATGACAACGTACTCGATAGAAAACAAAACAACTTTCTGGCATCTGTATTCGCGGGCAAAGATCTGTTTGGAGTAGCATTTCTGGATTTATCCACGGGTGAATTTTATGCCGCGCAAGGCGATGAAAGGTATGCGCTTAAGATCATCCAAAGTTTCGCTCCGTCTGAAATCATCTTCAGCAAGACTTCGAGATCAAAGTTTGAGCCGCTTTTCCAAAACGATTATAGCACCTTCTGTCTCGATGAATGGGTGTATGGTTTTGATTATGCTCACGACAAACTGACTTCACAGTTCAAGACGCAAACTGTTAAAGGATTTGGGATTGACGGGATGGGCGAAGCCGTTATTGCTGCGGGAGCAATCCTTTATTATCTTGAAGACACTGAACATAAAGATACGTCACACATCACGTCGATCTCGCGGATCGATGAAGAACGATATGTTTGGCTTGATAAGTTTACCATCAGAAACCTCGAGCTGGTCCAGGCACAACAGGATGGAGGAACTGCGCTAATCGAGGTGCTGGACCAAACGCTCACGGCGATGGGATCTCGTCAACTCAGGAAATGGATGATCCTGCCATTAAAAGAGATCGATCCGATTCGTGAACGCCTTTCAATCGTCGAGAGCTTTTACAACGATCATACACTATCTGATAAGATAGCTGAATGTCTTAAGCACATCGCCGATCTTGAGAGACTCATTTCCAAAGTTGCTGTAGGTCGTATCAATCCGCGCGAATTGCTTCAGCTGATGCGTTCGCTACGCTGCATCGTTCCAATGAAGCAACTGCTTGGGAATCATCAGCTATCAGTTCTCAATAAATTGGGGGATCAACTGCATAATTGTGAATATCTGGTTGGAAAAATCGATCAGCAGCTTCGCGACGATGCACCAATAGCTTCTCACCAGGGTAATTTGATTAAGCCTGGCATTGATGCTGAGTTGGATGAACTACAAAAGATCGCTTTCTCGGGAAAGGATTATCTCCTTCAAATTCAGAAGCGTGAAATTGAAAGAACCGGGATCGGGTCACTTAAGATATCCTACAATAAAGTTTTCGGATATTATCTTGAGGTTAGCAATGCCAACAAAGATAAAGTTCCATCAGACTGGATAAGGAAGCAAACCCTTGTAAACGCAGAGAGATATATAACAGAAGAGCTCAAAGTCTACGAGGAAAAAATTCTTCACGCAGAAGATAAACTTGTTGTCATTGAGCAGCGAATATTTAATGCACTCGCAGCAACGGCGTCTGAATTTATTCCCCACATTCAACAGAACGCGCGTGTAGTGGCGCAGTTGGATTGTTTGCTAAGCTTTGCTTTTACCGCGCGTGCGAATAAATACAGAAAACCTGACGTCAATGATTCCCTCGTAGTCGACATCAAAGGTGGGCGTCACCCGGTTATTGAAAAGCGATTGGAGACGGGCGAGTCGTATGTACCAAATGATATTTATCTCGACAACGACAAACAACAACTGCTTGTTATTACCGGTCCGAACATGGCCGGTAAATCTGCATTGCTCAGACAGACTGCATTGATAGTTCTGATGGCACAGATCGGTTCGTATGTGCCTGCCGAAAGCGCCGCTCTTGGAATCGTTGATAAAGTATTTACGCGCGTTGGAGCTTCTGATAACCTTTCGCGGGGGGAATCAACCTTTATGGTTGAAATGACGGAGACCGCGAGCATCCTCAACAACCTTAGCAATCGCAGTCTCATCCTTATGGATGAAATCGGTCGTGGAACCAGCACGTACGATGGCGTCTCTATCGCCTGGGCAATTGTAGAGTATCTTCATAATCATAGGGAGTTCAAGCCGAAGACTTTATTCGCCACACATTATCACGAACTCAATCAGCTGTCTGAAGATCTGGTGAGGGTGAAGAATTTTAATGTGTCTGTTAAAGAAGTTGGCGACAAGATCATCTTCATGAGAAAACTCAAAGAAGGTGGGAGTGAGCATAGCTTTGGAATTCATGTCGCGCAACTTGCGGGCATGCCCAACAAAGTAGTATTACGGGCAAACGAGATACTTCATTTTCTTGAGCGGGATAAGCATAAAAACGAGAACGAAAAACTCAAGGATCTTCCGCCACCGATTCATCAACTGAGTTTGTTTGCAGCAGATCCAAGATTCACAGAAATTCAGAATCTCTTGAACACGGTAGATATTAATACAATCAGTCCGGTAGAAGCATTGCTGAAATTGAATGAAGTGTTATCAGCACTCAAAAAGAAATAAACTATCGCTTACGATTGTCTCGTCGGAACGGCCTGCGCTTAGGCTTGCCGTTACTGCCGCCGCTGCTATTTCCATTTCCGGTACTCCTTTTTGAACGGGGTTCGTAGATTGGTCCTTCTCCTATAGACTCAGGCAATGGAAGTTTCAGAATACTATCGCCAATGAGACTTTCGATGCTGTGAAATTTGTTCTGATCGCGCTCATTGATGAAAGTTATCGCTGTTCCCGTTGTTTCTGCCCTCGCGGTTCTGCCCACGCGATGCACATAGTCTTCAGGATCGGGTGGAACATCAAAGTTGATGACAAGACTAATGCCCTCAACGTCGATGCCTCGTGAAAGTACATCCGTCCCGATAAGCATATTGATTTGCTTGTTCTTGAATTCCCTCAGGATAATCTCCCGCTCTTGTTGTTCAAGATCAGAATGAAAAGCCTTGGCAGGTAGCCCTGCGCGCTGGAAAGCAGTATCAAGTTTCTTTACGGTCTCTTTGGTAGACGCAAACACAATCACACTGTTCCAGACTGTGTTCTTTAATAGGTGTTTAATGAGAGGACCTTTCTGAGCATCGTAGACAACATATGCCTGCTGGAGTATACCCGCCGCAGGTTTGGCTATTGATATATTTATCTCGGCAGGGCTGTTTAGAATCTTCGTAGCCAACGTTCTGATTTTCGGCGGCATTGTCGCGGAGAACAACACGGTTTGTCTGACCTTAGGAAGATAGTTGATAATCTTCACGATATCGTCATAGAAACCCATGTCCAGCATCCTGTCGGCTTCATCGAGCACAAGGTGCTGCAAATGATCAAGTACGATTTTGCCGGTAGCCAATAGCGCTATAAGACGTCCTGGCGTCGCGATGATTACATCAGCGCCTTCTTCCATAGCCCGGCGCTGTTGATCCCAGGTTGCCCCATCACCACCGCCGTAAACCGATATTGAACTTACACCGATGAAATATCCGATTCCTTCAATCTGCTGATCGATCTGTTGAGCCAACTCGCGGGTTGGCGCAATAATAAGCGTATTGAGATGTCTTTTATCAGCCCGGATGATTTTGTCAAGAATGGGCAATAAGTATGCAGCTGTTTTACCAGTTCCAGTCTGAGCACATGCGATAAGATCCCGGCCTTCCTGGATCACGGGTATCGCCTGTTGCTGAATAGGAGTAGGAGTGTTAAAGCCCATGGATAACAGTCCATCCACAAGTCTCTGGTCGAAATTAAAATCGTTGAAGGTCAAGCACTAAAGGTGTTTACAAAGTCGAAATTTACTCAAAAGAAACCAATGAGGTCAAGATGTTGGTGCATTGATCTTTTCTGCTTCATATTGTTTTCGCAGGTGTATGGCTTCCTGCTTGTTCTTAGAATCCCTCACATGTTTTGGAACTTCTTTAAGATCCCAAATTAATCCGACGGCAGCAAACCCGCGAAGTATGTAGTAAGTAATGTCAATTTCCCACCAATAGAAACCCTGACGGGCCGCTACTTCATAGTAGTGGTGATTGTTATGCCAGCCCTCTCCCAAAGTAAGCAATGCAAGCCAGATGCTGTTGCGCGATTCATCGTTTGATTCATAACGCTGCGTTCCGACTTTATGCATAATCGAATTGATAGAGAAAGTTGCGTGATACAAAATTATCGTACTCAGGAAAAAACCTGTGAATAACGTCGAGAAACCAGCAGTAGTGAACATCGCGAGAATGCTTCCCCCATTGACGATTCCACCCAATGCCATCACGCAAAGTGCGAGCATAACAGGTGGAACGAGATAATATTCATTGAGCCAGACGAGCTCCGGATACTTGGCGTAATCACCAATTACTTTATAGTCGGTCTTCTTAAAGTCAGGCCCGACAATCCAACCGATATGTGAATACCAAAACCCATAAATCTTCATGGAATGCGGATCAGCAGGAGTATCACTGTGACGATGGTGATGACGATGATGCGCAGCCCACCAAAGGGCACCTTTTTGCGCAGTAGTCTGCGACATGAAAGCAATCACGAACTGAAACCACCTCGAAGTTCTATACGATTTGTGCGCGAAATAGCGATGATACCCGCCTGTTACCCAAAACATGCGAAAGAAGTACAAGACAGCGCATACAATCCAGTCGAATGTGGTCGCACCGGTAAATAGTGCACCTAATGGAGCAAGGTGAATGGCTGCAAAAGCAATCTCCTGAGCAATTAAAGGCTTACTACGGACTTCAGGCGTCAAGCTTGAATTTGTCATATCAGTGAAACCAAAAAAAGTAAAAACTAGTGCGTGATAGTTTCAGGTTCTTTCCTTAAGCACCTCAAAGATAATGCATTCAAAGTGAAGGTTCTACTCAAATTTCGTAAGGTTCTGGCCGAACGAATGATAGGGTGTAAGAATTGGCGCGAGATAGCGCACCTAAATGCACATAAAATTGTTAATCAGTCGTTGTCATCACGTATCTTTACAGATCCTATGAGTCTTGAACAGGCGATATCTCTCTACCATCCAATGTTGCAGAACATTGCGTACAATATCGTGCGCTGCAAACAGGATGCGGAGGACATTGTCCAGGAGACAATCCTGAAATGGCTCACGATAGATCAGAAAAAAATTGATAACACGAAAGCTTATCTGATTACGGCCGTTCGCAACAACTGTCTAAATCACCTGAATGCTCTCAAACACAAGAAGGAAGAGCTTTTGAGTCAACAAAACATCTCTGAGATTTTGGAGAAATTCAAGGAAAGTAGCTTGGCTCACCTCGATATCGATATTGACCTGGACCGCGCTCTTAAAGTAATCCATCAGAAATTAGAACCGCTCGAAAGGGCAATTTTTCTCCTGAAAGAGGTCTTTGATTTCGATTACGACGTCCTTCAGGAAACTTTCGATAAGAAAAAGGAGCATTGTCGTCAGCTCCTGTGCCGGGCGAAAAGAAAGCTAAATGAGGAGACCTCAAAGATTCACTTTGAGATGCCGGATACCTCAAATCTGGTCGACAAATTCAAAAAGGCGTGCCGTTTCGGAAACGTGTCAGAACTGATCACAGAGCTCAAAGACGACGTTTCTAATGCACTGTCAAAAAAAATTTAATTTTTTGCTGCAAAACTGTCACAAAGTTTGAATCAGATTGTCTTGCAGAAAAAGGGTCCAAATATTCCAGCACTTTTGCAAAATACATTTTAAACTACTTGAATACATGATCGTCATTTTTGCCTTTTTCATAGCTCATTGGTACTTGTCTCTGTTCTTCCAGACATTTTTCCTGCATCGCTATGCGGCACACAAAGCATTTACCATGAACAAATTCACTGAAAAGGTGTTTTTTGTCCTGACCTGGATTTTCCAGGGAAGTAACTATCTCAGCCCATACGGCTACGGCGTTATGCATCGTATGCACCACGCGTTTGCCGATACGGAAGATGATCCTCATTCACCAAAATATGATGAGACGATCTGGAATATGATGTGGAAGACAAAAACGATCTATTCCGACATCGCTAACCGTCGTTTGGTGCCTGATACGCGTTTCACAGACGGCGTTCCTCAGTGGGAAGCATTCGACAAATTTGCCAGATCATGGCCATCCAGAATCTTTTGGGCTGCAGTTTACATCAGCATCTACGCGGTGTACGCAAATCATTGGTGGTTGTGGCTTTTATTGCCAATCCATTTCCTGATGAGCCCGGTTCACGGAGCGATTATCAACTGGTTTGCACACAAATACGGATACAGAAATTTCGAAGTTGGTGATACTAGCAGAAACTTCCTGCCTGTTGATTTTCTGATGATGGGCGAGAGCTACCACAACAATCACCATAAATATGGATCAAGACCAAATTTTGGTGGTGTTCGCTGGCACGAGATTGACCCCACTTACCAGGTAATAAAAGTGCTTGATAAATTGAGGATCATTCGCATAGTACGTCACAAAGAGATTAAGCTTGATAATCTCCAGAAACAAAAAGCTGCTTAGTTACTGATCATAAGTAAGGAGAGAAAGACCACCACGAGGTGGTCTTTCTTTTTCATGACTCTGGCCCGGAGGGAAGCTGTCAGATCTCAGCCGTGATATTCAATAGTTGGTGGAGATGCCACGCATTTTCAGCCATAATTTTATCCGTATCACACGTAGTTCAATGCAAATCCAGCAGCGTATCGACTTCAAATTTTGATCAGAAAGGATGCGTAGTATCCATTACCCTCAGCACAGACCGCTGAGCCCGTGACTTATGACTCAAGGAGCTAATTATTCCCGTCTTTGAAATACTTGTCCTCGTCGAAGGAATCATCCGTCTCGAGTGTTTTGGGGACGGCATTGATTTCGAGAATTTTGAATTCAGTTCTTCTGTTTCTTTGCCTACCCACAGGGTTGTCGGTACCGTCAGGATTAGTGTTGCGGGCAATCGGTATTTCCTCCCCGTAGCCTTTGGCGACAAGTCGGTCGGGAGCAATGCCATGCTGAACTATATAGCGCACAGCTGATTCTGCTCGCCTCTGAGAAAGTTGAAGGTTGTAAGAGTTATCATCCACACTATCGGTGTGAGATCCAAGTTCTATTTTGATACCGGGATTATCGGCGAGCAATTGTACAAGTTTATCAAGTTCTTTTGCTGCGTCTTCACGAATGTCCGACTTATTGTAATTGTAGTAGATATTGTCGAGCGCGAATATCTTGTCCTTAACAATCTTGTCGAGTACGAGCAATGTGTCGAGCGTAATATTTGTGATCAGTTCTTTGAGCGTAACAGGATCAACCGATCTTCCATTCGTAGTATAGGTCTGGCGCTTGGTTAAAAATCCATCTAGTTCGCCGACCATATTATAACCTTCATTCTCATAAACACGAAAAAGAAACTTTCCATCATTGCCGGTCACGAAGTCCTGCATTAATTCATTCTTCTCATCCAACAAACTCACCTTTGTGTTGGCCAGCACCTCGAGGTTGCCATCCTTATCTCTTGTATAGGTGATACCTTGAAGATAGTAGTTTACGACTTTAAGATTCGGATCTTCATTAACGAACGTATAAATATCATCATCACCTTTCCCATCCTCTCTGTTAGAAGTAAAAAATCCTCTATCTGGGCGGAAGAGAAAAATGCCGAAATCATCTCCCGATGAATTCATGGGTTGACCGAGGTTCTCTATCGTTGTTTTGCCATTCGCGCGTTTCACAACAAACATATCTAGTTCTCCAAATCCCGGATGCTCATCAGAAGAAAAGTACAACTTTGCATCTTCAGCGACATATGGAAATGTCTCATTACCTGGTGTGTTGATTTCAGGACCTAGATTCTTTGCTTTCGAAAATCGCCCACGCGTATCCATCTGCGCAGAATAGATATCCAGACCACCATATCCGCCGGGACGATTCGACGAGAAGTATAAAGTCCTTCCATCAGGACTGAATGCGGGAGTAGAGTCCCAATATCTGCCCTGATTAACATTTATGAGTACAGGCTCAGTCCAAATGTTGTTACGGTAGCGTGACATATAAAGGTCAACATCATCGCCTCCCTTCTTCTTACCAGAATTGCCTTTGGCAAAAATCATCATTTTTCCATCAGGAGAAAATGTGATGCAACCGTCATTGATGCTATTCGAGTTTATGCCATCAGGCAACGCAGCCACCGTGGCCATGTCTATATTCGCTCCGCGACTCGATACTTTATATATGTCTGTAAATGGGGTACCCGTGGCGAGGTATACTTTATCTTTGCTGCGCGATGATGTAAAATATAGTTCGTTGTTCAGAAAGACAGGATTGTATTCAGAGGCGTCAGTATTGAGAAGCTCAAGATTTTTAACTTTATAATAACTTGATTTTTCGCTGAGCGTGGAGACATAATCTAACCCTTTGATCTCCGCACGCGCTCTGTCCCTCAGACCATTGATAGTCGTGTTAGATGCAAGTTCTTCAAGTTCCTTTTTTGCTTCACTGTATTTGGCATTTGCGCGTAACGACTGCGCATAGTAAAGCTGAATGGTATCCTTATCAATTGTCTTATTGCGACCTGCTTTACCTGGGGCAGCCTTTGCATAGTAGACTTCAGATTCCTTGATCCTATTTGAAAGTCGATAAGATTCTCCAATAAAGTAATTGGCACGGCCACTGGTGGAACTACTGCCCACCGCCTTTTTATACAGGGTTATGGACTTTTGATACTCACCGTTATTAAATGCTTTAGCGGCTTTTTTCTCGACACTACAAGCGGCAAGGATGACAGGAATAATTAAAGCTAGTATTCTGAACCTCATGATTTCCCAAAAAAACTGTCTTAAATCTACAAATTCCTGGTTAACCGACTACCTTTTCAATCGGTAAATAACGTTTTAACCATGTTAATTCGGCGGGAACAAGTAGTCCATTCTTTACATCACCCTTCCTCAACAAAAGGGTATTAACTAATAAACTCTGCCGTGTCCACAAGCCTGCCGCATATTCTTTGTTCAGTGAAGCCAGAGGAATTGTGATCACTTTCGAGTTGACCAAAAAAGCAACCGAACTACGATCGAAAAGATCAACACCAATTCTGCTACCGATCTCTTTTATTACTCTGGCAGAGTCGTCGATTGAACAGCCGCTGGCGGCGTGGACTTCTTCATCGACGGCAAGCAAAACAAATTGATCATACAGAATTTGAAAAGAGGCATTGAGGGGTTCGCCGTGTGCGCTCCAACGACTGGTAAACGAAGTCAATGATTCAGAAATTGTGGAGGAATCAGAAGAACTTATCTTTTTGGGTGACTGATAAATCCACAGTCTGGAATGGTCTGGCAGGGAATCAAATGGAACAAACATGGACTATTATTTATGTCAAGATAAACCTTGAGATTCTGCGATAAGTTCGGCAATGTCTTTAACCTTTACCTCAGACTCTTTGTTTTTATTCTTAATGCCATCGCTGATCATGGTCATACAGAAAGGGCATGCTACCGCTATAGTTGATGCGCCGGTTGACAGCGCTTCTTCGGTTCGGGCGATGTTAATATCCTGATTACCCTTTTCAGATTCTTTGAACATTTGAGCTCCACCCGCACCACAACATAACCCTGTTGTTTTGCACCGTTTCATCTCTATAAGGTCAGCATCCAATGACTCAAGAACTTCGCGCGGCGCTTCATAAATGTTATTTGCTCTCCCGAGATAACATGAATCATGGTAAGTGATCTTTTTACCTTTAAATGCTCCCCCTCCTTTCATCTTCACCTTTCCTTCGTTGATAAGCAGCTGAAGAAACTGGGAGTGATGCATCACTTCGTAATTGCCGCCAAGTTCGGGATACTCATTCTTAAGTGTGTTAAAACAATGCGGACAAGCCGTTACGATTTTCTGAACTTTGTAACGGTTAAGGTTTTCAATGTTAGCAATCGCCTGCATCTGAAAAAGAAATTCATTGCCGGCTCTGCGTGCAGGGTCACCGGTACATTTTTCTTCAGTGCCAAGCACTCCAAACTTAATATTCACCGAGTTTAGAATCTTGATGAATGCAATTGTAACGCGCTTGTACCGATCGTCAAACGATCCCGCACAACCTACCCAAAATAAGACATCGGGTTGTTCAGACCTTCCCTCCCATTCCGCCATTGTAATTACCGATTCTGTAGCCATCGTTAATTATTTATTCAAATCATTTGCCCAATTGAAACGGTCGCTGGGTGAGAATTTCCACGGCGCAAAACTTGTTTCAATATTCTGAAACATCGAATTCCAGGATGCAGGAGAACCGGATTCCTCCATAGCAACATATCGACGTAGTTCAAGTATTATCTCTAATGGATTAATCATTACCGGACACGCCTCAACACAAGCATTACAACTTGTACACGCATTGATTTCCTCTCGTGAAATGTAACTGTCCAAAAGACTTTTCCCGTCGTTAAGGCCAGCGCCGTTTGTATCCATGCTTTTTCCAACCTCCTCCATCCTGTCCCGTGTGTCCATCATGATCTTTCGAGGAGACAATTTTTTACCGGTAAGATTTGCAGGACACTCAGCTGTACATCGTCCACATTCTGTACAAGAGTATGCAGCAAGAAGATTATTCCATGAAAGATCATTGACGTCTTTTGCTCCAAATCGCCCGGGCGTCGGAGGTGGTTGACTGTCTGAAGCAGCAAGTCCAAGCATTACTTTTACCTCATTTGTCACTGCAGGCATATTTTCCATGTGCCCCTTTCGAACAATGTTGGCGAAGTAGGTATTGGGAAACGCAAGGGCTATGTGTAGATGCTTGGAGTACGTGATGTATATGGCAAATGCAAGGATCCCCAAGATGTGAAACCACCAGGCTACACGCTCAAGAATAATGAGTCCGCCTTCATCAAGTTTATCGATCAAAGGAATGATTGCCTGGCTAAAGAATAAAGTACCGGTATGCGCAAATTCGGAAGATTTTTGTTGTAGAAGCTGATCGGCTGCATTCATCGTAAGGATCGCGAACATGAGCATGACCTCGGCGACAAGAATGATGTTCGCATCAAGTTTGGGCCATCCATTGAGCTCCGGGGAGGCAAGTCTTTGTACACGAAGCACATTTCTTCGGAATAGCATAGCCAGACATGAAACGAGGACTGCTACCGCAAGAAACTCGAATATATTCATTAGCGCAGGATAGAATGGCACATAAGGCGCAAAGATCCGGTGAGTTCCGGCCAGCCCGTCAATAATGAATTCGGCTACCTCGACGTTGATGATGAGAAAACCTGAGTAAATCGCGAAATGAAGGGCAGCCGGAATCATGCGTTTGAACATCTTTCGTTGACCAAAGGCAACCAACAGGGTATTTTTCAGCCTTATCTCACGGTTGTCATTAATGGACTTCGCCTTTCCGAGGCTGATGTTTCTCCTGATGAATTTAACGCGCCTCCAGAAGCAGTATGCAGCTAGAGCGAGTACAAGTGCAAAGGTGATTTGCTCGATCATAAATCAATTAAAAGTAATAATTATGAGACACTCCTGACAGCCAATAATTCGCATGGGCTTTTTTGTATGAGAACTAAAATTACATACTTTTGTGCCTCATTTTTAGGTGATGTAGCTCAGTTGGTAGAGCAAAGGACTGAAAATCCTTGTGTCGGGGGTTCAATTCCCTCCATCACCACACAAAAGTTGACCCCGCTCTGTTGCGGGGTTTTTGTTTTCTACACGGGCAACTCAATTTTATTAATTTAGCACAATAGGTTTATTAATTTAGCGCAATAGGTTTTCTATGTTGCTGTCTATCTTGCCGAACAATTGAAAGTGAATGGGTATATTTAACCTTCCTCCAGAAACCACTACCCGCTTATTTTATGTCTACTTAGCTCAAATTACCCTTGGGCTGATATTCTTTTTCATTTTCAGGCATTTCGGAACACTCTATCGTAAAAGATTTTTATCTACATGGTCATGGAGTTGGGCTGCTTATGCGACGTACGCAGGTACTTCGGGCGTCGTTACGTTGTTTCTGCTTGACACTCAATCTTATTTCCGCGATTCACTAAGTATCATTGCCCAGGTAGCCTGCTTTCTTCAGATCATTATGATATTGAGGGGTACCTATGAACTAATCTATGACCGCGTTTTCTCCAAGAGAAAGTTCCGAGTCATATTCGTCGGAACATTTGCCTTTGCATTGTTCACCGTAGTAGCATTCGGACAAGCCGGACCATTCTCACGTTATCTGGTAAGCTTTGGTAGCCGGGCAGTCATTACAGGGATCGGATTCCTGGTTGCCGGTATGGTGGTATGGACCAATAAGAAATTCACAAAGGGATTTGGTCAGCAACTGCTGTCAAGTTCGCTGATAAGTTTCAGCATCTATCAACTCTATGACTTCACTTTGCGACTTTTAAAGTTACTGGGTATTGAAATTTCCGGACTTGACCTTTTTGGAACCGTCGATCTGTTGCTGATATCGCTGATGGGTATGAGCATGGTGATGTGGTTTCTGGAAGATGAAAGAGAAAATCTTAACAAGGAAAATAAAGAACTTGACAGTTTTCTTTCCAACACATCGCACGATCTACGAACACCAATTGCTTCCATTCTCGGACTTACCTATCTGGGGAAGATGGAGCTTACTGAAGAAAAAGCAAGATCATTTATGAATATGATCGAAGAGAGAATCAAGAAGCTTGATCTTGTGATCGGGGATATCCTGAGTTTGTCTCGCAGTAAAAAAGTAGATCTGAAGATCGAAGAACTTGATTTCTCAAAGCTGTTGGACGAAACAATCGCTGACATTCGTTTCAATAAAGGCGTATCAGCAATTCAGCTTGACTTTCAGGAAGGTCCTAACGACGTGTTTAAGTCAGATTATAATCAGATGAAGATAATTCTGAATAACCTGATGGCTAACGCCGTGAAGTACCACAACCTGGGCCAGCCGAATCCTTACGTTCGCGTTTCATTCAAAAGAGTTAAAAATGTTGTGGAAATTGCTATCCAGGACAATGGCCAGGGCATAGCCAAAGAAAATATACCTAAGATTTTTGATATGTTTTACAGAGCTTCTCCTGGAACAGAAGGCACAGGCCTGGGACTATACATCGTTCAGGAGGCGTTAACAAAAATCAACGGTGTCATTCTTGTCGAGTCAGAACTTGGCAAGGGCAGTACATTCAAAGTACTGCTTGAGAATGCTTAGTAAACTATTTGAAATGCTTCAGGAGAACCAGCTCCTCTTTCGTCAGGAATCTCCATTCTCCCCTTCCAAGATCTTTCTTAGTGAGACCTGCATAAAAAGAACGATCAAGCTTCACGACCTGATAGCCGAGTGATTCGAATATTCGTCTCACCACTCTGTTCCAGCCAATGTGTATCTCGAGACCTACAGTTTTGCTGTCTTCAGAAATAATAGCAAGTTCGTCGACTATTGCCTTACCTTCTTCCAGATGAACACCTTCAGTAATCTTTTGCGCGTCAGCTTTGGTAAGCGGGCGATCAAGATCGACCTTATAGATCTTCTTAACATTATAGGAAGGGTGCATCAACTTATCAGCCAAATCGCCATCATTGGTAAGCAGTAGGAGCCCCGTTGTATTGCGGTCTAATCTACCAACGGGATAAATCCGCTCTTTCACCAGATTTCCTACAATGTGCATTACCGTATTCCTTTCTTGCGGATCTGCCGTTGTAGTAAGAAAACCTTTTGGCTTGTTCATAAGAACATATACTGGTTTTTCCGCGCGTAGTACTTTATCCTCGTGCCTGACTTCATCTCCGGGATTAACTTTGTAGCCCAACGTAGTGACTACTGTTCCGTTGACAGAGATTAATCCCATTGTGATCAACTCATCAGCTTCTCTCCTTGAGCAGACTCCGCTGTTGGCGATGAATTTGTTTAAACGTATAGGTCCACCAGGTTTTGTTTCGGCAGCTCCGCCTTTATCTCCTCGAATTGATTTCCCACCCTTGCTTACACCCTGTAGCTCGAATTTTTTCGCTGCTCGCTTTTCGAACGAACGATCCGACGCTTCATTAGTCTCGCGCCTGGGTCTTGAATTGCTAAAAGGTTTGTCGCCGCCAAAACCTGATGTTTTTTTATAGGGACGCTTTTCGCCACCAGAATCTCTGGATTCTCTTCTTTCAAATGGTTTTTTATCACCATTGCCATCATCCCGTCTTTTTGGTCTCGCAGGTCCGTCGAATGACTTACCACCATCGGCCTTGAATGGCCTTTTGTATGGACGTTTTTCACCACCCGAATCTCTGGACTCCCTTCTTTCGAATGGTTTCTTGTCAGCGTTTTCATCATCCCTTTTTCCCGATCTCCGAGGACCTCCAAAAGACTTGTCACCATCACTTTTGAATGGTCTTTTGTAGGGACGGCTTTCACCGCCCTCACTTCTGGGTGAAGATTTTCTAGAATCTCTTTTTTCAAATGATTTTTTCTCACCGCCTTCATCATCTCTCCTTCTGGATCTTGAAGGGCCGCTAGATGATCTGTCACCATCACTTTTGAATGGCCTTTTGTAAGGACGGCTTTCGCTGCCCTCGCTTCTTGGCGAAGATTTTCTGAAGTCGCGCTTTTCGAATGGTTTCTTATCGGAAGCATCATCATCTCTTTTTCTGCCTCTTGGTGAGCTGCCAAATCCACCACTGTTGGCGCTCCTGAATGGTCTTTTAGAAGAGTCATCTTCAGAACTTCTTGAGCGCTGACCAGATGATTTACTGCCCCCTGGACGTGAAGAAAATCCAGAGCCACGACTACTGGATTTTGCGTCGGCGCCCTTGCTGAATTTTCCTCTGGGTCGATCTGAATCGCCATCAGGTTTTCCACGGCGATTGTCATTTGATTTTCTGTCAAAAGATTTTCCGGCGGACTTTGATCCACCAGAAGCAGGTTTTCGCCCTCTCGGGCGATCGGAAGAATTACGGTTGGGCATCAGGTTCTTTAGACTCAGGATTCTCGCCGATGGTATTTACTTCAGCGACAAAGTCTTTTGGTAAGGGAAGTTCGGCGAGATCATTAATCCCAAAGTATTCCATAAACTTTGGTGTTGTACCGTATAGCATTGGCCTGCCGATTGTTTCAGCCTTTCCGGTAATTTCAATCAGACTCTTATCAAGAAGCTTTTGGACTGCATAGTCACAGTTAACACCTCTGATATTTTCAATTTCGGTCTTTGATATGGGTTGCTTGTAAGCAATGATCGACAGTGTTTCCATCGCACTGGTCGATAATCTTTTTTTGGATTGCTGCTTCAACATGATACCAATGCTTGCCTGGTAGGCTGGCTTGGTAAGAAATTGATAGCCACCTGAAGCTTTGAACAGCTGAAATGAAAATTCTTCAGCCTGAAATTTTTCGTCAAGTCTTTGAATTGCGCCAATGATGTCCTCTTCAGGAACATCGGCATTAAACATCTCTGACAAGCAGGCTTTAATTTCTGCAAGCTTTATTGGGGTGGGGCTGCAGAAAATCAGCGCCTCAATGTGATTTTGTAAAAAGTCCAATGGCGTAAGAAGTTTAAAACTCGATAAACTCAGGAGGACTAATTAGTCCTGTTGCATCATCTTAGCTTCAATTGATTGCGTTGTGTGAGGTACAGCAATCAATCGTTCTTTAGGAATCAACTTTCCGGTAACAGAGCAAATTCCGTAAGTACCGTTTTTGATTCTAACCAAAGCATTCTCCAGGTTCATGATATACTTTTGTTGACGGGCAGCAAGCTGGCTGAGGTTTTCTTTCTCAGCAGTCTCGGCGCCGTCCTCCAACACTTTTGTATTACCACCAGAAGTAGCGTCAGTTCCTTCGTCGTTGTTCCTGTTCAGGGTTTCTTTGAGGATTCTGTATTCGTCCTTAGCCTTATTAAGTTTCTTGTGGATAAGGGACGCAAACTCGTTCAATTCATCTTCTGAATACCTCGTCCGTTCGTCGCCGGAGCTCGGCTTCATGGGTTGCTTATGTGCTATGGGTCTTTGATTTGGCACTGGAAAAATGGTTAATTGTGGTGGTGCAGGCTTGGGAGCCACCGGAGCCACCGGCTTCTCCACCTTTTCTTTCTTTGGAGCCGAAACTTTCTCAACCTTTGGTTCAACCTTTTCAACGCGTGGTGTTGCCACGAGTTTTGTTTCTGACTTCTCAACAATCTTTTCTACCGGCTTTAGCGGAGCGACCTTCTTCGGAGCAACCGCCTTGGCAACGACAGCCTTTTTAACAGGCGCTTTTGCAACTACTTTTTTGGGCGCTGCCTTTTTAACGGGAACTTTCTTGGCTTTCGGCGCAGCCGCTTTCTTAATTTTAACAGCGGGTTTTGCCTTCGTAGGAGCCTTTTTAGCTGCCTTAGAAACTACCTTCTTCGTCTTAGCCATAGTAAATTCTCCGTTTGATAAAAGATGCGCAAAATTATGCTGTCAGTCTCGAAAACAAAAAATATTAGTCAATTAATTCCGGGAACCCTTTCCCAGACCGAAATTTCCGATAATCTCGGTGCATCCAGACGGTAGAGATGGCCTTCAGAACTTAGAGGCAACCGCCACACCTTCATTAAATGTTGTAGTCGAACCTGTAGCATCAAAGATCACTACGTGAATCAAGTAATACCCTGTCCTGGCGCGGTACCCATCATCCTGATCTCCATCCCACCGTAGATAGCCATCCGTTCCGAGCAGTTCATTACTAGCAATATGTTTGATAATTCTGCCTCGCTCATCATGGATAGTGACATTAGCGACGTAACCCGGTTGTCCAAAGCGGTAATGAATCCTTGTAAAAGCCGGCTGTCCCGATACAGGAATAAATGATGGTGGTTCCACAGAAATCGGATGATCCGACACAACCAATCCTGCGACGGAATTTGAATTCTCATAACCAGGCGTGGCAAACCCGGAGTTGGAGCTTGCAGAAGACCAATTTGTGATATCTGAACTTGCAGTCGTAGTCGATATTCGTTCAAGAGAAACGCCTTCTGGATTTTTGATAAATATGCTCTGCATATCTTCAGCGTATTCGAAATGGTCGATCACGCTATCTGCGGCATTCACTACAATAATATTCCCCGCATCGTCATTCATTTTGGGTAACGATCCCTGAAAGATTTTCTCGGCATTTCCATTTTGATAATCAGACAGCAGAACATCAACATCTTCTGTAAGCACAAAATAATCATGTGGATTAAGTAAAAAATTATTGTTTTTTATATTGTGGCGATCACTTATAACCTGATCCGTCACAGTCGCCATTGACCAATTTTGTAAATCGATGAATTTGTCTGATGCGTTGAAGAGTTCTATGAAGTCCACGCCACCAGGTTTAGGGTTAAATAGAATTTCATTGATGACAACATCTCCTGTTAAAGCGTTTTCAGGTAGTGCGAAATTAAGCTTGTTGTATTCCGGATGAATGTCATTCCCGGCACAATCAAACACGTTCGATAATTGAATGCTATATAGGGTCTTTTGCTGCAACGATTGATTAAGAGAAATGTGCAGTGCATTTAATGATGCGGTCGAAAATGCAATTTCGGCTATCAATAATGGAGGTTCGAAATGAAATGAAGTGGGATCTGGAACCGTAATGGCAAGAGGTTCATTAAACGTCAATTGAATTTTTGTAGCATCTATCGGGATTGCAGATTGAAGAAATGGGCCCGTGAAATCTGGCTTTTCTGCCAGCACACTGTTCGCTATGCCTGGCGTGCCGCCATCATCGTCTTCTGATACAGCCCAGTTGCTTTTACCACTGCAGATGTTCATAGGATCAATAAGTTCCAAAGCCCAGCCTCCGTCTTTGTAATCTCTGTCATACCAGCTATTGAAGTAGTGTAGTGAATCAATCGACACACCCGCAGAATCAAATAACCTGATAAGATCGTTGTCGTTATTGAGAGAAGGAACACTCTTCGACCCGACTGAAACTCCATAGCTGGTGAATAGCGACGAATTGGCAGAAACGATCAAGTATGCTCCTGCGTTTAAAACAATGTCGGGGAAAACAAATGATGAGCCGGAATCATTGATTTTCCAGTCTTTGAGGTTGATATCATGATCGCTTCGATTTGATAGCTCAATGTATTCAGCCTCCGGTAATCCGACACTCGGCGTTGGATCAGGAAGAATCTCGGTAAAGATGATATCCTTCCATTGGTTAGGTTTTTGACCTAACGCATGTTGGGTCAACATCAGAGCAAACGATAGAATACCGAATGTCTTAATTATTTGTAGGGTATTTGTCATAGCACAACGGGATTATATTACTTTTGTAGCCTTTAAAATTAAACAAAAATGAAACTCGCAGTAGTAGGTGCTACAGGACTTGTAGGACAGGAAATCCTGAAAGTATTGGAGGAAAGAAGCTTTCCTTTTGATGAGCTTTATCTTATCGCATCTTCAAAATCAGTTGGACAAACCATAAAGTTCAAGGGAAAGAACTACGAAGTAAAGAGTATCGAAGAAGGTCTGAAGCTTGGTGCTGACATTGCAATTTTCTCGGCTGGTGGAGGAACATCGCTCGAGTGGGCACCTAAATTCGCTGAAGCAGGCACTATTGTGATTGATAACTCCTCTGCATGGAGGATGGATCCAACAAAAAAACTTATCGTTCCCGAGATCAATGGTCATGAATTGTCTATCGATGACAGGATCATAGCAAACCCAAATTGCTCAACCATTCAAATGGTGATGGCATTGGCGCCGCTACATGTAAAATATAAACTCAAGAGAATTGTTGTATCAACATATCAATCGGTTACCGGAACGGGTAAAGATGCTGTTCAACAAATGATGGATGAACGTAAAGGCATTAATGGTCCAAAAGTTTATCCCCATCCAATCGATCTTAATGTTTTGCCACATATTGACTCGTTTGTCGATAACGGCTACACGAAAGAAGAGATGAAGATGGTGAATGAGACTCGCAAGATTCTTGGTGACAAGACAATCGGAGTAACAGCGACAACGGTGCGGATACCATCAGTTGGCGGACACTCTGAAGCAGTGAATGTGGAATTTTATGAAGACTTCAATATCAGTGAAGTTCGTTCGATCCTGGCTACCACACCTGGCGTGATCGTTCAGGATGATCCGAAGAATAACATATATCCAATGCCAATCAACGCGCACAACCGCGATGAAGTTTTTGTCGGACGTCTTCGTCGCGATGAATCGCAGCCGAATACTTTGAACATGTGGATCGTTGCTGATAATCTTCGTAAAGGAGCAGCGACCAACGCAGTTCAGATTGCTGAATTCATGATGGAGAGGAGTCTGGTATACTAAGGCATTAGTTTCGGGTAATATTTATTGGATTGAGTGTTGATTGAAATTCAACATTCAATTTTTATTTTCTACCCCATCCTCCGCCGCCTGGCGTTTTGATCACAAGGATGTCATCAGGCATGACTCTGATCCCATCAATCCCTTTTAACGGGATCTTCTTTTTTCCCCGAATAAGATATTGCTCTCCAACTTTCCCTGAAGAGCCACCCTTCATTCCATAAGGACTGATAACACGGTGTTGTGAAAGGATGTTCACCTCGAGAGTTTGAAGGAAACGCAGCTCACGAATAATACCATTACCACCATTCCATTTGCCTTTTCCGCCGGTGCCACTTCTGATTTCAAAGCGCTGCAGAATGAGCGGGTATCGAGACTCCAAAATTTCAGGATCAGTAATTCGCGTGTTGGTCATGTGCTGATGTACGGCATCAGCGCCGTGAAACCCTGGCCCCGCTCCCGTTCCTCCACAGATAGTTTCGTAGTATCCAAAGAATTCATTTCCAAACAGAAAATTGTTCATGGTCCCCTGGCTACACGCGGAAAGGCCAAATGCTTTTAGCAACGTATCAGTTATACGCTGGCTAACTTCAGTATTGCCTCCTACTACTGCCGGCGACTGTTTGTTGTCAGCATTGAAGGAAGGATTAAGAAAGCCCTTTGGAATGACGAGTTTGATCGGTTGCAGCAATCCTTCATTTAAGGGCACAGATTCATTTAATAACAATCTGAGCACATAGAGAACCACACTGTTTACAATGGCAGTTGTCGCATTAAGATTGCCGGGATGCATCCCTGAGCTTCCATTAAAATCGATGGTCAGGTTGTTTTGGTTCTTTGCAATGTGAACTTTAATCGTTGTACCGTCGTCCAAACGTTCAAGTGCCTGATAAGACTTCCGAAGCGTTTGTATCTTATTTTTCATCAGACGCGTGGCGTGAGATCTAAGCTTTCGCATGTACAGCGTCACTTCATCGTGACCGAACTTTTCACACATTGTTGTGAAAGACTGTTCGCCAAGATTTAATGCAGCAAGACCTGCGTTTAGGTCAGCAAGGTTCTCGTCGCGTGCCCTTGTCGGGTAGACGGCGCCCGTAAGCAGCGCATCAATTTTATTCCATTGATCAAACCCTCTTCTGATCAGATATGTGGGTGAAATAACAACTCCTTCTTCTTCAAGTGTCGTTGCATCTGCGGGCATGGACCCCGGCTTTTTTCCGCCGACTTCTGCATGATGCGCACGGTTGACAACGAAGCAGGCAATTCTTCCCTGAATAAATACGGGTTTAATCAGCGTGATGTCAGGTAGATGAGAACCGCCATACCCGGGATGATTGGTGATCACTACATCGCCGTCCTCCATCGGTAATACCTTCAACACCGACCGCACACAAACGCCAAGGCTTCCAAGATGTACAGGAATGTGTGGTGCATTAACGACCAAATTCCCTTTAGAATCCAGCAAGGCACACGAAAAATCGAGTCGTTCCTTTACATTGACGGAGAACGAAGTTCGCTGAAGTAGTGTACCCATGTCTTCCACGAGCGAAGTGAATCGGTTGGTAAACAATTCAAAGGACGCTGCGCCTGGTCTAACCGTTGCGGTACCCGATGATTTGTTATGTTTTAATGTAGCGTTTTGATTTCTGTCGAGAATGAAACTCCATCCGTTAGCCACAAATACAGTTGAATTCTGACTTGCAACCAATGCGGGTCCGCCGAACGAGGCGCCAGCTTCCAGATCTTCCCATTGATATAACGGGCATCTTTTCCATGAACCAGAAAAGTATATGTTGATGATCTTTTTAGTTTTTGGACTATAACTTTCGCGTGCCTTTGTAGAACGATTTTCGTTTGCGTCCACACAGGAGACAATCACTCTGATTGACTCAACTTCTATATTGCGTTTATCAAGGTAGTGACCGTAGACTTTTCTATATCGTGCAATGAAATCAGACTTGATGTTTTCGATCGATGTGACCTCGATTTCCAGCGATGTTTCCTGACCTTTTAACCGTAAGAAAATGAGGCGCGTTTGAGAATAACTGGTTATTATAGGGTCGCTTTTATGCAGTTCTTTCGCAGCATCCTGATAAAGTTTATCATATAACGCTTGTAATTGATTTTCAATGTCGGCCAGATTTTTTAATACAAGCCTTTCTTTCACCCGCTCTTCCTTGGCGTGACCGATACCATACGCGCTCAGGAGACCGGCCTCGTAGGGAATGACGATCTCATTTATGTTAAGTAACGCGGCTAACGAGCATGCATGTTGTCCGCCAGCACCACCGAAAGATAAGAGAGCATATTCTTTTGGATCATGTCCTTGCTGAACCGAAATCTTACGAATCGCTTCAGCCATCTTTTCGTTTGCAATGTCGATCATTGACTGTAATAGATCCTCTCGCTTAACGACGCTACCAATTCTGACGATCATCTCATCAAATTTCACACGAGCTTCTTCTATTTGAAGCGGGATCGAAAAACTATCGGGATCTATTCTGCCGAGGAGGATATTGCAGTCTGTAATTGTCAACGGTCCTCCCCGACCGTAACAAGATGGTCCAGGCGAAGCGCCGGCGCTGTGAGGACCAACTGAAAGTTTATATCCATCGAAATGACAAATGGATCCCCCACCTGCCGCTATCGTCTCAATCGCCAGTGAAGGCGAGAATATTTTAAGGTTACCAACACTGCAGTCAAATCGGTAGTCAGGTCGTCCGTCGCATCTCGAAACATCCGTGCTCGTTCCACCCATATCAAAGGTGATAATCTTACCAACATTGGATTGTCTGGCTCGCGCCAATGCACCCACTACACCCCCGGCAGGCCCACTAAGCAAACTATCGTTTGGTTTGAAATCTTTGATGTCGAGAAGTCCGCCAGCACTCGACATCACTTTCAAATTTGCGGTTTTGAGTGCGGCTTCGATTTTATTCAGGTAGTCATGGATCAGAGGCTCGATGTAAGCATTCACCACACTGGTCTCCGCGCGTTGCAACACTTTTATTTGACTCGACAATTCGTGGGACAACGAAATGAACTTGCTACCCGATTTCAGCAGAGCTGACTTCATCAATAACTCATGCGCGGGATTTTTGTAACTGTTTACAAAAGCAACAGCGATTGAATCACAGCGAATCTTTTTTAAAAGGTTTACGACTCGAGCGATCTCTTTGATTCCAGGAGCGCAAAGAATGGATCCATCGGCAAGAATTCGCTCATCGATCTCAATAACGCTATCGTATAGAGGGGCACGCTTTACTATGTTGAGTGTAAATAGATTCTCACGCTGTTGATTCCCGATTAGCAACAGATCGCGAAAACCCTTTGTGACTAGTAGTACAGTTTTTGCTCCCTTGCGCTCGAGTATTGCATTGGTTCCTCGCGTAGAACCAAGCTTCATTTCGATTGGTGGAAATGCTTCTGCCTTGGAAGTCTCAGTGAGAATACGAGCAGCAAAAACCGGAACTTCTTCCAGCGATGTTATCTCTACAACAGATGCTACCTTTTTGGAAAACGCCTTGTCAAGTGTAATCCTGTTGGTTGATATTTCAAAATTTATGATTGTCCTTTGTTCAGACCCCGACCTCACTACAAAACCATTGAAGAAATTCTTTGAAGGTTTAATGGGAAGTAAAACTTCGAGCTGGTTAAACTTTCTGTGAAGAACTTTCAGACGAAGTAAGCTGCTGCTAAGAACCTTTAATCTTGAGATGTGTCCTATGGGTGAGGTGGCAATGCAATCTGTGAATGTGCCTCCAGTGTCCACCCATATTTTCCACGCATCTTGTTTCATTTTAGTCAACTCAAGTATCGAATAAAAGCGTATAGTCCAAGGACAAGCAAGATAACGCCCGGCACAACTTTGATGATCGTTTCATTTATAAATTTCACGACGTACTGCGCCAGATATGCGAGAATCATAAATAGGGTCAAGGCACCTAGCGAAACGCCAAGGAGATAGCTATGCAAACGCCATGGATTATCTAAATTTATCCATTGTTGTCCTTCAACATATGCAGTGGTTCCAATCCAGAAGGGCAATGCCAGGGGATTAATGATACTTAAAATCAAGCCTCTTCTAAAACCACTGTTGTTAAACTTTTCTGAAAGCTTTGAAGGCTTCCTTGCGGATATGAGCGTGAGTACCCCAAGGATGATCATCACAACCGCCGTAATCAGCTGAATGTTTTCCAGTATTAAGGGAGTCGATGTTATTAAACCTTCAAACTTGATGGCTATCCAGGCGTAGGGGTATTCAACAATTGAGGCAGCAATAGCAAATCTCCAGGCCAGTGAAATTTTTCTTTCAAGACCAAGTTGAAGGATGTTGATATTAAGTGTGCCGGGAGGAATCGTACCAATGAAACTAAAGAAGAAAGCAACAGAAAAATTTATCAGTAGTATGATCATGGGTTTGAAGTAGCCGCCTTAAATTTCTTGTAGTAGACTCTGGCTTCCTTCATCGATGTGTACTGAATGCCGTGCCTTTCATTTTCACGGGCTATGATAAAGATATTTCTCCAATGTGTAAAAAGCACCTTCAAAGCCTTTCTCAAAGAATATCCGGGTTGATATATGTGAGCAGGCTCGGCGCCACATCCGTTAAGTTCCATAATCATGATCTTGCCTTTATAAAGGTCGTCAAGCGTTTGACAACGAAGATCAAATCTGCCAAAATAAAATCCAGGTATCTGTCGGCTGATGCTGTCGAATGTCTCGGACAATTGAGTTGTTATGAGACTACTGCCATCCAGAAATTTTGTGCCCAGGCAATGGTTGCCAATGGAGACCAATTCTAAGCTTTGTCCTGACGCCAGTATTTCTGATAGCCGCTCACGGTAAACTTCTCTGAGTGTTTCCCATTGAAGTTTAGCACGATCGAGACTTAGTATGAGAGCTTGAATGGTTTTCTTGCCATCCCCAGTAATCGAAAGCATTTCTTTCATCACAACAGATGTCACTTCTCCTTTCTGTTTGTTAGGAAACCTTGTGTAGAAAACTCCAAACTCCAGCGGACTAGAAACAAGCTCCTGAATCATGAAATCAAATTTCATTTTCGAAAGATAGTTAGCCACTCCAGCCTTGTCGTTTATTTTCTTCACCATAAATCCACGCTCACCAAGGTCAGGCTTGAAGATAACTGGAAATTGCAACCCTGCTTTTGAGATTGTATCAAGAACTTGTTCAGCGGTACCGTTACTCTTTATCAATAGGGTTTTAGGCACGAACTCGAATGGAATATTCTTGATGACGTCGTATTTCGATTCGCCAAACATTCCACCCATGGTTATTCCAGGATTAGAGGCGGAGAAAAAAAGAATTGATCTTGATCGCAGTGCAAGCCACGTGAAGTAAATGATAACCGGGAGATGGACGATACCGAATGGCCAGTATTCCCAACTTTTGAGTTTGATGATAAAGTTACTTCGGGTAAACTTTTCAAGAAACGTCATCCGAGATCCCAAATGGGTCAGTGCGAAACAGGCAAGGAAGATTCCTTATATCTGATAGTGGAGGCAGCAATTCCAAAGTCTGGTGCCAGAGAAATGTAAGATGCAATCTCCCGAATACCAATCTTCATAATGGCCATGTGATGAACAGCGTGTTCAATGTTATAGACCAGTTCACGCGTGGCCGTCGTGTCGATCGATAGGAAATCCTCGTTTTTTAAATCGTAACCAACTTCAAGACGCAAAGACTTTTCTGAAAGATTATTCACAAATGTTCTGATTCGTTCAATTGCCGACAATGCAATGAATTTATTGGTTTCAATAAGTTTGTCGTGCGCGCGTTTATCATAGTTTATTATTCCCTGTTCATAGCCATATTCAAAACAGAGAAAAAACTCAAGTGTATGACGGAGATGCTGACCAATAGTTGAATTGCTAAGGGTCTCAGCAGGTTTCACAAAGTCGCGCTCACGTATTTGCCTAACGAGATCCGTTAACTGCTCCAATATATTTGAACACGCTCGTGTTAAACTCATGTTACATTAAAATTTTTTCTAATTTAAACCAAAAGAACGCACATTTGAAATAGAAGACTAATGCATGAGCGATTTACCATTTTACTGGACTATTTTCTTCCAGTTTAGGTCAGCTGCCTCTTTTAATGCCTTCTCATTCTTATTCCAATCGTCAAGTGTGTTATTTCCCCAGAAATTATAGAAAAGATATACTTTCCCGCCAATGATCTTAAAAGTCTCGGGATCAATCTTCACTTTTTCGCCTGAATCACCCATTGCAAATGCACACCAGCCTCCATATGCGGGTTCATACTTGTCAGGTGATGCTTTGAATTTACCGAGATTCGCCTGAGAATTGAATTGATATATGACGTCCTTGTACGTAGTGCGAATATCGGATTTTCCTTGAACAGGTTTCCCGTCAAAATAGCTTACTGGGTCAAAACCCTCAATAGCCACACTCTTTTTTACATTATAACTTTTCAGTCTGACGGCATCCGTTTGACCGAAGCCTCCAAAACCGACATGCAAAGCGACGACAAGCAATAATCCTTTCATAGTGCTGATTTACCTACGTATTCAACGCGAAATTGGGATTTCGGAGACGCCACGTTTGTCGGACACCTTACAAATTGGTTAAAGAAAACTGTGATCGATTTGGCGCAAATATGCATACCTTCTCCCGCAATCGGTTACAATATGAGGCTTCTTATACTTCTCTTAATCATTATTTCCCCTGGTGCATGGGCACAAATGGACCTCGCTTCTAAGGCAAGTGCATTTTTGAATCAGCTTCCAGAAAAACTCCGCACACAGGCGCAATATCAATTGACCGATGAGGAGCGATTTAACTGGCATTTTGTACCCAAGTCAAGGAATGGCGTTTCATTGCGTGACTTGAACGAATCTCAAAAGCAGGCTGCCCTGGATCTTTTGAGGTCGTCAATGAGTATCCAGGGATATGACAAAGCGACCGCAATTATGGCGCTGGAGAATGTTTTGATTGCCGTTGAGCATCGTGACTTCCCAACCGACCGATATCGTGATCCATCAAATTACTTTATCACTATTTTTGGGAAGCCGGAAAGTAACGGATACTGGGGTTGGAGATTCGAAGGACATCATGTTGCCATAAATTTCTCAACCGCGAAGAACAAGATTGAGTCATCGACTCCATCTTTCTTTGGATCGAATCCCGGGATCATAATGGAAGGCAAAGACAGAGGGAAACAAGTTTTGAAAGCGGAAACAGAAGCGGGGTTAGCATTGATCAATTCATTTGATGAAGCCCAGTTAAAAAAGGCCGTCATTGCGGAAGAAGCGCTCAAAGAAATTGTTTCAGTCAATAAGAGAAAGGCAGAACCGATTGAGCCTGCGGGCGTGAGTTATAAGGATTTAAACGATGGGCAGAAACAGAATCTGATCAAGTTGCTCGAAATATATGTCAAGAATTACGAGCTGGGATTTTCCAAAAAATTAATGGATAAAATCATTGCTGCAGGAATTGAGAATCTCAATTTTGCCTGGGCGGGTGGAAAAAAAGAGGGTCTCGCCTATTATTACAGAATTCAAGGGCCAATGTTATTGATTGAGTTGGACAACACGCAAAACAATGCCAACCATGTTCACACCGTTGTCAGAGATCTCACAAATGACTTTGGCGAGGATATATTGCGAGAGCATTATGCAAAAGAACACAATTGAAAGTGTTGCAATTAACTAATCAATTTGCATAATTTTCATCGCTAACGAGCGCCATTAATTTCTTCAACTTGGGTTTGTTGCATTAAATAGAATTACTCCGTATCTAGTTTACCTGCATGACGCGCAGATAAACCTCCGGACTAAATGAGATTACAATTCTTGCTTTTCGTGCTGATCATCACAAGTAACATCTTGATCGCACAGAACAAAAAACCAAATACCAATAAAACTGCTGTCATAGCATCAGTTGACAAAAATCAGGCTGAACTGATCAAGCTCAGTGACGCAATCTGGGCCAATGCAGAGCCGGCTTTAAAAGAAACCAAATCATCTAAATCACTCGCCGATTATGCGGAAGGGCAAGGGTTTCAAGTGAAACGCAACGTAGCTGGTATGCCCACTGCATTCATTGCAGAATTCGGGTCAGGCAAACCCGTCATCGGAATTATGGGAGAGTACGATGCATTACCTGGGATTTCCCAAAAAGCACAGCCAACCAAGGAACCGTTACATGCAGGTGCGGCTGGTCACGGATGTGGACACAATCTTTTTGGTGTGGGGAGTCTTGGAGCTGCAATAGCAGTGAAAGAACTTATTCAACACGGTAAGCTCAAAGGTACAATTCGATTTTATGGAACGCCTGCTGAAGAAGCCGTTGGCGGAAAGATTTACATGGCCCGGGAGGGATTGTTCAATGATCTTGATGTATGTCTCGACTGGCATCCGGGTACTGCGATCGCAGCCAATACGCAAAGCTCCCAGGCGATGGTTGATTTCATGGTTGAGTTTAAAGGCAAAGCAGCGCATGCGGCGTCTGACCCATGGAATGGTAGAAGCGCATTGGATGGTGTTGAGTTATTCCTCGATGGCGTTAATATGCTTCGTGAACACGTCAAGCCAAGCGTTAGAATGCATTACGTTATTACATCCGGTGGCGATGTTCCAAATGTTGTTCCTGAGTATGCAGCGTTATGGATGTGGGTAAGAGATTCAAAACGATCAGGTGTTGAGGATGTATTTGCACGCGTAAAAGAAATCGCGAAAGGCGCCGGGCTTATGGCTGGTGTTGAATCAAAAATCAACGTCACCAGTGGTGACTACGAAATCCTGGTGAACCAGCACGGAGCGCAAGCATTACAAAAGAATATTGAAGCGCTGGGACCTATCGTGTATACGAACGACGAAACAGCATTCGCTAAGAAAATTCAGGAAGTAAGCGGTGGTGAACAAATAGGTATGAATGGCAAAATATCTCTTCTCAGACCAACCAGAGAAGACCCGGATGATGGGTCCACGGATGTTGGCGATGTCAGCTGGATTGTCCCGGAAATTACCGCGATAGTTACAACGGCACCGGCAAATGCTCCCTGGCATTCATGGGCTGTAGTCGCTTGTGGTGGTATGTCTATTGGTCACAAAGGAATGCTCTACGCGGCAAAGTCTTTGGGCATGACGATGGTTGATCTATTCGAGAATGAACAATTGAGAAAAGAGATCAAGTCAGAGTTCGAAACGCGTCGGAAAGGCGAAGTCTACAAGCCATATGTGCCTGATGGCCCCCCTCCAATTCCGACGGGCAATTGAAAAATCATTCGACGTATAATACCAACCCCTTCAGATATTCTCCTTCAGAATGATAGATGCTTACAGGATGATCAGCAGGTTGTGCAAGGTGATGCAGGACTTTGATGTTTCGCCCTGACTGTATCGCAGATGACACCACTGTATCATAGAATAGTTTGCGATCGACAACCTGTGAACAGGAAAATGTAAAGATTAATCCCCCATTTCTTATTGCACGCATAGCCTCGGCGTTGAGTCGCTGATAACCTTTCACGGCCTGATGACGCGCATCGCGATGCTTGGCAAAAGCTGGCGGATCGAGCACAATTACATCGTACTCATCTTTTTTGTCTTTGATAAAATCAAAAGCATCTGAAGCATAGCTAGGATGCCTGTGATTGTCAAAATGATTAAGCTCGATATTCTGACGAGTAAGCGCAATGGCTTTCTCAGATGAGTCGACCGAATGAACAAGCTCAGCACCTCCATTGATCGCGTAAATTGAAAAGCCTCCTGTGTAGCAGAATGTATTAAGTACGCGTTTGCCATTAGAGTATTCGCCAAGTAGTTTTCTATTTTCGCGTTGATCCAGGAAAAACCCTGTCTTCTGTCCTTCCTCCCAGTCAACATAAAACTTATTACCATTTTCAGCGATGATGTGAGGAACGCCACCCATTCCGAACAGGTATTCATCGCGGTTTTCGATCTTGGTTCGACCATTGAGTGTCGACTGACTTTTGTAGAAGACTGATCTTAGCGCAGTGCCAAACACGTTTTCTAAAGCTGCCGAGATTTCCTTCCTGTCCTCATGCATTCCGTAAGAATGAGCTTGTAAAACGGCGACGCCTTCGTAGTAGTCGATAATTAGTCCAGACAAACCGTCACCCTCGCCATGAATAAGGCGATAACAGTCTGTGATAGCCGATGGAAGGGCAGCACATTTTCTCAACTCGAGCGCAGCTGAAACTCTTGACGACCAAAAATCGATAGATGGTGGTGTTGGTCCGAATGAAAGCATCCTGACAGTGATACTTCCCTCCTGGTAATGCCCGAACCCGAGGCATTTGTTTTGATGACTAAATACCTCTACCCAACAACCGTCAGAGACTGTGCCATCGATGCGATTAATGGCGCCGGAAAATATCCAGGGATGAAACCTTTCAATAGAAAACTCTTTGCCTTTCTTTAAGAATACTTTGCCCAATGGGTTCATACTATCACAAGTGTGAGGCTAAAAGTACCTAAAAGTTGAATAGAGTGAAATGCAAAGGAAGGCGGCACTCAAAGACTGCAGCCAAATGATCCTTAATTTTTTTGGCCTGCTAAACTTGTGTTAGCCTGCTCTTTGTTTAAAGAAAGCTTTTTGGCCTCTTGATGTGAATAAATCTTAATGCGGCTTTATACAATACGGTTCAATCCGCGTTGGTCATTTAAAGTTGATCGCGTGAGTCAGATTTGAGCATGCTAGCGACTCCCTGCAATTCCGCGCCGCAACCTTCTCATCCTCGATATAACGTCTATACATCCTCGATACAAAGTCTATATAAAGCCTATCGTATAGTAATTCATAAGGTTATTGATTGTCTTGCCCAGGCGGCAGTCAATAGCTGGCGGCGAATTGCAAATAATTTTTCGCCATCTATTTACCATCAGATTTTCAAAATTACCGCCAGTGAAAAATTGGCAGAACCTACTGAACCTAAATCCGAAAGTTTTCGTATTTACCGTATATCCGGCAGGAGACGCTGAAAAAGGGACAGGATAGTTCCGGAAAAACTGACAAAAATTCCTTTGAAACGCGTTTTGCTTGATTTTTGTATTTATTGAGAGCTGTTAATTAGTATTAAACACAAAGAGCAAATATGAAAAGGTTTGGTTCGCTTTTTATCGCCGCGGTACTTGGAAGTCTATGTACCGTAGCATCGTTTCAATGGCTGGACAAGGATGATCAACACGTAAAGTTGGATTATATGGCCAGCGTTCCGGCGTCGAAAGTAGCATACAGGGTAAACGAAGATGGTAAGGCAGTGCCTCTGGATTTTACGACTGCCGCAGAACAAGTAACACCAGGTGTGGTGTTTATTAAATCTACACAGGAGTCTGGTGGAGGTACTTCACAAGACGAAGAAGTTCAGGGTCAAGATCCGTTTCGCGAATTTTTTGGACCCCGCGGCGGGCAGAGAGGTCCGGTTCAAAGTTCAGGGTCTGGCGTATTGATTAATGAGAACGGCTATATCGTCACCAACAATCATGTTGTTGATGGTGCAGACGTGGTAGAGGTGACACTCTATGACAACAGAACACTTAAAGCTGAAGTCATAGGAACTGATCCCGATACTGACATAGCATTGATTAAGATTAATGCAAAGGGCTTACCACATTTGTCCTTCGTCGATTCAGATAAGCCAAAGGTTGGAGAGTGGGTGTTGGCTGTGGGTAATCCTTACAATTTAACATCAACTGTCACTGCAGGTATCATTAGCGCTAAAGGAAGGAATATCAATATTCTTCGTAGAAACAATGGAGAAGGCAGCACAGCGATTGAGTCATTCATTCAAACAGATGCAGCTATCAATCCGGGTAACAGCGGTGGTGCATTGGTCGACCTTAATGGTGGACTGTTGGGTATCAACACCGCCATTGCAAGTCAGACAGGTTCATACACTGGGTATGGATTTGCAGTGCCTTCAAACATCGTTAGCAAAATCGTCGAAGATCTGATCAAGTTTGGAACAGTTCAAAGAGGCTGGCTCGGTGTAGTTGTTCAAAGTGTGAACAGTGAATATGTGAAGGAAAAAGAACTTAAGGTAAATGAGGGGGCATACGTATCTGGCTTTGCTGACAAGAGTTCCGCCAAGGAGGCCGGAATGAAGGAGGGAGATGTTGTCGTGAAGATTGATGAAGCTCCAATCAAATCAAGCACTGCGCTGATCGAATACATCGGTCGCCACAGACCAGGTGACAAGGTCAATATGGTTGTCGATCGTAAGGGTAGCATTGTTACTATACCGGTAACATTGAAGAATCGGGAAGGTAACACTACCGCCGTCTCACCTGCCGAACGCGACGTTGTATCGACGCTAGGTGTACAATTAGAAGAGTTAGATGGAAAAGTCCTGAAAAAACTCGACATTGAGCATGGGGTCAGAGTAAAAGAGCTTGGTACTGGTAAACTTGCAAAGTACACTGACATGAGAAAGGGATTTATTTTAACGAAGATCAATGACGTTCCTGTGAAATCTGTAAAGGAATTCACTGACGTTATAAGACGGAAAAAACAAGGTGACTTAGTAATATTTTCTGGTACATATGAAGATCTTCCAAGAGAATTCAACTATGCTTTAAGAATGTAAACTCGCGTAATTCAAATATGAGGAAGCTGTTTAGAAAAGGCGAACGTGTTCGCAGCAAAATTGACGGAAAGGTGATGGAGGTTTTAAAGTACATCAAAGACAATTTTGTAGAAGTGAAGTGGTTTGATCTCGAAACGAAAGAGGTCAGAATAAATAAAATTAAGGAAGACGAGCTTTCAAAAGCTGCATAATGAAATGATCCGTCGTTGGTTCTGAAAGGATTCTAACGACGGATCTTCTTTTTCTTCCCTTACAAAGGCTAACTTTATTGTTAGTCCTCATACCATACTGTCATCAAAAAATTTCAGATCCCCGCATACTACCGGTCATCCATTACCGGAAAGATTAAGGAATCTCGACGCATTCGGGATCTTCGAAAGCAAGACTTTACTCCCACCAAACTTGATTTCGGACCAGTTCAATTTTATATCGCAAGACATTTTGGTTTCTGTTATGGCGTAGAGAACGCGATAGAGATTAGTTATCGAGCACTTGAAGAAAACCAAGACAAGCGCGTTTATCTGTTAAGCCAAATGATCCATAATCAGGAAGTGAACAATGATCTTGCTAGTCGCGGAATTACTTTTATAATGGATACTGAAGGTAAGCAGTTTGTGCCTTGGGATGAAATCAATCCGGAAGACATCGTTATCATACCGGCATTCGGAACTACTGTGGAGATTGAAAAAATTTTGGTTGATCGCGGCATTGAAGTTCAAAGGTATAATACAACCTGTCCCTTTGTTGAGAAAGTGTGGAATCGTTCAGAGAAACTTGGCAACGATGAGTATACGATTGTTATTCATGGAAAACCAAGACATGAAGAGACGCGGGCAACTTTTTCTCACAGTGCTCAGAATGGACATTCGATTATTGTACGCGATATGAACGATGCAAGGAAACTTGCCAGCTATATGAAAGGAGAAAAACCGGCAGTGAGTTTCTTTGAAGAATTTGAAGGAAATTATTCAAAGGGATTTGATCCGAAAATACACTTGCAGCGAGTTGGCGTAGTGAATCAGACTACAATGCTGGCAACAGAAACACAGGCGATTGCTGACTACTTAAAACAAGTGATGATCACCACCTATGGGTCCTCAGATGTGACAGCGCACTTTGCCGATACCCGTGATACGCTGTGCTATGCAACAAACGATAATCAGGAAGCAACGTATAAGCTATTGGATACAGATGCTGATATGGCTATTGTTGTAGGAGGATACAACAGCTCAAATACATCTCATATTGTGGAGCTGTGTGAGCGCAAATTCAAGACTTACTTTATTAATTCTGACAAGGAAATACTTTCCCGCCAGGAGATTTATCATTTCAATTACCACGATAAAATCCGCGGAAGGACAGAAGGCTACCTACCTGAAAAGGATAAATTAAAGATCATCCTGACCAGCGGTGCATCCTGCCCTGATACATTGGTGGACAATGTAATGCTTCGAATTCTTGGGTTCTTCCAACAGGTGAGGGAAACGAAACGAGTGCTGGAAGAGGCCGGGATTAAGTAGTTACGCGACCTTTTTGCGACTTTCGTCAACTACCTTTTTGCCATTTTTGTGCTCACCGAGGACTATCACGTCCTTTGTGTTTTCATACTGCTTAGCAGCTTGCATCATAGCTTCCTTGGTATCGCGAATGACAATAATTCCTGATTTTGCACCTTTGTTGCGCAATTCAAGATAGAACCCGTCTTTTTTCTTCTTCGGTAATACTGGAGGTCTTCCCATGATTTTTTTGAATTAAATGAATGCGGAGATGTGATCTATCCCGCATGAACTACAACCAGAAAATCTGGTGTTTGGTTCGAGCGCGCAATATGGAGATTTTACACAGTATATCCTTGAATATTATAAAGGCGGAGCAACATAAAGGATAATAGGTGCTATTGTTGCATTTTTCTCGCCCTAATAAAAACTGCTGGATTGCCTGTATTAATGGTCCAGGCATCAAGATTCTTGGATGCTACCGAGTGCACTGTTAAAATAGAATGCGATTTGCAGACGACGCCCGGGCAGACAACCGATTGCGCACCAATCCATACGCCATGCTCAATAGTAATTTTCCCCAGTCTATAAGGGAACGAACTAATTGTGTAATCGTGATTGCCAGTCAATAACATCGCACCCTGTGAAATACTCACATTGTTACCGATGACAACGTCATCCAGATTGTCAATCCAAACGGATTCACCAATCCAGCAATCTTCGCCAATGATGAGTCGCCACGGGTTTTTAATCCTGACGTTAGTCTTTATTACAAGTCCCTTACCAACCTTACAACCAAACATTCTCAACAAAAGGCGCTTTAACTTGTATGGCCAAGGAAACGAACTATTGAATATATAGTAATTGACAAAATACCAAACAAAGACTCTCAACCGCGGCCCCGCCTTATAATCTCCGACATCGAACTTTGAAAGATCTGTTTCCATTATCAAAACGACTTTTTGTTAGACTTGAAAAACCGGTTATGATATTGCATTTTTCATCTTGTGCGCCGGGGGGCCAAGAGAGAAATTCTTGTTGTAAGCTTCCAAGGCATCATCTCCCATTTTTATCTTTTGAATATCTGAAAATGCCGTCCACCGTTGTAAAAGTGTCTTTGTACCTTCGTAGGTATCGTCGGCAACAATCCCACCGCCAGCTGCTTCAATTTCACGCCAGATATTAATTTGGTTTGAAATCAGAACAGCCTTATTGCACGCCAATGCTTCAACCACCGCTATTCCAAAATTCTCTTGATGGCTAGGCAGGACGAAAGCCTCACAGCCATAAAACGCGCCCCACTTGGAATTTTTCACCAACATGCCTGGAAAAAAGATGTGATCAGCAAGGGGAGACTCGTTGGCAATTTTCTTTACATACTGGCCGTATGTAGAGTCGAGTCCAGGACCAGCGACCACCAACTTTGGAAATGCGATATGGCCGTTCAGCGAACTATTGAATGTATCGATATAGGCATTGATCAGGAGATCGGTTCCCTTCTTTTCGTTAATTCTGCTAAGAAAAAGGAAATAGGGTTGATTTGAAATTTGTGGACATCTATCGGCAAATGCCTGCGTCATCTCTGAAACATATACAGGAGGACGATGGACACCTAACCCTACGACGAGTTCTTTCTTTGGATGATAAGGACGGAAAGTCTTCCTTGCAAGTAGCAGTTCATCTTGACATGTGAAAAGCATTCCGTCGGAATTGTTAATAATTCTTGATTCAATGAATCTCCAGTATAAAATATTTCGAATTGCTTTTAATCTCCTTCCCGACGCCTTCTGAAAATAGGGGTCAAGCATTCCATGAGGCATCACATACAATCTGATGCGCTTTGATAATCCAGGAGTTCGATTTATTTGATGGACAGCTTTGGATGCTGCATATCCATGATGTTGCCAAAGGCCATGAACAACGACGGCATCGAATCTTTTGACATTTGCGAGCAGCCATTGCATTAGATTATTGCTATAGCCCCAAGGTCCTTTGGCAGATCCAACGGCATTTACTTTGAACTCGTCCTTTCCAAGAAATGGAGCGTCGGCATTGTCGCAGCACACGACCTCATTGTTTACACCCAATTCGAGCAGTGATGGGACAATGCTACGAATAGCTTGACTTGTTCCCCCATGAGCGGGATCCAAACTACTGATGATGTGCAATATGATCATTCCGTTGTTCAATAGACAAATGCTTCACTTCTAACAAAATATTTTGCATCGGGGGGAATGCTTGTCAAGGCCTTTGCGGGCACACCGCCATACAATTTCCATTCCTCCGTAAACGACTTATTAAGCAGAGATTTTGCACCCAGGACAGATCTTGCTGGAAGTTGGGAACCGCCAAGGACAACCACGTTAGTACCGACAAAACAGTATTCTCCAATAGTAATTGGTGCGCTGTCCTGACGATTGTTGATTAAGTCAATTGAGTGGGTGAGAAATTGAGAGTTATATCCAGCAATGGTAGTGAACTTACCAATAGTAAGTAGATCAGTACAGTCGAGATGGTGATTTTTGGTGATTGCCGAAGATTCTCCCATGACAAGTTCGGGACGGCGAGTCGACTGATGCAGAAAATGTTTTGAGCCGGTATTCAATGGAAATCCGGTGATCCAATTACCTCTCCCAATCAGACTATTCTGTCTCATCTCAATTCGGTTTAAGTTGATGGCGACGGTAAGATGATCGATGCGGCTTCTGGCATCCATCACAAGTTTTGTGGGAAAGATCCATGCGCATCCAATCGAAGCCGTCGGGTGTATTTTATAACCAAACCAACTTTGAAGTGCACGTCTTCGAATCGGCCATGGTAGAAAGAATGACAGTAATTTCAATAGCATAACTTTTGGTTATTGTGTCTTGAAGTTAAGCTCTAAATAGCGATCAAGCATCTTAGAAACTTCAAAGCGCGTTACATTTTCAAACCCTTGCTGGATCAGAGACTCTCTGAGACCCTTTTCATTTTGCAGACGTAAAAATGCGTTTGCGAATTCTTCTGGTTTGTATGGGTCTGCAAGTAGTGCACCACCACCACTCACTTCGGGCATTGGAGCAAGACTACTCGCTATAACGGGTGCCCCACACGCCTGGGCTTCTGGACTAGGCCAGCCAAAGCCTTCAGAGAACGATGGAAAGATAAAGGCGTCGCAAGCATTGTAAAGCGCAACAAGAAGTTCCTGGTTGGGTTTGATGTGAAAAACCCTGTGAGTCAGTCCAAGTTTCTCCGCATAGGCCAACAGCTCCGCGTTAAGTTTTTCACCTGCAAAGCAGATGCGTCCATTCCATCGCTTGCCCAAAACTTTGGTCATATCAAGAAGCATCTTCCTGTTTTTACGAGGTAACCCTGATCCAACATGCAGAATAAAAGATTCACCTGGAGCGATATTTACTTCGGCGAGACGCTTGTCCCTTTCCTCCTTTGGCATCTTTCGAAATCCTGGTGATAGGGCCAAAGTAATGACACGCCAATTTTCAGTATTTATCACAGTGCCCTGACCTAATTCGAGTAAATGCGTCATGGTCATCTGGGTAGTGGTGATTAGCTTTTGTGCTCGAAGTAATCGGTGCAAAATCCATTTCTGAAGAATGACTCCCGCAGGAGACGCCGGGCAATACGCATCGGGATGACCAAATGCCCCTCTGATTGCTAGTACGTCATGACACGTAATTGAAGTTCGTGTAAGTGGAAGAGATTTCAGATACGGCGCGTTGGAATGGTCACAAACATGGAAATGCACTGATGTAGCACGGTATTCTTTTTTTTGAAGACGATACAACAAGATAAGCGGGAAGAGTATCCATTTGTCAATATATCCAATCCATTTGCCGACACCCGTCGTTGACTTTGTAAGTCGTCCAAAAATGATGCTCGGCCTCCAGATCTCCGTAGTAATCCCTCTATCACTAAAGGCGACACTCAGCAACTGAGCAAAGCGCTCCATGCTCTCTTGTTTATCCGGCCAATAATTACCAATTAGAATAACTTTCATGACTCGAATTCAAAGTCCGTACACTCCTGCATATGTTGTGGGGACGATCCATCAAACTTAATTCGCATTATTATTTCTTTACGAGTTCAGGGAGCACCATCGAGAGAATCTGGTTGCAGACATCCTCATTACCAAGTTTCAGTGCTCTCACGCGACTCATTCCAGCTTCCCGAATGTTTTCCATTCGACACTCATCGCTCAACAGCTCAATACATTTTGTCGCGCATTCATCTGCATCAGACCAGAACACTGCTTCGACATTCTCCCTATATAGTTCCTCGTGTTCACTTGTTCTTTCACAACAGAACAGACCCCCGGCAAATGGCACCTCCAGAGAGCGTGTTGTATGCAAATCTCTGTTACCTTTTGAGAGCATTCCCAGACAGATTTTAGAACCCTGGATAGCCGCTACATATTCCCTTCCGTAAAGTGCTTTGCCTTTCCAATGAGACTTCAATTTTTCAAAGTGTGGACTCTTCTGCCATCGATCACCCCATATAGTAAGTGGAACGCCGCGCTCAACAAGTTTCAGCATGAATTCGTCTCTCTTTTCGTAACGCATCCACGTGCCGATAAACACAACATCAGATCTGAACTCAGAAGGAACATCATTTACAGATGGATAGGGTTTGTGGATTTCTTCATCATAGCTTCTGAAAACGTGTACTACACGTTTTCCACCTAGTGCTTCACATTCCTTAGCAGTTTCTTTTCTAACCACCGCGATAATGTCATATAGCGGTATCGATTTTATAAACGACCTAAATCTGTTACCATCCCGCGGTCCGGTAGGGTCGTCGACATTGTAGCATACAATGGGACAATTTGCTTTCCTGAGCGCGCTCAAAGCTGAAGGCCCAAACAATTCTCCCATATCAACCCAGATCAAGTCTGGTTTAAATGGCAGTGTTTGTATTACTCCGTTCAGATATTTTACGATTGCACCCTGCATGAACCTATAGCCTGTTCTGAAGTGCAAATGCCCCATCCACGATTCCAGCGTTTTTCCGAAAGCCTTATATGGATCTCTTATATCGACGTTATGTCCAAGTCTCTTGATTGCATTGGCGCGCTGCCCAGCCGTTGAACCAGAAAAGTCGACGCCGAAGTATAAAATATTTGCCATGTGTTATCGTACTCCTTAAAAATCATTGAAGGTGGACCAACGCTATAGCTATGCGCACAGACCCAGCCTCACGTTCGATTAAATCAATTTGGTTGAAAGTGATAATGTCTCTTACGACTGCCGAAGAGTCTGCTTATTACTCGGGTGGCCTGAAAGATCATAAAATAGAGGAGCATCATCTGGGGCCAAGTGCGTATGAAATAAACCGGTATCTGGACGACACTTTCCATCGTATAAAACTGAAAGCATGAAGTTAATGTGAGAATACCCGCAAAACTAAAAACGTAGTTGTAATGATTTAGGTTATCAACAGGATCTAAAATCTTCTTTCGCCTGAACAGTTTATCGTTGATATAAAAGGCAGGGATGGATAGAAGACCCAGAAGACCCAGATACCACCATCCGAATGCTGCCATTCCGGTGCCCGCTATGCTACCTGATCTAAAACCTGCAGGAGTGCCATGGCCCCCTGATAGTATATACATGTAATCGCCGATCGAGGTGGCGAGTGTTTCTTCTTTATCAACCTGAAACTTGAACAGCTTGATGACAGGATCCGGAAGCGCCGACAAAATCTGATCTAGAGAGTACTCCTGCATGTCGGGATCATAGTCACCCAGTTTAGAATAGGTAATGTAATTGCTATCGTTGAATTTTATATTTGAGAACCGTGCAGTAAAAAGGTTATCGAGATAGCGCTCATCCCAATCAAAATCCATAGACTCAGTCTTATCATCCTCTTTACGACGTTTGATAGCATCTTTGTCGTCAAGAGTCTGGAGCGTTTGGGTGATCAACTCTGCAGGCGTGATATCAGTACGCTGACCGCGAACGAGGAGCATGGCAACCCCGAGGTCGGTGAAAGGACCGACCAGAAGCCAGGTGACAAATCCCACGACGACAAAATTTCGGATTGTAAAAATTTTGGTTTTGAAAATCCCCATTAATAATCCGAGTATATAAGCGAAGGCAGGAGTGGTCAAACCAAATATGAATGCACCTCGGCTATTCCGAGCTATGCTAAGTCCAAACAACAAAATAGAGTAGGCAATGATCATCAGTGTATAGCCGGAGTGGGTTTTTTCTTTGCCTCCGTATAGTTTAGCAAGAGGGATAAAGAATGGAGCGTAGCAAAACGGCACCAGGGCTTGAAAAAATTTATCAGAGGCTGCACCAGTAACTTCGCGGCCGATATCAGGATTTGCAAAGTATACATAAGTGGTGGCGGCCATACCGATTACGCCCATGACCCATATCTGCAATTCAGTTGGCGCCTTAAAAAAACCGGCTTTGGCAAAAAGCGATACCTTTCGGTCAGGCGTAATGCGAATCAGGAATCGGTATAATATATGGGCTGCCACCAGCACCGCTAAGCCAAGAATTGAATGCAGAAAAACCTCTTCAGGGAATTCGAGGTTGTATATCAGCGGCTTGTTCTCAATCGTTGTGAATATCAACGGAAGGTATAATTGTGAAGCGGCGAAACCGAATGCCATGAACGTCGAGAGCGGATATTTTTCCAAGACATCTTTTCGCAACCAGACATTGGTAGCGAGGATCCACGCAATAACCACAGCGGAAATAGCCACCGCGTTCGTTAAATCAGGAAAAAAAATCAACTGGTAAATTATTGCCAAGAATAATGTGCACCACGAGGCAATCACAACCTGACTTAGGAAGCTTCGGCCACCATTGAGTTCTTTCGATATGTTTGCAAGTTCAGAAGTCATTCGTTTAATTCATTGGTAAGTCAATCCCCTTGTCAAAGATAAAAAAGTTGGTTCAATTGCTTTTTTAAATGCATTCCTTTATCCTAGCCCTAATCTCTTCTGCCAAAACTTTCGACCATTTCTTTTGGCCGCGTTCATTAATGTGAATTTCATCTCTAAAATCTTCTAAAGACTCTCCGATATCGAGGCCATTGACCAACCTTATTCCATTTCGCGTGCAATAGTCAATTATTTCTTCACCTTGGTTGTTGAACTTTTTGTCTTTCACCTCTTGCTGTTCGGCGTGCAGGCAGATCAATAATGGAATGGAATTCTTGATGGCATAATCGCGGAAGTAATCGAAGCCTGTATTAAAGCCTGCGCCATTCTTATTGATCATAAGATTATCGGTTGCCTGATTGGACCCACCGAATTTGCTTATGATGCGCGGCATAATATACCGTATCAGCAGCTCCTCGGTAGCCAATGGATATTGATGATTCGGATAAGATTCATTTTTGCCTACTACGGGTTCAAAGGTTATGTTGTCGTGTGCATCATGACTGCTGACGAAGAGGACAATCATTTTCGAATTAAAGGATCCATACTTTTTCAAATAACCAGCACAGTTGTCTGGGCCCCAACTTCCCGCGCTGATATTCAAAAACCTTAGCTTGTTGTCAAAATCCTTCTCAACAATTGTCGTAGCAAGGCTGTCCTGGTCGGTTAGGGAACCACCATTTATGACTGAGTCACCAAAGCCAAGTACTCTGCATTTATCAGAATCACGTAGGGGCTCACTGCGCATACTGTATTCATTGTAAATGATCCTATGTCCAAATCGAAATCTATCCTGGTTGGGCTGAGCAATGTATTCGATGTCTTTATCTTCATCAAAAAGCACCGTATTGGCAAAGCCCCACACAACACGCAGTGTTATCTCGACGCCGATGAATAATGTAATTAGCAAGATGCCTATAATTACAAGTCTCTTTCTTAAGAAAAGTCTACTCATCGCCAACTTTGGTTTGTTTAAGCGTTTCGCGACTAACCGCGGTGTGTAGCGGTTCGCAACCATTTTCCATTAAAGCATTCATTTCTATCTTTAGCGCACTAAAAGAGAAATAGTCATCGCACAAACAATCAGCAATTGGCGCCATTGTTGACTTCGAAAGGAGGTTGAGCGTGTCGTCGATGCCGAAATTCACTGACTGCTTGTACATACGTACCCATGGATCTTTGAGATTATCTCGGTAGTCCCGGGTTCCGTTTGTCGTTTTGTAATCATTGATGACCAATTCCAATTCGTGAAAGTCCCGTGAAAGGACAGAATCAAAGAATTCCCTGACGTATTGGAGTACATTCCATACAGGTGTCAATGCTGAAATAGCAAGTGCGGGCATTTTTGTTCGTTTTGATAACTCGGGTTCTCGTAACACTAAGTACACGCGGGGTGACAATCCTCTTCCGAAATCCTGCAATTTGGGATATTCATGGGTGAGATTGGCGCTATTTACAGGCCGAATCTTACATGTCAGGAACACCAGAAATCAGGGTTAAGTGTAGAATTGTTGCTCCAAATAACAACGTTTCTTGGTTATGGCCAATGACATGAGTTTCACCACTGCATGATATTTCTCATGAGTTCCAAAGTTCAGTCGATTTAACGCAATTGAACATCCTAAAAATGCCACCAATACTTCCTTCCGGAATTCTGCATTTTCGAAAGCCACGACCTTCGAAAAACCCTTGTTTATTTATGCGCTGGACTAGGTAACCTGGATGATGCAATTTTAAAAGGCTACATGATAATCTTCGTCGGACAAATTGAAAGTTTCGTCGATTTTTGAAAAAAATGAAAATTTCTTTCGGTAAAAGAGGTGAATTAACAATAATTTTGACTTTTTCTATCAAAGAACGAAAGACCAGAAGTTGTTTAGCGGTCAAAACGAAGCCTTAAAGGTTTAATTCGGTTTATACCGATAGCCTCTTTTATATAGGCGCACCCATGATCAAATTTGTATCAAGGTCAGGCATGTAAAAATGTTTGGAAAGTTAAATCCAATGAGATTGCATTGAGGGAATGTTGGCATTTAAATTCGCGGCACGGGTGTGTTGCGTAACACAATTTTTTTACTAAAATTAAAGTGATGAAGTGGATTATTGTATTGGTATTGTCATCTAGCTTTTTTGGCACAATCGCGAAAGATTATTACGTGGGTGGTTCCGGGGCTTCCGATAGCAATCCTGGAACTGCGGCGCAGCCGTTTGCTACCATCCAAAAGGCGGCTACCGTAGCGGGTTCAGGAGATTTTGTAAAGGTAAGAGCGGGCACTTATCGGGAGACAATTACGCCAAGCAGTTCAGGCGTAACTTTTCTGCCAGACAACGGCGCGGCGGTAATCGTCAGTGGTAACAACGTTGTTGCTGGCCCATGGACGGTTCACAGTGGCAATGTTTATAAGACTTTGATCAACCTGCCTGTTGAAGGAAGCCAGTCCAGGATCACAAACAATACAACGTTACTATCAAATCAGATTTTTAAAGGTGGGAATATGCAATTCGAGGCCCGTTGGCCGAAAATTAGCACAGAGGCTGACCTTATGAACCTTTCGAAATTTAGGCATATTTCGAATACTAGCGGCTTTGGAGCGACCAGCCTTACTGACGGCGGTTTGCCATCGATTCCAGGTGGCCTTGCGGGGGCACGCATTATATGTACTGGATGGTTTATCACTTCTACCCGAATGATAAGCTCTCAGTCCGGTAATACTTTAAACTATCCAGACATTCATTCAGAGAATTCCAGATTTAGGAAATACTATTATTTGACGGGAAAGCTAGGACTACTTACGCAAGCCAAGGAGTGGCACTATGAAAAAGGAACTCTGTATCTATGGCAAGAGGGGGGCGGAGCCCCTAGTAATATAGAATATAAGGCGCGAAACTGGGGTTTCGACATTAGAGGTAAGTCCAATACTTCTGTAATAGGAATCCAATTTATGGCCTGTGAGCCAGTTGTTGGAGATGCGAACAGTGTTAATGCGCTAGTGGATGGAATCAAGGCCAAATATACGAACCACGCAGTCATGCAGGACATCAACATTTGGCCTGGCTATGGCAATGCTCAAATGACAGGCATCAAACTTTTGGGTGCCAACAGTGTCATCAAAAACAGTGAAATTCAATATGCAGCCTCTCACGGCGTTTGGCTTGGTCCAAATTGTAGAGCAGAGAATAACCTTATTCAAGACGTCTCTTATGAAGGAAACTGGGGTGCCGGAATTAGTTTCTGGGCGAATGATGGAAGCCAAACGGTCATTAATAACACTATTCGAAGAGCGGGAAGATCATGTATTGATTTAGGATACAGTTATCCTGGTGGAAAGAATACCAACATTAACATAGGTTACAATGACATATCAGCATTTGGGATGCTTAACATTGACCTCGGCGGAATTTACGGGTGGGGATTTCGAGACATGACTGGCACGCGAATCCATCATAACTGGGTTCACGACGCAGGAGTTGCTCCCGATCCAACCGGCATAGCACTTGACGGTATCCAAACGGGAACATACTTCGATCAAGCTTCCGGACCTTTTACTGTCGATCACAATGTATATTGGAACAACTATCATAATCTACCCAAGGATGCCGCGGATCACTACACTCAACCGAATTTTGAGCATCGTAATGCGGGGTCATCAAAGGTTTATAACAACACTTTTTACTCAAATTCACCTCAGTCTTATGTTACTTATGTTACCGTTCCTTTGGACGTGATGCGGAATAACATTTATAGAAAAGGAGTTATTATTAATTGGACCGCTGGTATTGGCAACATTCAAAATAGCCTTATGAGCGCAGTCAATCCTCAATTTAATGGAAGCGGGACTGGTGGTCTGGCTTACCGACTTACCGCATCATCACCTGCAGTTAATGCCGGAGTTGCAATTGCGGGCATTACGGACGGAAGTGTTGGAAATCCAGATATCGGCGCGTATGAATTTGGCGGTACAGATTGGATTCCGGGTTATAGACCTGTGACAACTGCGCCTTCAACAAATACCCCTCCCGTTGTGTCAATCACAGCACCTAGCAACAATGCATCCTTTGCACAAGGAGCAACAATAACTATAACGGCCAATGCCTCTGATTCTGATGGTTCCATTTCAAGGGTTGAATTTTTCGATGGCACTACTAAAATAGGCGAGTCCCTCACTAGCCCCTATTCTTTCAAATGGACTGGAGCAACTGTGGGGACGCATTCAATCACTGCCAGGGTAACTGATAATGTAAATAACATTACTACGTCAGCGGCAATTACAATTACTTTGACAGGTCCGGCTAACACAAGTCCTACTGTCTCTATTACCTCTCCTAATAATAATGCAACCTCTCCTGCAGGCAAGGCAATCACGATTAATGCGACGGCAGCGGACACTAACGGGACAGTTGCCAAAGTCGAATTTTTCGACGGAGCGACCAAACTGGGAGAAGATACTTCTAGTCCCTATAGCTTTGCTTGGATCAATCCAACTGTCGGGACCCACACACTTTCAGCGAAAGCGACCGACAATCAGGCTGGCGTCACAACGGCGACAGCAGTGGTTATCAATATTACGGCTGTAATACCAACGTCAAATAAAACTCCTAACGTGTCGATTACCTCGCCAGTTAATAGCTCAAACCATTCCGCCGGTACAAGCCTCACAATTTCCGCATTGGCCTCAGATGCTGACGGTACAGTTGCCAAAGTCGAGTTTTTCGATGGAGCTACTAAGCTGGGGGAAGATACTTCGAGTCCTCATAGCTTCTTGTGGGCAAGTCCAGCAGTAGGTGTACATACATTGACTGCCAAGGCTACTGATAATAGTGGCGGTTTCGCAATATCAGCCAACGTGTCGGTGACAATTGTTGTCTCGTTAACGCCAGGCGCTGCGAATAATCCTCCAACAGTTTCGATAACTTCACCGGCAAATGGTGCGACATTTGAAGCAGGGCAGAATATCACTTTCACGGCTAATGCGTCCGATATTGATGGATCAGTTTCGATGGTTGAATTTTATGCTGGTGCTGAAAAAATTGGAGAAGCGGTAGCCACCCCTTATACGGTAAACTGGGTCTATGTGGAAGCAGGGAGTTATAAAATCACGGCTATTGCCATTGACAATTTGGATGATGTAACAACTTCGTCACCAATTGATATTACTGTTAGTAATTCACCATCAACCCCACCAACTATAGGTGAGGAGGCCGATTTGTACAGCGGAATCCCCCGATTCTTTTCACCAAACGCAGACGGAGCTGGTGACCTCTGGGTATGGTCGGCAAACCCTGCTTATGTAAATGCATCGGTGCAGGTATATAATCGCGCCGGTCAGTCAATATATCAGTCGTTTGCCTATGATAATTCTTGGGATGGAAGAGCTAATGGCCAACCTTTGCAAGACGGCGATTATTATTATATCGTTCGACTTGCAGACTTAACGGAACTTCGCGCGTCGGTAAGAATAATCAGGTAATCAAATATTGCATTGCAAATAGTAAAAGTAGCCTCTCACCGGAGGCTACTTTTTATTTGTTATATCATTTAGTTGAGTAGGATCTAGCTTGATTTTTTGGGCATCATATTGATCACAACACCGGAAATAGGAACGTCCCCACACAAGGTCAACTTTATAATCTCCGTGTCTGATCGGACGGGTTAATTAACAATCAAGACATCGCACATAATATCTGAGCAGAGAAACTTTTTTCATAGGCCGATCAAAAATAGCCAATGCTTTGCGAGTTATTAGAAGACGTATGCCAAACTTGTTATTAGGTTCAAGATATCATTTGGTCCATTTGCAGTCGGCGGGAACGCTGGGGGAACTGAATAAAGTAAAAATTCTTTTACTGTGATTGATCTGAAAAATAAGTCTTGTTGGTACAACATGCTCTGTTGTTGAAACATACTTCAAAAAATTAAGCCAAGAGAGCTGCGACTTTATTGCGGATTGCTTCAATGTCTGCAGTAAGTCCCAGAGCTTCGCCCTGAATAGTATTCTCCGCTTTGCCATCGGCAGGGAACACCATATAGTGATACTCAAGACCTCTTTTTTCTGCCACATCAAGAAAAATCGGACGGATATATTGATCCGGATAGAACTCAAGCACTTTCACTCCAGGCCGGCAAAAGACGTAGTTTGAAAGCCCACCACCATGGACGCCAACAATGACACGCGCAGAATTGAACAGCGCTACCTGAGCCTTAACCGACATCGACGACAGGTAATAAGCCTCGAAGCCATAGCTCTTCAACATCTCAATCAGCTGAGGTTCATTTGCCACTCTTCGGCTACGCGCCGCATCACCGCGTGCCACGTAGACAAGTTTTTCGGGCAACCCAATCCTGATTTTACTGGTAAATGAATCGTAAAGAAAGTCACAGATCCATTTTGGGTGATGATCAAACTGCTTTACATGAGATGTGACCATTAATTCATCGGCTTGAATGTGATGAACTTCTTCTTCATTGATGATTTTGTCGGGCGTTATGCCAAAGTGATCGAGGTATTCACGCTGGTAACGAAATGCCATACCTGGAATTAGAAAGTAGTCCACTTTATCCAAATCGCCACTGCTTTTTAATATGTGAAGCTTCGGAATTGTTTCGAACACCCAATGATAATAGTAATTTTTGGCTGCCCACCCGGACAATAGGCTGAAGACACGCCCTTTGTATTTTTTAGGTTTTGGAAATCCTTTCACCTTAAATACGCGGTTTCCTTTAACATCGGAAATAGTGTAATTCGCCCATTGAAACGATACTTCGTCGAGGACATAATTATCTCCTGATATGACGGCAATGTTATTCGGATCGGCGCAAAAAATTCGACCATTTCGAAGTGTCACCATAAAATCTCCATCAGTCTGATACGACACAACGGGCTTCATATAAGGTGACCAGTTACTCAAGAATTTTTCATCAACCTTTACCACTGACTTTTGCGGTGGTCCTAGCTCGTAATACTTCGCTTCCGGAGAGCTCATTCTGACAATCTTCTTTACTCCGAGAGGTCTTAATTTTTCATTAAACCTCAGCTTATTTACCAGGAAATAAAAGACTTCATTCCTGATCCTCTTGGCAATTCTATGGGGTAAGGCACTAACATTCATGAGCTACGGAGGATGTAAAGCCAATGAGAAACTAAAAACGGAAATCCTGACTTATCTGCAACAATAAACATTTGACACGAGAAATCTTCGATGATCGCGTCAAAGATTCCAGTGCTTTTCCCGATGTCGTTACAACAAGAATAATAGAAGCTCAGCACACGGTTGCAGGTCAATAATAGGTTAATATCAAAAGGCCCTGACTGCGTAGCCTGCAGCCAAATGTTTTATCATTGTTGTTTTGTCGCTAAGGGGCTGTCTTCCCTTATGAAAAACCCTTATATCGCATGGACTTTTTTGCTCATAAAGGTTTCTCTTTTTCACTTTTTCACCGTGCCGTTGTCTAATTCACCAACGAAACATGCTGTATTTGACACCACTTCTCATGATGTAGCCTCTCAAATTATTCAGTCAAATTACTTCAGTGCAATTTTCAGATTCCTTCTGCCCCGGTTGCTGATCGTGGTCAGCAAGTACATCCCCGATCCAAAATTATGCTTCGACAGATCGAATTCAACAACCTGAACACCTGCCTGCAAACCAAATGAACCCAGTTCAACAGACTTACCAGTTACATCTGAAAGAATAAACCTCCACCACTCATTTGCCCTGGAGTCGACCTTCACTATTAGCGTTTTTTCTGCTGGATTAGGATACAATGATACACCCAAGTCAGATTCGTGATATGGCAGGTCTGTAATTGTCACCATGAAGTTTGTCTCAGTAGAGATTCCACTTTCATTCGTCACTGATAAGGTAACGGGCCAAACACTGGCATTTACTTCAATGGTACCTGTAATTGCACCTGTACTTCGATTCAATGAAAGCGATGCGGGTAGGTTACGCGCGACAAAAGTCAATAATTCATTTGAAGGATCCGAAGCAATAACCTGGTAGGTCCAGGACCTACCTTCTGCCAATACCACGTTTGGAGGTGTTGCAACGATAGGAGCTTTGTTTACCGTCGCCATACGAGCCGATCCGCCACTGCTGTATCTACCAACTGCAATACCCGAAACTTTGGCGTTGTCGGTGACACTTACAAACGATACATCAATAAACCCGTCAGTGACATTAATATTATCCGCTCGAATGACAATAGCCTGGAAAGGTGCCCCGT
>JBDSKX010000007.1:0-12972 GCA_039916665.1 Chryseolinea sp. | reverse complement strand
GGATCGTGGTGAGTGAGTTGTGGGCGGGAATTTACAGGAGTTCATAGCCACAATTACGAGATAATCATCTTTTTGAATTTTGTTTAGCTGCCTGGGAATATGTTCAAGGAATCCGATCAAATTAGATCAAATCGCGGTTTCTGTCGACTATTAAAAGCTACCCTTACAGCGTTTAAGAAATCACTTAATTACTTGCCCCGAGCGGCTGCGGCCTTCGCTAAATGACAGTTCTCTTCAAGGCAAATCGAAATTAAGTTCCGGCGAATGACTTGATTAGCCGAAGTTCATCTTTTTCTTTTTTGTGCACTTTAATTAGGGTGCTCCCACTGCGATCCGCCTTTATCCACCACCCTGCCCCCTTTACAAAACGACATTGAATTATAATTGTGAATTATGGCGCATTAAACTTCGATTCTCTGTTATCAATTGCCTTAACAGCCTTAAGTCGGCAACATTGAGTGAGGACTTATGAGTTCGCGGCGGATTTTGCGATGAACTTTGATAATCCTTCCTGGGCGGTTGTTCTGACTTTATTGTGAAAAACTGAAGTCCACCCTAGAATAACCCCGGTTAACCCAAAAGCCTGGCGCGACCATTTCCAAAAATTGAAATGATCTGTGTGCTTTAAGATCTTTCCATCAAGAAACTCAAAGTCAGCATCGACGATGTTGTGAACTTTATTTCCGGTTCTTGAGAATGTATAAAAGGCATCCCAGTGACAAAGTCCTCTACCGTCAGAAGCATCGACATTTGAGAAGGTGACGGTCAAGTCTTTTCCCGTTGTCAGTAGCATTTGCCACATCGCCTTCACCTGCTTTGCATTGAGATTACTAAAGATAGGATCAGAGAATGTAGCATTATCATGATAAAGGGACTGCATTTTTTTGTAATCCCTTTTCTGAAAGGCGGTGTAGAACGAAGAAATGATGACGGTGTTATCCAACGACTGTGACATATGCCAAGTTAACCAAAGCGGAGATAATTATAAATTATGAATCAATGTCGTTTAGTTAAGGCTGAAAACTCCGATTTATAATTTCGATACACAACTCTTGGTAATCGTCTTGTAAAGACTAAGTCACTCGTGGCGACTTATTGGTCACTTATCCTGAAAGGACAACACTTGTTACCGACACGCAACGCGTAGGTAATGTGCAGACGCGCATCGTTTTCATTGGTGTAATACTAAGATTAAATTGAAGCTATCCGACAGGCATATTCACCTCAAGAGGATTCACCTATGTAATTTAATTGGCAAGCGTACACAAGCGGAGATCAAGAACTAACGCTCAGGCCGTTGGGCAGTTGATAACACCATTAAAGTTTATCCCGCCATAATCAATAATTCATCATTCTTCCGGGATTATACCACCGCCTTCTCCGCCGTTCCCTCAACAGGAGCAGGCTCCCTCCGTTTGCCAATAATCAATCGTATGCCATTATTATAAGTGAAATAACTCCAGACCCAATTGATTAAAACGAACAGTCTGTTTCTGAAACCTATCAGCGATATCAGGTGAATGAACATCCATATGAACCACGCTTTAAAACCTTGAGTCTTGTAAAGTTTACCAAAGAATTTTAAATCCGCGACAGCCTGATTTCTACCGATAGTGGCCATTGATCCATGGTCGCGAAAATGGAATGGCTGGAGAGTCTCCTTCTTTAGCATACGATGAATATTTTTCCCCAACCAATGGCCCTGTTGTATGGCGGGCTGTGCCATCATTGGATAGCCCTCCGGATTTTCCACGCTGTCCATCGCGGCAATATCGCCTACAGCAAAAATATTATCGAAACCCTCGACACGGCTGAACTTATCCACTTTTAACCTGTTGCCTCGCATCGTAGCTTTTTCAAGTCCCTTGAGAGCGACTCCGGTTACGCCGGCCGCCCAAATCAAGGTTCGTGTATTAAGTGATTCACCTGTATCCAGCAATACATTAAAGCCATCGTACGATTTAACTTTACAATTCATCCAGATCTTAACACCCGCCCGCTCTAATATTTCCTTTGCTTTCACAGCGGCTTCGTCCGACATGCCTTTCAATAGTTGCGAGCCACTTTGAATGAGGTGAATATCCATATTCACAAAATTCAATTCAGGATAATCTTTTGGAAATACATGTTTTCGAAGTTCACTCAACGCTCCTGCTATCTCAACTCCTGTCGGGCCACCACCAACAATAACGAAATCCATCAGACTATTCATTTGCATCTCATCTTTGATTTGCAGTGCTTTTTCAAAGTTGGAAAGGATCGTATTTCTAAGTGCCAGTGAGTCGTCAATATTCTTGATGGCAATAGACCTTTTTTCTATTTCCTTATTGCCATAAAAATTTGTAACAGCACCGATAGACACTACGAGATAGTCATAGGTAACAAATCCAATGGAAGTCTCAACCGATTTATTGACCGTGTCGACCGCCATAACATCCGCCATCCTGAAAAAGAAATTCGGTTGATCATCAAAAATCTTCCGAAAGGGATAGACGATTGACGACGGCTCTACACCGGCCGTTGCGACCTGATACAGCAAAGGCTGAAATGTGTGGAAGTTTTGCCGATCAATTAAAACAACTTGAACTGCAGTATGCTTTAGAGACTTAGCAAGCTCAATTCCCCCAAAACCACCGCCGAGGATGACGACCCGCGGTAAATTACTCTTTCCTATTAATGCTGTCTCAATCATGAGTATAATATGATTTATGAAGTAGCCGCTTCATTCGTTTGTTACCGAACCTTGTATTTAATCTGTCGTGATTTGAGGCTGCGTACAACCAGCTATTTCTACGCAGGCAGCTCAAGGATACCATTTTTAGTTCCACGTTAAGAACGACAATTCGCAACTCATAATTCCTGTTTCATCATAAAAAAAGGCCTGTTAACCCAAACTGGACCAGGACAAAATGATTAGCAAGAGATACTCTATTCAGTCATTACCATCCTGGATTATTCGGCTGTAAATTTGGATTGTTCCTAAAATCAGCTGCGGGCAAGGCAAGCAAATAGTACCTTTCAGTAAGGTCGCACCGTTAAGCAAGGCACCCGCGAGTTCCACAAATGTCTTTGTCGTAACATCGTATACTTTGCGCAGGCGCAGCATATCAAACCCGGTAATTCCTTCATAACTCAATTCATGCCACCGTTCACTCTACACCGCCTGTTGAAACGTTACTTTGGAGAACGTGCCGAGATCTGGTGTTACCAAACCAGCGCGACCGCGAATTGCTTTCAGGCCGTTGTACGCGTCGACATTCAATCCGATTTCCTTCTGAGCTTCAGTGTAGACTAATAATATGTCCGCATATTGTATTGGCGGATAGTTCAAGCTTGAGTTACCTGTACCCGGAGCAACAGGGGCGCCCGTTGGCCGGAGTGCTTGAGGATATAGAATCTGTTGAGGGTTGTTGATGCGCCCGTCCCGCCGTCGAGATAATACTGTTTAAAATAAAATCCTTTCTCCGTCGATCTCTTGTCACTCGCTTCGTAGGTTGCCTACTTCACCAGAATCGGTGATGTCAGTAACGAGAGAGCAATCATATTTCTATATCTGAATTTCATTGTGCTGCAGTCTTTTATGAATAGCTGAATATCTTTTCAGTTAGGATCCTATGCTAAGTCTAACCATGTAAGTCGTCGGATTCGGATGGTCAAAGAAAGTCTGACCCTATGTAAACGGATTGGGATCAGTACTCACTCCACACTCTTGCTGTACTCCGCACGTTGGCGGTATTGACATAAGTTGGTGTTTGTGGTGCTGGTTGACTATCATAACGCGTGCGCTCGCGTTCGAGAATGTTTACGCCGAGTGTAGATCTTATTTCGCGACCTCTCCTAATTTAATGTTGGCGTAGACGTTTCCAGTGTTGTCCGAGTAATCAAATGGTAATAATTATAGATTAACTGAGCAAAAGCCGGCAAGAATCCAATGTCAATTCCTAGTAACTTAATGTTAGCCAGTTTTTTTCGATAGTGTATTAATCATATTTTAATAAAATTTGAAAAAATGAATCGTAATCTGCCGGGTGAATAATTTTCAAACAGTTCTCTGACTAATCAGACAAGGTCAATGGTATTCAATGCGATAAGATTGACTTTAAATTTCTTGACGATGATACTCATGATCGGATCATTCTCAATCTTTTGCATGATGCGCGTCGTTTGATTTGAGTCATATCCCATAACCATTTGATCAGTCAGTCCAAGATGTCTAACACTATAATAAAAGCCGGCGATCACATAAGGCCCAAATGGTGTTGAAGGAATATCAAAGGCAGTACCCGTCATATTGAACACTGTATTTGGAAGATAATCACCCGAATGATCAATACCTTTCATCTTCATGTAGTAGTTCGCAGCGTGTATGCGCGACGATTGTCTCGGATCGCTCATAGAAACCAATCCAGCAAGTGGCTTTTGTTTTTTTGATTGATCAATTAGCAACTCTTTGACTTTTCTGTCATTTTCAGTGTGCATTCGAATTTCCTGCTGAACCGTATCCCAAAAGGGAACATGTGGTTCTCCATCATCAACGCGTATCAACGAATGAATTGCATAATCCATAATCCCACACGTGATTTCAATATTCAAAACTTTTAATTCGGGATCACTAGAAATTGCTTTTTCCAAAAGTGTTCTTTGGTGTCGTGGGTGCGTACGGAGCGCGTCTATACTTGAAATCCAGTCCCCCGCGAGGTAGCCGTCATAAGCATAAACTTCGCGAAGCAGTAATTTGATACTCGTGTCGTTGATGATCTTATGAACTTTTCCTTTCACTTCAATCTCGGGTTCTTCCTCGACGATCATTTTTTCAATTTCAATCGCCACATGCGTTGCCCCCAGCATACCGCAGTTTAAAGGAGATCCATCAACGACATGCAGATCGTGCACGTGGCTGATGTAGTGGTCATGTGAATCTTCTGTGAGGTGACCGTGTGTTTGTATATGCACATAATATCGCATCACCAGATTTTCATTATTATGCCGCTGCGCCACTTCAAATGTTCGCTTGATATCCATGACCACGTCCGGCGTCACAAATGAGCCAGCAGCACGAATGACGTGAACCTCCACTTCCACGCCTAAAGACATGAATTTTTCAGTCGTCGTATCGATCGCATCGATTTGTACCTGGCTGAGATCCCTCGCATCAGCACAACCTACAAGAATATGGACCTGTTTTTCCTTTCGTGTTTGCATAGCGAATACTTAACTTTCTAAATTAAGTAAAATTTCTCCATTTGAAAGAAGGTGACCACAAGGACATTCTTGAACTTATAAAGAAGCACTCCGGAAATGCCACGAAGCACACATTCGCTGACGATTACCTTGGCAATAACCATCCACGTTACGCCATTAGCATGCCCGCGCTCAGAATTGTGGCTAAATCATGGATGTTCGGTCATCGCGACATGGATGCGGTGACCTTCGGGAAGCTGCTCACGTCTTTAGCAGAAGGTGAGTCAGGAACAGAAAAGACGATGGTCGGAATACTGATGGACTATGCGCAAAAAGATCAGAAGAAGTTCAATCCCCGTCTTTTTGACAATTGGCTCGATCATCTTATGGGATGGGCCGAAGTCGACGCGGTATGCTCGTGCCGTTACACGCGCACTGAAATCATAGCACAGTGGCAAGCATGGAAGCCAATAATCGTCAAATTTTCAAAAAGTAAAAATATCAGTAAGCGACGTGCTTGTCTTGTCCTGCTGATAGTTCCAGTCCGAATGACTGATGACAACCGGCTCTCAGCCCTTGCGTTGCAGGTTATTGACAGGCTAAAACATGAAAAAGAGATCCTGATCACCAAGGCTATCTCATGGTTGCTAAGAAGCATGATAAACAAATACAAAAATCTGATATTGCAATATCTCAAAAACGAGGGTGAAAATTTGCCCAAAATCGCGCTGCGGGAAACGTTGGTGAAGATCAAGACCGGCATCAAAAATAAGCGCAAAGATAAATAAGCAAAATATACCGGGATGGCACAGTCGGAAGAGGCAAAGAGGCGATACAAGAAGATAATGCTTAGTACAGCGGCAGGTCTTTTGCCAATAATACTGCTCATCTCAATCCTGATCTATACCAAATTGTATGGGTTTAAAAGAGCGCTTCAAGAATTGGTGGCGACGCAAACCAACGGAGAATACACGCTGGCCATCGGCGCAACAGAAGTTCACTTAAGAACTTTAAGTTTTAAGTTCGACAAGGTCCTCATTGATCGAAACCCATGGGCAGTAGACAATGGAGTTGAATCGGTGAAGATCCCATTCTTTGAACTACAGTTCGGATCTTTCGCATCACTATTCACAGAGGAATTCAGTATCAGGAACCTGACAATTGAAGAACCACTCATCCAACTGCATGCCGCAATGGGTCGAAAAAATCAACCGAAAAAGAATGCGCTGATACCCAGGCAGATTATGAAATTGTATCCCGCCATAGAATCAATACTCAACAGATTCAATATCGAGTCGTTGAGGATTGTGAGGGCCTCAATACAAATCGATCAAAATAAAGATCAACCGTTAAGAATAAATTTTATCGATCTGCTGATCGAGCACTGGCGCATGCGCGATCTCTCATCACAAAGCCAGCTGAAATTGAGCATTGAGAAACAAAATCTTGATTTCGGAAGAGCCAACATGGAGTTTTCCGGCATCGAGTACAACTTCCTCAAACACCATTTGATATTCAATAATTTTCACATTGCCTCTGCCGACTCACTCACTGATTCGGACATTGACGTTTCCGGAGAGTCGTTGATTCTGAGAAATCTGGACTACAAGGAGTTTTCTGAGAATTTGAAATATAAACTCGAAAGGGCAGAGATCAATCGCCCCATTATTCAGGCACGATTCAAGTGGAAAAAGCCGAATCAAAAAAAGGACGTAGACAAGGACATGATCACGCGTATCTTAAGACAAACACTCGGCGAGTGCACCGTCGATAGTGCCGTAATACGTGAAGCACGCGTCCATATAGAAATGCAAAAGGAGAAGGACACGATTAAGATAGACTTACCCGATGTTGATTTCAAAATGCATGGATTCGCCGTGCTCGACAATCACAGCGATTTCCAGGTTGGCGAAGTCGAAGTTAATCTTCACGGCTCTGAGATTACACTCTCCAATTCTCTTCGCGCGAAACTGGACGAAGTATTGTTTGACAGCCATCACAACTTAACGTTGCGAAAAATTACGATATTCAGCCCTGGAGCGAAACAACCGATTGCTTCACTCTCCTCCTTACAAGTGAACTATTTCAACCTGATGAATCTTCTCCTTTACAACCATTTCAATGCAAGCTCGGCCAGTGCTGAAGGAGGAGTTTTAAACATCGGATTATTTGCCCCCGCTACAAAGACATCGGATAAGGATACAACGTATCATCTGGCTGGTCTGCTTATCCATACCGTAAGCCTCAAAAACATAGAAGTTAATTATGCTGATGCTAATCAAAGGTTTGCATTACAAGGCTTGGATTTATCCGCTAAAAATGTCAGATACGGAACAACTGGAGAACTTGAATACATAGTGAAAAATATCCGTGCCAAAAAGGTCACTTTTAAACGCCCGGATCAACGACTAGTCACTCAGTTTGAAGAGATTTCCTTCAATGGAAAGACATTAAAAGCAGCACATATCAATGTCCTGAAGGATAGCATAACCGTTGATCTTAAGCATGTCAATGCCGAAATGCAGCGTGACCAGGCGAATGATTTCAAACATTGGAACAATATCGACATTGACCGGGCGGACATTGCTGGCCGACTTCCCATTGTAAGTCGGCCAACGTCTAACGCTGGGCCTACACTACAAAGTACGATTGAACATCTGAACATTAAATCGTTGGGTGTGTCCGTATCAGACCCTCAAGGTTCTATCGGGCTGAAAGGCGCCATGATTTCATTGGATGGCATCGCGCTTGGCCAGGATGTCAACATGCCAGAAGTGGTGAAAGGAAAATTATCGGAAGTAACCTTTCGAAATAAGGACATTGCCAGCAGGTCATCCGAGATAACACTTAATTATCCAAAGCAGGTGAATGTGCATGATCTGACTTTAGATGCCAATCATCATACCTTCATTATAAGCAAAATATCCCTCAATGCGATCGAGCATGATGACGACACCTGGGAATTTGGCAAAATTATGACGCACCGGTTTACGTTGATGCGCAGACAGCAGAACTTCATCACCTCCGATAGCCTTCACATTTCAGGCGTAAAATGGAAAGGATCAAACGATCCGTACATTGATCAACTTGAGATATTTAAACCGATCATAAAAGTATCAGAGAGAACACGTAATTCATCAGATCCCAGGCCACGCGAACAACGCAGAAGATATATTCCCGAACACGTTATCGTTCATCCGGGTGAAATCGAACTTACCAATGGGCAAAAAATCACTTTTGGCACATGGGTTTCGGATAAAGCGAAAGGAACCCTGAAGGGCACTAGTCTTCATACATCCCTTAATAAAATGGATGTCGATGCGCGCAATATTACAGTGCTCGAACATCAGATTGTTATGGACAGTGTTTCTTTGATTTCAAACAAAGCATGGTATGGCGACAGTAAGATTGAGTCGAGCAGGATAGATGGAAGATTCAGAAATGTGTCCATCAAAGGATTCACGCTGAATTCATTCCTGAGAACCAATCGTGCCAAAGGACTCCACGTTGAAATGGACCGAATGGCGCTTGATGTCCTTCGGGACAAACGACTTACTGATCCCCCCATGAGCAATAAGCCTTCAACGCTTGATGGTACGTTAGCTTTGCCTGATAACATCAGTCTTGCTTCCTTTACTATTAGAGATGGACGAATAGATTTTCACCAAATCTCCGATAAGACCGGAGAAGAAGGATACGTAATGCTGGATAAACTATTCGCGAAAGCTAAATTTGATAGCCTTTCATCCTTTATTTCCCTCGATGCAAAAACAAGCCTTTACAACTCAGGTGAACTTACACTCGCGTATCAAACGCTCGATGCTTCACGCTTTAAATTGAAGGTGAATATCATAAACGTCGACCTTACCAAGCTCAATCAAATTGTAATGCCTCTACAAGCTGTAAAGATCAAATCGGGTGTTCTTAAAGAATATACAATGAACATTGATGCTGACGACGATAAAGCGGTGGGGAAAGCATCAATAACATACGACAACCTTCACCTTGAGTTATTCAAACACAATGAACCTGAGAGAAGGAACTTAGGCAGCGAGATGTTAACGCTGGTCGCTGATGGAATCATCTTGAAACACAAAAAAGAAAAAGCAACGGTCGAGATCTTACATTCACGCGTGAAATACAAATCCGTATTTCAATATTGGGTAACCTCGGCTGTTGATGGTGCAGTCAGCGCCGTGAGGAGAGGAAGAAAAATAAGATGATTCTTTCCAGTCTCGTTCATCCTGAACTCAGACAGCGCCTATTTTTTCCAGCAATTTTTTCGTTGCCATAATTCCTTCAGCATTTCCCAGGTAATCTGGCTTACCCGCCATCTGCATAATCCCACCTTCATATTCAATTCCAACAATACCATTGAAACCGGACTTCTTTATGATGTCAAACATTTTTACGAAATCAATCTCTGTCTCGTTTCCCTGTGCATCGAACTTATGAGACTTGGCGCTTACACCTTTTGCATAGGGCATTAGCTCCTGAACGCCTTTGTATTTGTCGTATTCTTCAAGACAGACGGTCCCCATGTAACCAGCAATATCCATCGTCTTTGGAACCGTACGCTTCACGCAAAAATTTCCGAAATCAGGGAGCACGCCAGCGTGCGTGTTATTGACTTTTTTCATCACATCAGCGAGCCACATCCCATTGCAAGAGTGTCCCACGTGATTTTCAACGATAATATCCATTTGGTTTTTTGCGCCGTATTCAAGAAGCTTGGAATATCCTTCAACAGCGGCTTTAGACACTTCTTCAGCAGTTCCTTGCTGATCAATTGAGCCCAGGTTGACGCGAATACTTTTGCATCCAAGGAACCTGGCAGCATCCACCCATTTGTAGTGACTTTCAACAGCATGATTTCTTTTCGCACTATCAAGGTCGGCGATGTTCTCGTCATCGACCATGATCAGGTTGTTCGTGACACCGGCATCAGCTGCCCGATTTTTCAAATCAGTGAGCCATGCGTTGTCAGTAGCTTTATCTTTAAAGAACATCGATACGTATTCTACGATACTGATTCCAAATTCTTTTTTTGCACGGCCTGGAAAATCAAGGGTGTCAGATTTTCCCGTATAGAACTCAGATGCAAATGAGAATTGGGCCAGTGATAACGGGTATTTTGCGGGAGCCGCTATCGCGGTCCACGGCAATGATGAAGCGATCGTCGCTCCTGCGGCAGCCACACCGGCACGCGCGATAAATTGTCGTCTGTTGATATTCACAGGTTGAAGATTTCTATTGAGTACAAATTACTCAATAATACATCAAATCATCTTAATATTTACAATCTTGCAAAAAATCCTTTAATATGAATCTTAAGGACTTTGTCCTTGAAGGGCACCGCACCTTCATGCCAAACGTAGCGGTCGATTGTGCAGTGTTTGGATTTCATAACAATGAATTGAAAATCCTGCTGCTCAAGTGGAAATACATCAAAGGCTGGAGTCTTCCAGGAGGCTACATGAAACACACTGAGGATGCAGAACTTGCAGCAAGACGCTTGCTCAAGGAACGTACCGGTCTTGATAACATCTTTCTTCAGCAACATCATACCTTTAGCGGAATCACACGCGCAAAACTTTCAGCGCAAAATCTTAAAATGTTCGATAAGATTTTGGGTGTTGACGTCCCGGCAGACAACTGGCTTCACGCACGCACGGTTGCTATCGGCTACTATGCATTGGTTGAATATTCGAAAGTGGCCCCTCAGCCTGATAGTTTTACTGAATCTTGCGAATGGCGTAACATCGAAGACATTCCTCCTCTCATGTTCGATCATGATGAAATGGTGACACGCGCGCTAAAGACCCTACGGCTGCAATTAAGCCATCAACCCGTGGGCCTAAACCTGCTTCCTTTAAAGTTCACGATTGGTGAATTGCAAAGTCTGTACGAAACACTGTTGGGACAACCACTTGATCGAGGTAACTTCAGAAAGAAAATGCTAAGCACTGGGATTTTGAAGAAGACCGGCGAGCGCCCAACTGGCAAAGCGCACAAGACGCCCCACTTGTACTCATTTAATAAGAAAGCCTATGCTGAATCTTTTAAATCCGGAATTAGCTTTCCATAGGTAATTGAATATCGGCACGAATATTAAAGTGTTACTATAAACGAATATGAAAAAGACTTTGATCCTGGCTTTGATCTTCATTTCAATTGGTACGGTGTCTTACGCACAGGTCCCGTTGAAGCGCGACAGCTTACGGCAAACTACAACAGTGATGGGGGCCACCCCTACCAAAAAAGACATGATCGTCATTTCACAGGCGGAAATGCCTGTTGCTTTAAAAAGTACATTGGAGGCAATTGAATATCAAGGATGGGAAAAAGGCACAGTTTATCGCACAAAGCTCAACGATATGTTTATGGTGGAGATCAGACGAGGAAATACCATGAAATCTTATCACTTCGATGTAAACGGGAAGCCGCTGGATCCTTAGTGTAAACTGAGATTCTCGGGATTTAAGATTTTCACGGCGCTAATTACTTCAGGCAGTCCTATTATTAAATCATCCCCGTGAAAATAACGGAGCTCACCCGTTCAGTATATATCGAAGTTCCGTTGATGCACATTTTCTTCATGGCTAGTCCCAAGAGTCCTGTTAAAAGTCGCGGGTCGCAGGCCTCAACAAAGAGTTATTCCAAAACAAGCAACTCTCATCCATATCATATCCTGCCGATAATAATCGCAGTCCTTACAAATTAGTTATCAATCATTAAAGGCAGGGCTTGTTAAACCAGCTGATGCCCTTCGGTCAGAATAATTTGCATCCTTATTAAAATGCAAAGAGGCGCCCGAATCTAATCGTGCGCCTCTTTTATATAAATTGGCCAGCCAATCCGTTGGTCAAATACCGCAATGTGGGTATCAACCTCTACGCATTCTAAACTGCCGAATTGTCCTCTTCCAGATCGTTATGGTCGTCTCCACCAAGACTGTACGAATTATTTTCTTCATCTTCTGAGCCATTTATTTCCTCGTTATCATCGAGCTCCGAACCAGGAACGTCAAGATCTTTGCCGGCGAAATCAACCGGATATACCCGTCCTTCGAGTTCTGCATCGTCGCCTTTGAATGAATTCTCTTCACTGTTCAGTGCGCGAAGGTCTGACTTTGTGACATCGGATTCTGACTTGTGCACTTTGCTGGTCTTTTTTGGTTTTGCTGAAACTGGAGACTCTGGCGAATCATTGATTGTCGTTCCGTCAGCATCTAGCGCGATTTTTTGTTCGCGATTCATAATATCTTCACTGGCCGGATATTTTGGATATCCAGGAAATTCTTCCTTCCCGGACGGTTTTCCATTTTTTGTGGTCTTTTTCATGGCATCAGTTTTTGTAGTTGGCTATATACATACCAAGATAACCCAATATTCGTGCCCTGAAATCTAGTGTAAGCGAAGTCTATCGCGCGGTGAACTTCGCAGCATCAAACCTAGGCCGCTTGAAAAAGGAGGCTATAGAATTAAACAAAGATTTGTCGTCGCCAAAAGATTTATAAAACGACGTTGGAAGATTATAACACACTGCACGTTCAAGCATTTCGAAAAAGAAAACATCGCGTGTGGAAGTGGATTGTATCATATTTACTTCAGTTTCTTTCGAAGGAAGATAAATGATTTGCTTACGCGAATGGTTGAGCTTTGTAAGAACGGTTTCCGAAATGATCCTGGTTGGAATAACGAGGATGTCGGATTTTGTATCCTCGACAAATCGCAGAAAAGTACTTTCAAAATCCCCTGTCACAAAATGTCGAATAACCGACTGAGGTCT
>JBDSKX010000006.1:0-39301 GCA_039916665.1 Chryseolinea sp. | reverse complement strand
TTAGCCCAATTCAGAAAAATTTGGGAGACCCGATTTAATCAACTTGACAATGTATTATCAACCATGAAAAAACAAAAAAAATGAAATCGAAGATTCACGAACAACCAAAAGACATTAGTAAAGAAGGGAGTAAAAATGATTTGCTATTTGATTTTACAGTTGACAAAGTAGCTCAAACGGTAGACATAATCAGGGAATTTGATGCCGGACTTCCACTGGTTTGGGATGCTTTTACCAAACCGGAAATTCTTGACCAATGGTATGCTCCCAAGCCCTTTACATCCAAAACAAAAGTTATGGATTTCAAAGTCGGAGGCCGAAGGTTTTATGCCATGGTAGGGCCCGACGGAAAAGAAAGTTGGGCACTTCAGAAGTATACCTCTATAAGCCCAAAAACCAATTTTAAAATGTTTAACACTTTTGCCGACAAAGATGAAAACCCTCAATTGCCAGGCTCTGATTGGAACTTTGATTTCAGAGAACAAAGTGGAACGACAAAAGTGAGTATTTCCATTTATAACGAGTCCCTTGAAAGGTTAGAAAGATTAGAAGAGGGTTTCAAGGAAGGAATGGCTATGACATTTGAAAACCTGAAGGCTCTCCTGGCAACTTTATCAAAAAAATAATTTAAACATCCACAATACGTCGCTTGTCAATCGCTTAAATATATACTTGAATGGAAATGCCTTCCTGGGCATTTCCATTTTATAAAATGAAAAATGTTTTCAACTGGAACTGCTTATCCATTCCAGGAGAATCATCGCCAACAGAACCAACGGATGATAGATGATGGTTATAAAAATCATCGCCGACTCTCCAGAACCGGATATTTTCAAGGCACTTACCAGCAAGGACACTGACATACCAGCTACCAGTATGTACCCCAGAGAACAAGCTAACGAGATAAAAAAGTATGACCAGACACCATCATCAAAAAAAAGAAATACGCCATTGGTACAAATAAATCCTATATAGAATATTCCCGCTAAATTCCATACGGCATTCGCGGTTTTACGCCTTAAGAATGGAACAAATAAAACAGTGATCAGTAAGAAAAATACGCACTGGTATAGTGGTTGGCGAAGTAAATGAAAGATGAACAAAAAAGGAATAGTCATATTTCCATTTTCGGGCTCTGGTTGGATGACAGTAGCCGTGCGCAGCGTTCCCGAATTTGTTGTGAATCTGCTAAGCCATGACGAAGCACTATTGAATTTCCTTCTTTAAAAGAAAATATCCATACACATCGTCGACACCAACCTCCTTGATCCTATCAGATTCTCCAAAGAAATTCAAGATACCTATATCTCCTCTCCACAAGCTATCGCCGCAAAAAAATAACGGCTTCGCTTTGTCAGTATCAAAATGCGCCGTTAACGTCGTGTCATTATGGTCTATTGTTAACGTGAGGTCTTGACCGCGCCCTCTGCCTTTATATACTCCGGAAAGTGGTGCTAGATCTCCGACGAACCGAATTTTATTCTCTTCAACCTTGCCAAACAAATGGTCTGTAATAAGTTCTGCAATCCGGTCTGGGGACTGTGTCGTAGAGTTTATCAAAACTATGATAGAAATATCTTCTTCAGGGAAATATCTGTTCTCTGACAAGAAACCGGGAATACCACCGCCATGCTCGAGCATAGTCTTACCGTTTGTTTTTCTCACAGTGATCCCCTTGGCATAGTGTGTAGTCGCGCCGTTGATCAATTTCGCAGGCGACAAAAACTCCTTATACATGGTTTCGCTTATGATATTTCCATGATGTAGCGCCTGGTTCCATTTGTTGAGATCTTCCACAGTTGAACAGATTGATCCAGCAGCAAAGGGCCATTGATGGTCAAGGTAAATTGCGCGCTTCAAGCCTTTCGGACTTCCATCATAGCCGTGTGCGCGCGTCTTAGTGATTTTTGATTCACTGCAATAATACGAATGAGTCATCCCCGCCTTTTCGAATAAATTCTTTCCGATATAATCTTCATATTTCTGACCACTTGCCTTTTCAATAACCAATCCCGCGATAAAAAAAGCAGTGTTGTTATAGATCAGCGCCTCCCCGGGATTGAAATCGAAATCCTTCTTCTCAACGATGCGCAGCAACGTATCGCGATCAAGTTTCTTTACCATGAGATCTCCGAACTCCGGAATTTCTGTGTATCCTTTTATTCCTGATGTGTGATTCAGAAGCTGCCTTACGGTAATGTGTTTTCCCTTGGTATCAAACTTCACGTACTTCGTGAAGTCATCATCGAGGTTTACTTTACCCTGTTCCACCAGTTGAAGCAATGCGGCGGCAGTGAACTGCTTTGTCACCGAGCCGATTTCGAATGACGCATCCACAGGCATCCTGACTTCAAACTCCAGGTCGGCATAGCCGTACGATTTAAGAAAGATCTTATCATTTCCCTTGAACACGCCGACCACGGCACCGGCCATTTGCGTGCTGTCTACTTTTTTCTGAATGAGGGTATCAATGACAGAGGCAATGTCTTTAACAGCGGTATCACTTTCTGGCTTACTGCAGGAAAGTATGAGCAGACTTAGGGCTATTATGGTGAGTATTTTCATACCGATGATTTAGGAAGTGGATGTCAAAAATACAGAAAATGAGGTTACCCATCGATCACCTGTGTTGTCATTGAGGCGGTAAGAATTGAAGATGCGCGGTGAAACCGGGAATAATGGAAGCCATCGATCCAGGGTAAAGAATTCGCCTCAGCATAAATTTTCACGTCGCCGACTCCTAATGATCTTATTCAAATGATTATCATTCGTTCTGTAGTGAATCCATTGTCTATCGCTCCCTCACCCCTGCGTTACCTGCCGAATAACACGGAGCCAGTTCAAGCCCAGAATCTTTTTGATTCGTTGATCACTATAGCCAAGCTTTTGCATCGCCATAGTCATCTGCGAATAATCGCTGATATCTTTAATCTCGTGTGGCAGTTCAGGACCGCCATCAAGATCAGAACCCAGGGCCATATGATCCTCACCCACTAACTTTACGCCATAGTCGATCACTTTAGCCAACTGATCGACATGCATCCAATACTCGTCAGGAATAGTCCCTCTGAAATTCAGTGGAACCTCCTTCGCCAATTCGTTATCTACTTCCGCTATTGTTTGTGTCGAGGATCGCGGTATTAACGACGCCGGTGTAGTACCTTTTGGCACGGACGGTTTGTTAACCGTAGCCGGTTTTTTCCATGCCCAGTATTTTGGATTGTTAAAGAGGCTGCCGAAGTGAATGCCGATTACACCACCTTTTGATGCAACAGCTTTAGCTGCTTCGTCGCTGATACAACGTGGATGATTCACGATACTGTAAAATCCACCATGACTATAAATAACAGGATGTTTACTTGCTTCAACAGTCTGCAATATGGCGTCATTGGATGCGTGGGCAATGTTAATGACCATCCCAAGGTTATTCATTTCGGCAATGATCTTTTTTCCGAGATCGTTAATGCCACCCCAGTAGCTGATATCATTGCACGCATCAATAAAAGCATTGGTCGTATTATGTGCAGTGAGCTGCATCGATCTGAGTCCTAAGCGATAAAGTGCGCGCAGCAAATTTATATCGCCGTCCAGGTCGTAACCGCCTTCCAAATCCAGAAAAGCCGCCATCTTACCGTTCTTGTTGATGCGTTCTATGTCAGAAGCCGTGAGTGCCAGCTCGATCAGTGCGTTATTCTTTTTGATCTGATCCAAAGCAAGGTTCACGACACGAAATGTGTTTTTTGTCTCGAACCTTCCGGAGTAATAATTTTCAGGAGTATAAACCGAAAAGAACATTGCGTCCACGCCGCCTTCTTTTGCTCTCGGTAGATCGACGTTCCCATCAGAATAACGCTGGCCGATATCCGTTTTCATCAGCAGCTCGCGGGTCATTACATGCGTATGTCCGTCCATTACAAATGCATCGTGATGTAAGTCAGGCATCGGTTTAGTCTGATGATTCAATTGAAAATTATTCCCGGCGACAGTAGAGGATGTCAAGAATGGTTTCGCAAGAATACTTCCGGTCGTAGGCAATAGTGTTAAGGTTTTAATTACGTCTCTGCGTTTCATTGTCTAATGAGTTTCAATAGTTCATTTGTTCACTGGGATCGCGATCGTACCGTGGCCGTACACATGGTTGATCATTCAATGTCTGCATTTTGGTACACACGGCCATGAAGATCCTACTCAGCAAAACCCCGTATGTAGGGCACGTTTGGCGGCTGCCTTCCTGTGCTGAATTGCGCCCCTCGTACAGAGCGGTACGTCATATTCATAAATGGCGTTTCGATGCGACGTCCGATGGCGGCGTAACGGCCGTTCTCCCAATTTGATTCCATGTTATATGACACTATCCCAGTCGATAGAAGTAAGCGTTCCGCATTGAAAGGTTCCTTCCTGCTGACCATCATCTCAGTAATCCAGTGCGGTTGGGAGTTCGAGGCGTGATACTGCGAAAACGGCCCCGGCCATCCAAGCATTGAGATGATTACCGGGTCTTTATGTCCTTCGATTTCTCCGGCGTAGGTCCACCCTACATCTTCGCCAGAATATACAGCCGCTTTGGTGCCATCATTATATTCGACGATACAGACATTAGGTTTTGTTATCTCCTGAAAGTGTCCCGGCTTAAGGTCAAAATTTATGCGTACTGATTCAATCAACTTGGCGGCCCAAGGATTTTGTTCGGTCCATTTCCAGGTTTCAGGCCCTCGAATACACTGCACCGCCTTGACGCCCGTCTCACCGCCTTTACGACGTTCAACAAAAGCCTGCAATACGTCGACGCAATGGAAAAGGGCTCCCTCATCAGAAGCGCCTCCTACTACGATCGATGACTTTATAGGGGTATCGATCTCGAGTTCTATCTCGGGCTTTCGGTAGTAGGTAGGTATGGAGGATCCGCCGGTCAGGGGAAACTTCAATTCTCGAGATTTATCAAACATCCACTTTGCTTCATCCCAACTCATGGATAGATGCTTGTCATTAAAAATCGGCACTGCGCGATTACTATGCTCGAAGACCTTGATAACCTGTTGATAGATCCACCAGCGCGGCAACATCCACTGGCCTTTGAGATTGGTTGGATATTCCCCATGTTCTCCGACAACGACCACACCATCGACGGCAAGTTCCTTTCCACCAAGTGTGACAGCTTCGGCTACTGTCTTGAAGATCGGAATATTTTTCGATTTGCATATTTTCTGGCCCAGTCCGCTTTCCTGAAGCTGATGGATATAGACGGACACAACCTCCACGCGTGAAGCCATGTGAGCCCCTTTCCACCAATACCCATCCATCAGTTTGGTGATGATCCAGTCGGCATGCGATCTCGTGGCACCCCAGTAGGTAACTAGGCAGGCGATACGAGGCTTTGCTTGCACAGTCTGTGGAGCAGCAACGGCCGCACTACACGTCAATGCAGACAAACCCGCGATACCGGTTATTCCAAGCATTTCACGCCGGGTCAAGAGTGGGTTCGATTCTAATGTCTGATTGAATGGGAATGAATCTGATGGTTTGGGGTCAATCTCGGTTTGCATCTTTGCCATGATTATCAAAGTTGCAGTTATTGGCAATAAATTCTTAACCTTTAATCACAAAAAAACAATCCTTGCCTTTTTGAAATGAGCGATGCCGTCGTTTTAGTCAACTAACAATGCTCAATGCTCTGCAACTAACACCTCATGCGAGGGAAATTTCACAATGTATTCCGATATGAAATATGGCCCGGCATTTTCTTTACGATGAGTGCTTGCCTGTGATGTCGCTTCGTCCGCCGCGGGAGACGACACTTTTTAGTCCAGGACCGCTCTCGATTGAATCTGCAGCCGTCGCGCTTTTGAACGTATATTGAAAGGCCATCCCTTTCGGTTACGGAATCATTGTATGCGCGCTCCCACGTTAACCTCGATTTCGTCGTGGGCGACTCCCTTAAGCTTGAGTCAACGACATTAGGCAACTGGTGTTGTTTCACCAGAAGAATTGGTCGAAACCAATGCGTTTTGAGGTAGTTATTCAATAATATCCATCAACTCAGCGACTGTTGATCGCTTTTGCGGCCAATCTGTGATTCCGGGCACCACCATTATTTATAGTGATTAACAAACCAGTGCTAGATAAAGCAAACCAAATGTCGTAACTTAAAGCGTCAAATGACGTTTACACAATATGATCAAGTTTCTGCAACATTTAGGGAAAGCGGGCCTTGGCCAAGTCGACTCAAAGCAAGACTTGTGGCAGGCAATACGACAGCGTCCGCTGAAGAAAAGTCATGTAATTTTCATTGCATTCAAACTTGGTTTGCAACAAAAAGATTCGGCAGAACTAATCGGAGTTTCAGTCAGAACATATCAGAGACAAAAGCCAACCGCTAATATTTCTAATGCGGCCTCCGAAAATGTCATTAAGCTTGCTGAGCTGTACGAAACCGGGTTGACTACATTCGACAACGATCAAGAATCATTTCACGCCTGGTTAAATGCCCCGGTACCTGCACTTAATAACGAAAGGCCAATAGGCTTACTCTCCTCCATTCTTGGAATAGATCTCGTTAAAGATGAACTTCTAAGAATTGAGCACGGCGTCTACTAATGCGAGTTTACCGGATTCAAAAGAAAAAATATGCTGCTGACATCACTGGCTTTGGATCCACATTAGTTGCAGGACGGTGGCACCAGGCTGGTAAGAGTCCAATTTTATATACATCCAATAACATTTCGCTTGCAATTCTAGAGTGCGTTGTTCATTTGACTTCATCAGTAAAACCACCAGACCTAATGCTGTTAACGTTGGAAATTCCTGACGACAGTATAGTCACTATCGCAGAAGCGGATCTTCCGGTTAACTGGAATAAGAAGGGTTACTACGACGATGTCCAGCAATGGGGAACAGCGTGGCTTCAAAGCTTGACTTCACTCGCGATAATGGTGCCGTCCGTGACGTCTCCTGATTTTAATATCTTAATTAATCCAAGCCATCGTGATTTTGATTCTATAGCTGTTGCAGCCAGCAGACGAATTACTTTGGACGACAGGCTGATTTAGGGTTGGAATAAAATTTCTTAACTGACGTGCATATCCATTTTAACTATATATTAAGCAATGCCGTTAAGTCAAAAGATGGAAAATTTCAGATCTGCATTTTGAGACACCATTCTCAATGACATTGTTGTATCAAAAGCAGCAGTCAATATTTTGTTTTTGGGATGTTTAGAGATGCTTAGTCCTACTTTGTCATGTTAGTCAACTAACAAGCATTATTATCCTCAAATTACGGTTTACCGCTTGGGGATTGCCTCCAATATCAATTTTGCCAATGAATCCGTCGACCATTATCCGAGTATAACACCAAAAACGTTGGCCTGAAAGGTCAACATATGTTGGCGCCAGGTCCGACGTCTCGTCGGACAAGTTGAAGTGAATTTATGCGCGCGACTACGACCTGACTATGAAAAGCACGCTTTCACGCGTGCAATAACGGTAGATCGATTTTTCAAACAATTTATGAGTATGATTTCATCGACTGATACTGGAAATATTTTGATCAGGAAAATTGGAGGGTGGACTCAAATGTGTCTGGAAATTAGGAGCACGGCGAAAGGCCAACCCCAACAGGGCTTCAAAAAAGGCATGCATCCTCACCCCAGGTAGCCCCGACTTCGTCGAGGGCGACCTGGGCTAGCATGTGTTGCCTTTCAGGTCAACCTAACGAATACAATCCTTGATGAAAGTTCTACAGATATTCGTGAACTAAATGACATTGTGCGACGGCATCAGTAGTCACTTCTCGTAGACCTGTTTGGGCCATATCCCTCAAATTCAAGCTAACTTGACAAAGTAGGATTAGTTGTATCTGAGTAAGTCCAGCCAATATCTATTCGTTCTTGAGCACCTCTGCGGGATTACTTCTCGCCGCCTTCATCGTCTGGGAACCGATCATGATAAATGCGATCAGCAAGACCGCCAGCAACCCCACGAAAAGCTCGGCTGATTGCACGGGGGTATGATAAGGGAAATTTGTGAGCACAACGTTTTCAAAAAAGAAGTAAGTTACTGGCAGGGCAATGAGCGCCGATATCGACAGTAGCAATAGAAAACCACGGCTCAGTAAGTATATAAGGTTGCCGGAGGTCGCGCCCATTATCTTTCGGATGCTGACCTCTTTTAGTCTTGTCTCGGTTGTGAATACCACCATTCCGAACAACCCCATCGATGCGATAGAAATGGTGAGGATTGATAGAAAGCCAATAATCTTGATCATGACGGAAAGCTCGCTATACGCATCTTGTATTGTTTCGTCATAGAACTCAGCCTTAAACGGATGAACACGATCGATCTTCTTCCATATCGACTCGATCTTGGCCGTGGTGGCAAGCATGTCAGTGCTTTGTATTTTCACATTAATGATTGCTCTGTCTCCAGGTGTCCAGAACATGAAGGCTACGGGCTCAATGAGATTGTCGACCTTGCCATAGTGAAAATCTTGCATGACTCCAACAATGGTCATCTTGCGTCCATTGAAGTTGAAATTACTAAATGTGATCTCTTCCCCGATCGCTTTCTCAGGGTCGTTGGCACCTATGTTGAGTCGTTTTAAGACTTGGAGGTTAACGATGACTTCTGAAACGGCTTCAGATGTAGTGGGTCGTGCTATAAAATTTCCTCCTGCGATGAGCTTGTGTTCATGCAGCGTCAAGTAATTTTCATCGATGTGGTTTGTCAAGACTAATGCAGAGTCGCGCGAGTCCTTATATTTCATATAGCCGCCCCAGGCATTCCCAACGCCACTGGTTATTAATGACCGCGACAGTGCAGTTGCTTCCGGCATCTCACTCAGTTCCCTGAGAAGCTGATCGGGTTTATTACCCTGCATGTCAATGTTAAGAATGTTTGCTGTGTTAAATCCCAGGTCGAAGGCAAGTATGTTCTTATACTGCACATAACCGATGGCAGTTGTCGTTATAAAGATCAGTGTTACCGTATATTGAAGCACTACCAGGGTGCGTCTGAGTGTTACGTGTCTGAATGTTTTTACCGACGATACATTCCTGAGCGCATTGATCGCGCTGACTTTCGAAAAGAATATTGCAGGCATTGAGCCGGCAATAACACCTACAGTAAGTGAAAAGACGATAAAAGCTGCTACCATAGACGGCGTGAGCTCGAGCTTCACCGTACGTTGAATCTCCGGGGCCATGTTTATCAGCTGTGGCCTTAACACGAGAAATATGAAATATGAAAGAACAAGCGCTGAAAGCGAGATGATGATTGCCTCTGCGAGGAACTGTTGCCGTATCTGGCTCTTCCCCGCTCCGATAGCTTTCCGAAGACCGACTTCCTTGAATCGGCGCATGGCACGTGCGATCGAAAGGTTGGTATAGTTGAAACATGCAGACAATATTACGACAAGGGCAAGCCCGCCGAGAATCCAAAGCACAACCGGATTCATGTGAGGACCAACAGCGCCACCTCCCTCAGAGCGACGGAACTCCTCTCCGACTACGATTTCATATAAAGGAAGAAGCTCGAGTTGAATCTTAGTATTTTGTTCGGCAAGATTTTCTTCTTTTGCAATGGCATCGAGTTGAGATTTGACTGAAGTGATGTCGGCATTTTCCTGCAGCATAAGGTATACGCAGTTTGACCACATGCTTGTCCACTTTTCAAAATTCTTATCGTTCTTGTTTAGCTGCTCAGTTGTTGAAAGTGACACGAGTGCTTCGAAGTTGATGTGCGAGAAGAAAGGAACATCCTTCATTACACCAGTCACCTGGTAATAGATCGTATCAAATTTGATCGCCTTGCCAAGCGCAACTTCATTGCCAAAAAGTTTCTTTGCCGCAGTCTCTGTGAGTACGATCGAGTACGGGTCCTTTAATGCGTTATCGGGCTTTCCTTCGATGAAGGGAAACGTCATGATGTGGAATAGAGACGACTCGGCCCAGAATCCATTTATCCTGAGAATATTATCTCCAACTTGGGCGTCCTGCGAAAAATTGTTGCGCAGTATTGCTACTTCTTCGACGCCAGTCACTTTCTCCCGAATAAGCTTTCCGGTCTTTATCGATGTAGATGAAAACTTGCCTCCTTGTTCACCTTTGAAAGTGGCAACATTGGTGATGCGATAGATCCTCTCACCATTCTTATGAAACCTGTCGTACGAACGCAGGTCAAGCACGAATGCGATGAGCAGTAACCCGACTGACATACTGATGGCGAGGCCAAGAATATTGATGGACGAGAATAGCTTGTTGCGCATTAAGTTCCGTCCCGATGTCGTGATGTAGCTTCCAATCATGATCCAGTTGATTAAGATGTTTACAAATCGTGGTGCACGCACGGTATATTTTCTAAAGAACTTGAATGCGTCTATGATGTAAATTAGTTTGGCGCAACGCGGACCTATTGATTTAACATTGCGCTCGAAATATTCATTGAGGTCACCAATTAGATCCTCGGCGAGGCGCGGCCTACAATACCATTCAACAAATCGCTGGGCCCATTTAGGTGGTTGATGGTTGCTATCCGGATCTCGAGGTGGTCGCCGTACGCTCATGCCTTTTTCCAGTCTAATGAAGGAATTTTGTCCCAGAGCTGATCGCGGATCGACTTGGCTCGTACCAGAGCTGCCTTCCCCAGGTTCGTAACCTGATAAAATCTTTTGGGTTTGCCGCCACGCGTTTTTGTAGCTTCACCCAGGTGACTTTCCACCATGCCTTTTTCTTCAAGGCGGTTCAGAACAGCGTGCACTACGCCAAGTTTCACGGAACGTCCGGCGTTATTGGAGAGTTCGTCACATACCGCCACGCTGTATGCTTGATTCATCAGCGCGGCGATGGTAAGCAGCACCAGTTCTTCGAATTCTCCGAGGTTTGTTCCCTTCACGTTGATATTAATTACGTAAATGTATGTATAATTGTTTCACAATTATACATACGGTGAAACGAATCATCAGATAATCCTCAAAATATAATTCAGGACTGAGTGTTCGGTGAGAAATGTTTTGTCGGAATTATGGAAGTATTGTTGTGCTTGGATACTGTTGATCACACTATTTAAAACCGAAAACTCCACTCCCATCGAACAACTATCAACGACGCAAAGATTAGTGCTAGGAGAAAGGATTGAATTCAATAATAATAGGTGGTTGTTCATTGCGATCACTCCTAAAGGCAAAGCTATCAACAACAGTGACAGCACTTGCCAAATTGGTTGAGTACTTGAGACTCGTTACGAAAGTGGGAAAAATGAGAACTTCGACTAGTCTGTGATTGTTTGCAACTTCAAGGACAAAATTATTACTGCTCGAACTATTTCCTACAAGTTGGGATACCTGATCAAGGCATTCCAATTGTCATGGGCCATGCATGGAATACACTTTCAATACTTATACATCAGCCGCCTGCCGTTTTACTTCATACCAACAACCAAACAAAGTCATTTTATAGCTGACTACTTTGCGCCTACTAACTCAAGTTGCGTCAACGCAGTAAGGCCATCATCAAGACCAATCTCCTCAGTTATTTTTCCATTCACGACACGAAACACTGTTGTACCTGTAAAACGCATCTTGCGTCCGGTGCCGGCTGGAAGTGACCCTATCGGCCAGTCAGCAAAGGCAGCGCCTGTCTGGGTGCCACCCCCAATCCATCTTGCGATTACATACTCACCATCGGCAAGCAGCGGATACGCGCCGTCGAAGGCAAGATCGGGAAATGCTTTGCGAAACTCTTTCATAAAATCTTTTATGTCGGCTCTGCCCTTTCTTGGTTTATGTAATGAATATTGCAGCAGCATGTCCGAACTTGCCAACTCGTCAATAATTGTCTCTTTATACTTTGGCCCCCAAAAGCTTTCAAGCCATTTGCCGACAATCTCTTTGTTGCGTTCCTCCTGAACTTCGGATTCAGTTTTTTTACCCGACTGGGCGAACAGGTTGCTTGATGCAAAAGCTGCAAAAGAGAAAAGAGTCATTATTAAAATTCCTTTTCCAAATTCAATTTGTTTTGTGCGCATACAGTTTTGCTTTATATTTTAATTACGCCGCAAGCAATACATTTATTGAAAGTTTTTCGACCTGATTCTTGCTGACATTTATTTGATGACAGCGAGGATCAGGTGGAGAGAAGAAACATCAGGAGTCAGGAGTTATTACTTCGAGGTGATCGCGTGCTTACTTTCAAGTTACAACAAAGGCGATTTCGCGGACAAGTCGCTCATCGGTGTATTTGCTTAAGACAACTTCATTTTTAGAATCGCATTCAACAAACTTTTTTCTATTTTTCCTTCTGTCGATTTTCAAATTGTGCTATTGAGAAATGTAGTATTTTACGACGATGAAAGATTCAATAGTCATAAAATTCCAGACCATCGTTGAGTGGTATTCAAAAAACAAACCAGAGGAAACCAGAACACTGATCAAGCAGGGCAATGCACGAAAGATCGCCGAGGTTCAACAGTTTATTGATAAAAAACTTCCGGAGGAATTCATTGAGTTATACGCTTCTTTCAATGGTGAAGAAGGTCCTGGAATGGGTATATTTCTTGGCCACTCTTTTCTATCATTGGAGGATATCATCCAGACGATTGAAATATCCAAAACATTTGTGAAACCCGAAAATCGGTTGATTGATCATCCGGCTGAATCGGAACGAATGATCAAAGCGATCATTGGCGAGTACAAGAAATCGTTGCCGAAAGATACACCGTGGTACAAGTTTGAATTCATGTGCGCTCCCAAAACCCTTCAACTCCCATATTTTTATCCGGATCAAAATACAACTGACCGTCAAAAGCAGATGTTTGACCTGGATGACGTCGCGCAGCAAAACGTGAACGAGCTTACCGAACAATTGCATGAGCTCGAGAAGGTTGCTTATAACTGGGATGAACTGCATGCGACGGTATTCAACGACGGTGATCATCATGTTAAGCGTCAAGATTTTTCTTTCATCGCAGACATTCCATTCACATCCTTTCCGGAAGGCGCAATCAAAAAAAAATATTTCAACCCGAACTGGGTACCAATCATCTTTGATAATCTTGGCAATTACATAGGCATTGACCTGGATCCTGACGAGAATGGTACGGTGGGTCAGATAATAGTCTTTGGCCGAGACGAAGAAGACATGTTTGTAATCGCAGACTCATTTCACCGGTTCCTTGATTTTAATCTTGAATTGATCAAAAAAAATCCAGATGAGTTGCTGGGTGGCCAGCACATTCATGACATCTACAAACGAATTATAATGGGCCAGCCAACGTAAGGGACGTCAGTAAGGGAGTATAAGTGCGCAAAAGCTTCAAACCAATGATCTCCTGTCAGCTCAGGGCACCAAAGCGTTGGACTAAACTGTGTGCCGGCGGCTACTAGCCGATTCATAAGCTGCCATCTCTCAAAAAGACGCACACGAAAACAACGCTACCCATACTGATTTACAAGACACCTTAATTGAATTCTCCAGATATATTGCCAGGTCATATGGTGTCTTATCTCCTGAATTATCGTTACTTTAGGACATAAGATGGAACCAAAAGAGGAAATTTCGATTCTCGATCTCAAAATACTGCTAGGTCTTTTTTGTGCGCAATGGATTAAAAGAAGACAAGAACTTGCCAGCATTTCACTGATTTAAAATAGATACCGATTGTAGGTTGAAAATATACGTGCTATAGACGGCGACATCTAAGAACTTCTTTAGACGAGCATGCAGCGCCGTGAATGCCATCGACACTAACATTAATTTTTATTAGAGTTCTATGGAGGATCATAAAATTTTCATGATTGTGGATGATGATTCTGATGATCGTTTTTTCTTCTGCAGAGCTATCGAAAAAATAAGTCCGTTGTACGCTTGTATTGAAGCTCAGCAGGGTGAAGACGCACTTTGGCAGTTAAAGAACCTGGCTGATCTACCAAACTATATCTTTCTGGATCTTAATATGCCCTTGATGGATGGAAAGAGATGCTTGGCCGAAATAAAAAAGGACGACAAGCTCAGGAACATTCCAGTGATCATTTATTCAACCTCATCCTCAGCGGAAGACATTCGTATTACGGAGAAGCTTGGCGCCGCTTACTATCTTGTAAAACCCCAGAATATCTCGATTCTTCCTGAATCAATAAAAAATGCAATAAACACAGTGGAAGGGCAGATATATCTCCCAATGGATCATTTACGTGAATGAATAGCTCCTTATTCGCATAGTACTGGTCATTTTTATATAATAACTCGTTAGTAGTATAGTCCATAAAGGTTGTCGTACATTGACTCAAATGGATGCAAAAAAGAAAGAAATTACTGTCCGCCCACCAAAGTCCAAACAGGATTTCCCGATCGTTGGGGTTGGTGCGTCTGCAGGCGGACTGGAAGCATTCAAGCTTCTTATCAGAGCTATTCCTGAAGACTCAGGCATGGCTTACGTGTTGGTTCAGCATCTGGATCCAACCCATGGAAGTCTTCTTCCGGAAATACTTTCGCGGGAGACGAGCATTCCCGTTAATGAAATAACAGATGACATTCACCTGGCGCCAAACCATATTTACGTCATTCCTGAAAACAAGACGCTCACATCCACTGACGGGATTTTAAAACTCACACCACGCGAAAAGATAAAGAAGAATCTTGCCATCGATGTATTTTTCATATCCCTGGCTGAAGTACATAAGCAACTGGCGGTTGGTGTTGTTTTGTCAGGAACAGCGTCTGACGGCACACTTGGATTAAAGGCGATCAAAAAGCATGGAGGCGTAACATTTGCCCAAGACCAAAAGTCGGCGGTCTATGGTGAAATGCCACAAAATGCAGTGAATGCTAACGTGGTGGACTTTATTCTGCCTCCGGACGAGATCCCGGAGAAACTCATTGATGTGTTCCAAACTGTGACGTCTTCCAATACAAAGGAGCAGGACACCGACGACGTAATTGCTGTTGGGCAAATTCTTTCCTTGCTAAGGCAGCGAAGCCGCGTTGACTTTACATCCTACAAACAAACTACCATTCGAAGACGCATCGCCAGAAGAATGGCACTTCATAAGTATAAAACACTTGTTGATTATGGTTCATTTTTGGAAACAAGTAAGGCAGAACAGGATGCACTCTTTCATGACGTGCTCATTCCCATTACTTCTTTCTTTCGTGACACCAAAATATTTGAGACGATTCAAGAAAAGGTGTTTCCTGCCCTTCTCAGAAATAAACCTGAAGAAGACCCGATCCGAATCTGGATCGCAGGATGCTCCACAGGGGAAGAAGCCTATTCGATTGCAATTTCTTTGCTTGACTTTTTAGGGAAGGCATCGGGGCGAAGAATTCAGATCCTGGCGTCCGATATTTCTGAAGTAGTCATTACGAAAGCACGTACGGGAATTTATCTTAAGCGCGAAGTAGAAAATTTACCCGAGCTCCTTGTAAAAAAGTATTTCATAAAAAGTAACGGTGATTACCAGGTGAGCCGGCAGGTGCGTGATCTGTGTGTCTTTGCTACGCACAATTTTCTGAAAGATCCTCCTTTTGCGAAAATGGACCTGATTAGTTGTCGCAATGTGCTTATCTATATGGATACGTCACTTCAAAAGAAAGCGTTGACTACGTTCCATTACGCGCTGAGGGAAGGAGGTTGCCTTTTACTTGGCAAATCAGAAACAACAAGTCCAGCTTCCGAATTATTCTCACCGTTTTCAAAAACCGATAAAATATATTTGCGCAAAGCGATGCCGAATGAGATGCTATACGTTGTAGCTAACCGCGAGACGTCCCTTATAAAAAAACCTGCGAAGACGGATGTACCGTCTACTGATTTTAAGAAAAGCGCAGAGAGCATCCTGCTTGCAAAATACACACCCGCCAGTATAATCGTCAACGAACATCTTGATATCGTTCACTTTCATGGAGATACCAGTTTTTTTCTTCAGCAGTCGCCAGGGAAACCTACATTCAATTTATTGAGGATGGCGCGGGAAGATCTCCTATTTGAGTTGCGCAATCTCTTGCTCAAAGTAAAAACAACAAATGCGCCTTCCCATAAAGAAGGGATACGTGTGACCAGTCACGAACAAACTTTTTTGGTCAACATTGATATCATTCCGCTTACCAATATGGAAGAGATACACCAGTTAATTCTCTTCCATAAGATGCCACTACCAGAAAAAAGCACTACACCGGAAAACGGAAACGGTGTTTCTTCTCTGGACGAGACAACAAAAAGCGAATTTCTGCAACGTATTGACCGTCTGGAAAAGGAACTGGCGCAAACGCATGAAGATATGCGTTCTATTTCCGAAGATCAGGAAGCTGCCAATGAAGAACTTCAAAGTGCCAATGAAGAACTTTTGAGCAGCAGCGAAGAGTTACAGAGCCTTAACGAAGAACTCGAAACTTCGAAGGAGGAACTGCAATCAAGCAATGAAGAATTGATCATCACAAACCAGGAACTTCTCGATAAACAGGATCAGGTTAACCTATCCCGTCTCTACACGGAAGCCATTGTGAATACGGTACGCGAACCGTTAACTGTACTTGAGCGAGATCTGCGCATTAAAACAATCAATGCTTCGTTCCATAAAAAATTTGCTATCACTTCGCTCGAAGCAGAGGGTAATTTCATTTATGAAATAAAAAATGGCCTGTTTGAAAATCCGATACTTCGGTCACTGCTCGAGAAGGTCATCCCACAGCGAATCGAAGTCGTTGACTTTGAAATGCAAGTGACATTGGCTGCGGTGGGTGAATGTACCGTGATGCTGAATGCGCGGCACGTCGTCACTGAAAAAAGCACCGATCAATTTATCCTTCTTGGTATTGAAGATATTACGCAACGAAAAATTGCGCAACAACGCATGATACAGTTTTCTGAAGGCCTGGAAGAAAAAATAAAGGATCGGACGGCATCACTCGAGCAAACTAATCAACAGTTGGAGCAGTTCGCACACATCGCCAGTCATGAGCTTCAGGAACCGTTGAGAAAAATTACGACCTTCTCCCGATTGTTACAGCAGAGCTTCGAAGACGGAAAGCCTGAAGAGGTCATAAAGAAATACTTGTCAAAAGTGGAAGAATCATCCACGCGTCTCACTTCGCTGGTACAGCACATGCTTGATTTTGCAAGTGTTACTCACCATGAGAAATACTTTGAAAAAACAAAACTCAGTGAGATCTATGCCAATGTATTGAATGACTTTGAACTGCTGATAGGAGAAAAGAAAGCCATTGTAACCTGTGACCCACTCCCCGAAATTGAGGCCATTTATTTCCAACTACATCAGCTCTTCTATGATTTGATCTCCAATGCGCTCAAATTTTCCAAAACAGGAGAACCTCCTATAATTCATATTGCCGCACATAAGCTTACGAAGGAACAAATAAAATTGCGTCCAGCGCTCAATGGCAATCTATCCTATTACGATATAGTCTTTACGGACGAAGGCATAGGGTTTGAACAAAAATATGCGCAGCAAATATTTACGATTTTTCAACGTCTCCACGCAACCGGTGGTATGTATGCCGGAACCGGCATAGGGCTTGCTTTGTGCAAGAAAATTGTGCAGAAACATCATGGTGAAATATACGCCGAAGGAAAGCCAAAAGCAGGAGCTTCCTTCCATGTGATTCTTCCTGTTCAGCAAGTGCAGCTTTCGTGAGCCATGCATTATTTACGCCGTGGTTGGTCAACTAAATAATACAATTAGATCCGCTGCCTTTCTGTTTTAGTAAGGCGATTCACGGCAGGTTGATCGTTTTTATCGAGTCGGAATTTAATGGTGAACAGCGTTCCTACGCTGGGTTTACTTTCAATATGAATGGTTCCATTCAACATCTGCACTTGAGTTTTCACCATGTACAAACCCAGTCCTTTTCCTTCCACATCCAGATGGAAGCGATGGTAAAGTCCGAAAACTTTTTCTCCAAACTGCCGGAGATCAAGACCTAGTCCGTTGTCTCGTACCGTCAGTGATAAATCTCCATGGTCAGACCATGTCTTTATTTCTATTATCGAATCGCGCTTCGGTGAACGAAATTTAATAGCATTGGAAATCAAATTATAAAGTATACTATGGAGATAAATTCTACTGGTATGAAAGGTGTCAACCTCAACATGGCTCAGCAGGAATTCTATCTTACAAGCGTGCAGTTGGACTTCAAAGGATTGCCGGATCTCATCGATCATGGTTAAAATGTTCACAGATTCTTTGCCATGGACATCTCCTGTACGGACGCTGAGGATTCTGGAAAGATCCTTAATCACCTCGTCGAGGTTCATTGCTGTCTTCTTCACATAAGGTATCAGGTTGGCTGACTCGCCTTTTATGTCATCCATATTAAAAAGACTTACCAACCCTAACAGACTTGCTACAGGGCTGCGGAGATTATGAGATGCAATGAATGAAAATTGCATCAGATCATTATTCTGATCGATTAGCTGAGATACCAGATTCGTCTTTTCTTCTTCCGCTCCTTTGCGTTCGGTGATGTCTCTGAAGTTGGAGACAATACCCAATACACCCGGGTTTTCAAGCATGTTAACCATCACCCCCTCCATCCATATGTAGTGTCCAGACTTGTGTTTTTTTCGGACAGTTAAAAAATATGGTTTACCCGGATTGTGAAATAACTTCACTTTTATTTGTTCGACGTGCGGTATATCGTCAGGGTGAAAGCCATCCCATAGATCCATTTTATTTTGTTCATCACGATTGTACCCCAGCATTCTAAGTGCTGAGGGACTGCAGTAGGTCATTTTAAAATCTCTGTCCCGGATCAAGATAGCATCGTAATTATTTTCAATCAGTGAACGAAACCGCATTTCACTTCGGATCAATTTTTCTTCCGCCAGGTACTGAGGGGTCACGTCGCGGGCGAAACACGAGACACCAATCACATCGCCATTCTCAAGAATTGGATTGATTGAAAAGTTTACAAACACCCGGTCAGTGGGTGTGCTATAATCTTTAACAAATTGTTGTGATTTGCCTTCCATTACCTTTGCGTAGGTTTCTTCCCACTGCTGGGCTTCTTCGATGTTTTCAGGACCCAAAAAGCCATGCACCTTCATGCCTTCTACGATATTGAGGTCATAGGTATACTTCATGATATTCTTCAGCGGTGTATTGAAGGTTATGTACTTGAGATCACGGTCAAGCGAATAGATGTAGTCCGCGGTATTTTCAACGATGGCCGTTAAGTTGGCTTTGACGGTTTGAACTGCAGCATCTGCTGCTTTACGTTCTGTAATGTCCTGCACGAGCGACATGATGGCCACTACTTCACCTTCATCATTCTTTAGTACAGAGTTAAACCATTCACACCAGATTACGCTTTGGTCCTTCCTGCAGTTCCGACATTGCAGATGATTTCGTTCAATTTGCCCGGACAATAACTGCTTAAGGACGACAGTAACCCATTCCTTATCTTCTTTGTATACCTCACCGTAGGCGGTGAGATGATTCGCGGCGAATTCCCCGTCCTCCCAGCCAAAAATATTCTGAGCCATTTTGGACCATGAAATCACTTCCATATTACGATCCCACTCGATGAAGCCGAGCGGCGAATTTTCGAGATGAAATAATATTTGCCCGTGGGCCTTACGCAACTGTAGTTCCGCGTTTTTTGAATCAGACACGTCTCGCATGTTAGAAATGATCCCTTTGATGGATTCATCATCAAGCATGTTTGCCAACATTCCCTCCAGCCAAAGATAGTGACCGTCTTTATGTTTAAGCCGGTAATGAATGGGCACTGATTTGCCTGGTGCGGCAAAAACTTCATCCATACGATCACGAACATTTGCAAGATCGTCGGGGTGAACGCGTGTAGCCGGTTTATTATTTTCTATTTCTTCAGGTGACCACCCCGTAATCCGTTGATAGTTTGAGCTCTGGTACAGAACTTTTAAATTCTTATCCAGCAATCCGATCAAGTCATTGGAGTTTTCAATCAGGCCCCTGAACTTCCTTTCATTAAGTTCTACTTCATGATGATGAAATTTGATTTCGCGGTCTGCGTTACGTTTTTCGATAGCGCTTTGCACAGCCTTGGGCAAACGTTGCATCCGATCTTTTAACACGTAATCTTCTGCCCCATTCTTAATGATGGCCACAGCAAACTCCTCAGATACTGTAGCCGTAATCAGAATAAAAGGAGTATCCAGCCCTAATTCTTTTACCATCTTCAATGCGTCGAGAGAGTTAAAGCCTGGTAGTGAATGATCAGAAAGAATGACATCAGGACTGAATGTGGTCAGTGCCTGCTTAAATCCGGCTTCGTCGACAACCCATAGCAATTCACATTGGATATTTCCATTTTTTAATTCTCTCCGCACGAGGTCTGCATCAGATTGTTCGTCTTCGAGGTGGAGTATTTTCAACATCGGTGGCATAGCAAAAACTAATGATGATATTTTACCTCGGGGTCTGGTTGTGAATGACCCAGTATAAACCTAGTTCTCCAACAGCGCGCATAAAATCATCAGATGAGACTGGTTTTACGATATAGCTATTCACACCTAACCTATAGCATTCATTAATGTCAGGATCTTCGTTGGATGAGGTGAGCACCACTACCGGTATTCTTTTTGTGAGCTCATCATTTTTGATCTTCCTGAGTACTTCAATGCCACTGATTCTTGGCATCTTTAGATCAAGCAGGATCACTTTGGGCTTTTTATCTACATCTCGACCGATATATTTGCCGCTACCAAATAAAAAGTCGAGGGCCTCCTTTCCATCGTTAAGATGTACAATATGATTGGCAATCTTGTTCTTCCGTAATGCGCGAACTGTCATTTCCGCATCACTTAAGGTATCCTCGACTAAAAGAATTTCTATTTCTGTATTGTCCATGGTCTATTGATTTGCCACTGTCATTGGTAAACTAAAAGAGAACGTAGCGCCCTCACCCGGCACGCCTAACGCACTCACTTTTCCGTCATGCCGGTGAATGATCCGCTGCACGATGGCAAGTCCCACACCTGTCCCTTCAAACTCTGATTCAGAATGAAGTCGCTGGAATACGCCAAACAGTTTGCTTGCGTATGCCATGTCAAAACCGACGCCATTGTCTGTGATCGAATAAACAATTTCATTGTCTCGCTGTACCGAAGATATGTCGACGTGAGGGCGCTCCTTACGAGCGCTATACTTTACCGCGTTAGATATCAGGTTAATCAACACCTGTTTGATCAAGGAAAAGTCAGCCATTGCTGCGTGTAGCGGATGAATGGTGATCATCGCGCGCTGCGTCTCATTCACATTAAGCTCATTCAACGCTGCCGCCACCACACCGTTCATGTCGATGCTTGTTTTTTGAATTTCTTTTCTTCCCAGCTTTGAAAACGCAAGAAGTTCGTCGACGAGTACACCCATTTTTCTTGCATTTTTTTCGACCATCTGAAGCAGACGTTTTCCTTCATCATCCAGTATGGAAGTATAATCTTCTATCAGCATCGTAGAATAACCTGCTATCGCCCGCAATGGTGAACGGAGGTCATGCGCCACAGAGTAGGAGAACGATTCAAGTTCTTTGTTGGATAAGGCAAGTTGTTCTGTGCGCTCGGCAACTTTCTGCTCGAGATCAACATTCATTGATATGATTTTTCGGTTGGCGTTTTGAATCTCAGAAATGTCAATAAGTACAAGCATGGCTGAAGTAACAATATCATGTTCGTCCTTAAATGGAACGTATCGAGTAATTGTGTCAAAGCCAACACGTAAATCCTCTGTACTAAACGACTCTCCGCCAAACACACGGACCAGATTTGGCAATACAGCTGAGAAACGCTCTGGAGAAAGAACATCCTGGGCTTTGCTTCCAAGAAGCATTTCACGAGTGTACCCGAACCTGGCCAGTAATGCTCCTTCAACCGCTGTGTACCGGTAGTCCCTGTCGAATAAGCAAATGATCGTACCCGGCATACTTGAAGTGATGGTCTTATAAATTCTTTCGCTATCGCGAATCGTTTCCTCGACTTTCTTCTCCTCAGTGATGTCGCGAATAAATACAAAGAGGCCGCTTCTATTTGGATAAACATGCGTCTCATGCCACACATGCAGTGGCGGATAATAATCGATCGTTTTTACATATTGCTGGTCAATCATTGCCTTTTGAAGGGTCTCATAGACAGCAGAACCAACTATTTCAGGGAACTCTGTCCAAACACATTTTCCGACCAATGAAGCGGGTGGCCGGCCCATCATTTCACCATACTTTTTATTCAGATATACAAAGCAGAAATTCTTATCCAACAAAATAAATCCATCCTCAATCAGGTCCAGCATATACCGTGACTGCTGCTCCTTTATAATCATCTGCTCTTCTGCCTCCTTTGATGTAGTAATATCACGCGCAATGTTGCATGCCCCTATAATTTTTCCATCGGATTGTTTGATGGGTGACACGGTCAGCGAAACTGTAATTGTGTGCCCATCCTTACGCCTCCATTGAGTTTCATGCTGATTGATGTAGTTTCCCTTCCTTACCCGGTCTGCAATACGGTTTTCTTCTTCAATATGTTCTCGTGAAATAAGGAGAGAGATATGCTTGCCTATGATTTCTGAGCGCTCATAACCTAAAATTGCTGCTGCTCCCGGATTCCAACTCATGATCACTCCGTTCATGTCCTTGCTGACGATGGCATCATCGGAGGAATTAATGATAGATTTGAACAGCATTAACTGAGTGGCGGCTTCATTCTTGTTCCTTATAATCAGCCGTATGACCGCGATTACCATCACAATGAGCGCGAGGAAACAGCCAACCACCATGAAAGTGGTTGTGTCGAACCCGGCCAAATAAACGTGCTCATCCGAATTGAGATATGCTGGCGTGTTGCCTTTAATCTCATTGCTTACTTCAATAATCTCTGCCAATACTTCGTGCTTGTGCCCGAGCCAGCCAAGCGATGCCACATGCGGTTCTCTATATTTCAGTGCTGCTATCAATCCATAGATCAGCAGACCCGTTCCTAAAAAGGTAAGTAGAAAAAATGGCGTTGCTTTTTTGCCGATGTCCTTCATAAACGCAGCGTTCAGGTACTGTAAAGTAGACGTCTGATATTGTTACTTCAATAACAGACAGAATGCCACCGGATAGAAAGTCTTGATTCTGAGAAATCGATCAGACGGGAAAAGCTTTAATCAGAACGGAGTAAAAAGATGACTTAAGTAAGCTAGTCAATAATAACGATTCAACCTAACACCGCTACTTTCCGTTCGAGCGCCATTGTGACCGTTTACACACAAGTCTTATCCTGTTTTAAGCAGGCATTTGTAAACCGACTTAGCCCGCTCCATAATCTGCCCGTAACACAAAAAGCCTGTTAACTATTTTGCAAATGTTACCGACGACTCATCCTACTTTGTCAAGTTTGCTTGAATTTGACATGACAAAGTAGGATTAGTCCATCATGAACATTGCCCCTTATTGACTTATTGACTGTTGATTATTTTCATTCCCCTCTAAAAAACCATATCAACAAATTACCCCACAGCATCATCCCCCCATAAAACAAACTGGGTCTAGTCCTCTGCAACGCGACACTGCTGGACCACCTCATCCTCGGTCCTTCTCCAAAGGAGCTTGTCTATACCCATATCTTTTAGTAAAACACTATTTTTGGTTTAGTCGAATCCCAATATTTTTTGATCAGTAGTGGACTATTTTTTAAACTATGCAACTGGAATTGTTCAAATCAGTTGGTCCGTCTTTCTTCAAACAAGGTGTTTTTGGTGATAAACGTCTAGAAAAAAGAGGACTACAGTTAGTAAACAGTATGCTTCAGGGCAATACTGTTGTATTAAATCAATTATCGAATGGGCAGGCGGAATTGAAGGCGTATAGTTCGCTTCTCAGGAACCGAAAGGTGAATCCTGAAGATATTATTGGCTCGGCCATAAGTCGGTGTAAAGACTTAGTTGTAGGAAGACATGTGCTTGTAATCAATGACACAACGCAATTGAATTTTGAAAGGCATTGTAATTATTTGGATCGGCATGACGAGCATCTTGGCCCAATAGGTAATAATAAGGATTTAGGCTTCTTTCTTCATCCAGGGCTGGTGTTGGATGCAGACCAGGGTTTGGGTCTTGGTTTTTCCTATGTCAAAATTTGGAACAGACAGTATAACAGTCCAGACCGATATGCAAGAAATTATCAAAGGCTACCTATAGAGAAGAAAGAGTCATATCGATGGATTGAATGTGGTATAGCAAGTAAGCAACATCTTAAGAGGGCAGGCCATATCACCATCATTGCAGATCGGGAAAGTGATATCTATGCCGAATTTGTAATTCTTCCAGATGAAGGAACCGATTTAATCATACGTTCTAGTCAAGACAGAAGTTTATATGGAAGTGATAAAAGACTTTATCAGGAACTGTCGGAGAGTAAATGCTGTGGAGTTTATCCGTTAGAAATAAGAGCTAATAAAAAAGGTAAGAGAAAAGGCCGGAGTTCGACAATGGAGGTTCGGTTTACGCCAGTGAAAATTCAAAAGCCGAAGGGGCAATCAAAGTCTCTGGCTGACTACGTATCTCTCTATGCTATAGAGGCAAAAGAAAGTTCATTGACTACGCCTTTGGGAGAGAACCCCATTTGCTGGCGACTGCTAACAACTCATCCGGTGACCAATTTAAAGCAGGCGCAGAAAATTATAACTTGGTATGCCATGAGGTGGCAAATTGAATTGCTATTCGGTACGTTGAAAAGTAGCGGGTTATGTATCGAAGCTAGCGAATTGGAAACAGGTAAAGGGTTAAAGAATTTATGCTTAATAGCCATGCAGGTTGCTTTAAAAATTAATCAGCTTACTCAAGGAAGAGAGCGAGAGGATGTGGGGGCAGATACGGTCTTCACCAAAAAGGAGATCGTGGTATTAAAAGCTATACAACCACAATATGAAGGCAGAACTGATAGGCAAAAGAATTTGTACAAACCTGAATCTTTAGCGTGGTCTGCATGGATCATAGCCAGAATGGGTGGCTGGAAAAGTGATCTTCTTCAAAGCAAACCCGGAAACAAAACCATGAAAATCGGACTCGATAAGTTCAACAACATCTGCCTTGGATGGTATTTGAAAAATACTCCAACCCCAGAAACATCTTAAAGATATGGGTATAGACAAGCTCCATTGGAGAAGGACCGAGGATGAGGTGGTCCCGAAGTGTCGATACGATTCTCTGACGCCACCAGGCAACAACAGAATCGTGTCTTAAAAGATTTGTTTGGGACGGAATGAAAATAATCAACAGTCAATAAGGCAATAAGGTCAATGTTCATGATGGACTAGACCCGGTTTGTTTTATGGGGGATGATGCTGTGGGGTAATTTGTTGATATGATTTGTTTGGGACGGAATGAAAATAATCAACAGTCAATAAGTCAATAAGGTCAATGTTCATGATGGACTAGACCCAGTTTGTTTTATGGGGGATGATGCTGTGGGGTAATTTGTTGATATGGTTTGTTCGGGACTGGGGGTATAAAAAAAGAGCTAGTTCGTAAGAAATAGCTCTTTTATATTTTTTACAAAAAGCGCCAGTCCACCAGATTCTTACACTCAGGCGTTGTTCGCGGAGCGTTCTGGGTTTTACTTGAGGACCTGCAGCTTTATCAGCAGAATTCGTCGAACACCTCGACGAGATGTTGTCCGATCATCTGAGCATTTCTACCTTCAATATGGTGTCTTTCTACGAAATGAACCAGTTCGCCGTCTTTAAACAGAGCGATGGCAGGTGAAGATGGAGGATAGGGGAGTGTGAACTCTCTCGCTCTAGCCACTGCATCTTTATCAACCCCGGCAAAGACAGTTGTCAGTGCCGACGGTTTCTTATCAGAATGCTGAAGCGCCCATTTTACTCCAGGTCTTGCTGCGCCGGCTGCACAGCCGCACACGGAGTTAATCACCAAAAGCGTCGTTCCCTTTTGGTTATTCAGATTCTCTTCAACTTCCTTGGAAGTTTTGAGTTCTTTGAAGCCCGCGCTGGTCAGGTCTGACCTCATTGGGGCAACGAGTTGTTCAGGATACATATTTCTATTTTCTACAGGTTTAAATCAATAATACTATAACAAATTATAAGAATCCAAGTTCCAATTTTGCCGCTTCAGACATCATATCCTGGCTGTATGGCGGATCAAATGTAAGTTCAACTTTAACATCATTTACACCATCAATGGCCTTTAGTTTTTGCTCTACTTCGCTGGGAATTGCTTCCGCCGAAGGGCAGGAAGGTGAAGTAAGGGTCATCTGAACGTAAACGTTATTGACCGGGTACACATTGATCTCATAAATTAGCCCCAACTCATAGATATCGACGGGTATTTCAGGATCGTAGACCGTTTTTATAGCGCTAAGCACTTTGTCCCGCAGGTCTGGTCCTGGTGCCTGAGAAACGGATAGGTCAACTGGTAATTCCTGGTCTTTCATAATTTCACTTCAAGCCTCGTTTTTAACGCAATCGCGTAAAATCTCATTTGCTTTATCATGGCAGCGAATCCATTTGACCGTTGCGTGCCAATAAAACGCTCCATTCCAATCCTCGACATGAAAAACAGTTCAGTATTCAAAATCTCGTCGGGAGTATGACCATTGAAGATCCTGATCAACAGGCTGACAAGGCCCTTGGTGATAGCCGTATTACTGTCGGCTTGAAAATAGATTTTATCGTGATTTAGTTCCGCTGTAAGCCAAACCTTTGACTGACATCCTTTGACTACGTTGTCTTCGGTCTTGGCCGGGTCAGGCATAGCTGGAAGCTTTTGCCCCAGTTCCATGATATAAAGCACAGTCATCTCCTTGTCGCTATCGAGCAGCCCAAATTCCTCAATGATCTCTTCCTGCGTTTCCGTGACACTCATGCCTGCGCTTACTTCATGAAGTTGATGGTTCTCTCAAGTCCTTCAACCAATTGGTCGATTTCTTTTCTCGTGTTGTAAACCGCGAAAGACGCCCGCACCGTCCCTTCAATTCCCAGGCGATCCATTAAAGGTTGTGTACAATGGTGGCCAGTTCTTACAGCCACACCTCTGGCATCGAGCATTTGCCCAATATCAAACGGATGGATATCATCTACTGTAAATGACACAACGCTCACTTTGTGAGGTGCAGTACCCACCAGATTTACACCCTTCAAGCTGCCAAGCCTTTCGGAGGCATACGTCAGGAGATCTTGTTCATATGAGGCAATATTTTCACGTCCCAATGAGTTGATGAAATCCATCGCATATTTAAACGCAACGACGTCGGCGATGTTTGGTGTGCCTGCTTCAAATTTATAGGGAAGATCGTTATAAGTGGTTTTTGCAAAGGTGACTTCCTTGATCATTTCTCCTCCGCCTTGATATGGGGGCATCTTTTCAAGCAATGCCTTTTTACCGTATAAAAATCCAGCGCCTGTGGGTCCGTACATTTTATGGGAAGACGTCACATAGAAATCACAATCCAAATCCTGAACGTCTAATTCAATATGGGCGCCAGCCTGGGCGCCATCGATCAAGACTACAGCTCCGGCAGCATGTGCCAGTGAAATGATTTCTTTAACGGGGTTGATTGTGCCCAGACTATTAGATGCATGGTTTACCGATACAATGCGCGTACGTTCTGACAACAACTTCTTATACGCGTCGATATCCAAAACGCCTTGTTCAGAAACGGGTATCACTTTAAGTATCGCCCCTCTCTCTTCGCATACAAATTGCCACGGCACAATGTTCGAGTGATGTTCCAGCGCCGAGACAATAATCTCATCTCCTGCTTTTATAAAGGCGCGGCTATAGGATGATGCAACAAGATTAATTCCTTCAGTTACTCCTTTGATAAAAATAATCTCCTGGATGCTATCAGCATTGATAAATTTTCTGGCCGTTTCGCGCGTTTCCTCAAACGCCTTTGTCGCCTTCTCAGCGAGCGTATGGATCCCTCTGTGAATATTGGCATTGTAGCCGTGATAGTATTCTACAAGTGCATTGATAACAAGATGTGGCTTCTGCGTTGTGGCAGCATTATCGAGATAAACGAGATCACGTCCGTTTATCTTTTGGTGCAATACCGGAAACTCGTCTCTTATTTTTTGAATATCAAGTCTGGTCGCCGCAGGAGTTGTGATCATACTCAGAATTTTTTTTGAAGTCTTTCACCTACTAACCCTTCAAAGTATGTTTTTAGTTCAGCGTTTTTCACGTTATCAAGAATTTCGGCTGCAAACGCATACAACATCATGGCGCGGCAAGTCTCTTTGTCAATTCCGCGGGACTGGAGATAAAAAATCGCTTCTTCATCAAGTTGTCCGGTTGTACAACCGTGAGAACATTTCACATCGTCGGCCCAGATTTCAAGCTGAGGTTTCGTGTTCACAGTAGCTCCGTCCGATAACAATATATTTCTATTGGCCTGAAATGCATTGGTCTTCTGCGCCTGTGGTCTCACATATATTTTGCCATTAAAAACGCCTTTGGCATTTCCATCCATGATGCCTTTGTAAATCTCATTGCTGAATGAGTTGGGTTTTCGATGGTCTACAACCGTGTGATTGTCGGCAATGGTATCACCAGACACGAGGTACAATCCGAACATGTGAGATTCAATCCCTTCACCATCCAATGTTAACTGCAGATTGTTTCTGATCAGTTTTCCATCGAGCGTCATGGTATAAGTATTTGCTCTGCTTGAACGTTCCTGATGGATTTTAGTCAGATTATATTGATAGGCGTTTCCCGAATCTGCCTGGATAATGTAGTGGTTGAAACCTGCGTTCTCTTTCACAACAACTTCAGTTATATTGTTGGAAAAGTGATTGTGCGAACCAGTAGACATGAATTGTTCTATCACCGTGACCTCACTGCTTTTTCCTACTACGATAAGGTTTCGGGTTAATGAAACAGCTTCGGTAGTACGGGCATCATTCCAGTGATAGATCAATACAGGTCTTTCTACAATAAAATTATCGGCCACGCGTATATAGGCACCGTTGCTCCACGCTGCAGTATTCCACGCGGCAAGACCATCTTCAGAAAAATCGACATATTTTCCTACGTGATCAATTGCGGTTTTATCTCCCTTTTCCAAAGCGTCTGCAAGAGAAGAGACTTCGATCTTGGAAGTCAGCCTGATGCTGGAGAATTCTGTCGCGAACGCGCCATTTATAAAAACCAAAACGTCTGTATCAAGACCAGTGATACCAAGGTCTTTCGGCTTTAAGTCTGTAACTGTCGACGACTGGCGATCCAGTCTTAGATTTTTTTGTAGTAGCCTGGTTAATGGCGTATGCCTGTATTCTTCGGCTTTGGCTGCTGGCAGCCCTAGTCGAGCGAACGCATCGCGTCCAGCTTGTCGAAGGGATTGAATTTGCGGACTCAGTGCCAGCGTCTTGTCTATCTGATCTATTATCTCGTTCACAATTTCAATAATTCAATACCAGCGAGGGGTAATTAACTAAATGGGAGGTCAGCCTTTTGTTTCTGAGAAGTTGCTAAACTGCAATTTCGTCCTTGATCCAATCATATCCTTTAGCTTCGAGTTCAAGCGCCAGTTCTTTGGTTCCTGATTTTACGATGCGTCCTTTGTACAACACATGTACAAAATCGGGAACGATGTAATCGAGTAAACGCTGATAGTGTGTTACAACAATTGTCGCGTTGGATGATGATCTAAGCTTGTTAACACCTTGCGCTACAATTCTTAGCGCATCGATATCAAGACCAGAATCTGTTTCGTCAAGGATAGCAAGCTTTGGCTCGAGCATTGCCATCTGGAAGATCTCATTGCGTTTCTTTTCTCCGCCAGAAAAGCCTTCGTTCAATGCGCGGTTAAGAAGGGACTGATCTATTTCAACGAGTTTCATTTTTTCCTTCATGATCTTCAGGAATGACACCGCGTCGAGTGCTTGTTGCCCACGAGCCACGAGTACCTGGTTCAATGCCGTCTTCATGAAATTGATAGTACTTACTCCAGGAATCTCTACGGGATATTGAAACGCAAGAAATACCCCTGCACGTGCCCTTTCTTCCGGTGCCATGTCTAGCAGGTTCTTGCCAAGGAATTCAACTTCTCCCTCTGACACTTCATACGCCTCGCGTCCGGCCAGCACAGAAGCCAGCGTGCTCTTACCAGATCCATTGGGACCCATGATTGCGTGTACTTCTCCCGCTCTAACTTCGAGATTAATTCCGTTCAGAATTTGATTCTCACCAATCTTAGCTTGTAAATTCTTTATCCGTAGCATATATGTTATTCGATTCTAAGTCGGTGTTATCCGACACTTCCTTCAAGCGTCAATGCCAGCAGCTTTTGAGCTTCAACTGCAAATTCCATTGGCAGCTGATTTAATACTTCCTTGGCATAACCGTTTACAATTAATGCCACCGCTGATTCTTCATCAATGCCACGCTGAAGGCAATAAAATATCTGGTCTTCGCCAATCTTTGATGTGGTTGCTTCGTGCTCTATTCGTGCAGACTTATTTTCCACATCGATATAAGGGAATGTATGCGCACCACATTGATCGCCCATTAAAAGGGAATCGCATTGAGAAAAATTTCTTGCATTCTCTGCGCGCTTCATGATATGCACTTGTCCGCGATAACTGTTTTGAGATTTTCCTGCAGAGATGCCTTTACTAACAATGCGCGAGCGTGTATTCTTTCCGATGTGAATCATCTTGGATCCGGTATCGGCTTGCTGATAGTTATTCGTTACTGCAACAGAATAAAATTCACCCATTGAATTATCGCCTTTAAGAATGCATGAAGGATATTTCCAGGTGATCGCGGATCCTGTTTCGACTTGCGTCCAGGAGATCTTTGAGTTATCGCCGAAACATAGTCCACGCTTCGTCACGAAATTGTAGATACCGCCTTTACCACTCTTATCACCAGGATACCAGTTCTGCACTGTTGAATACTTTACCTGTGCATCTTTCATCGCATAGATTTCCACCACTGCTGCATGAAGTTGATTTTCATCGCGGGCGGGAGCCGTACATCCTTCCAGGTAACTCACATAGGATCCTTCATCTGCTATGATCAGAGTTCTTTCAAACTGACCCGTATTGGCTGCGTTGATTCTAAAGTATGTCGAAAGCTCCATCGGACAACGCACCCCCTTCGGAATGTAGCAGAATGAGCCATCAGTAAATACAGCTGCATTTAGGGCCGAAAAATAATTATCGCTGACCGGGACAACGGGTCCCATATACTTTTTAACAAGGTCAGGATGTTTCAAAACGGCTTCACTGAAGGAACAAAATATGATACCAAGCTCCGCCAGTGTTTCTTTATAAGTTGTTGCCACTGAAACGCTGTCGATTACTGCATCGACGGCTATTCCTGTCAGTCTCTTTTGTTCGGTAAGCGAGATCCCTAATTTTTCAAATGTTTTGATAAGTTCCGGGTCAACATCTTGCAATGAATTTGGTTTTATTTTCTGCTTTGGTGCAGAATAATAAATGAGGTCCTGATAGTTGATTTTCGGATAAGTAACATTTGCCCATGTGGGCTCTTTCATTTTAGTCCACTGATGATAAGCCTTCAATCGCCACTCCAGCAACCACGAGGGTTCATTTTTCTTTGAAGAAATAAATTTGATGATATCTTCGCTGAGGCCTTTCGGGGCCGAATCGGTTTCAATAATCGTAGTCCAACCGTGCTCGTACTCCCTCGAGGTCAATTCTTCAAGTACTTGGTTATCCTTACTCATTGCGGTCTATTTAGACTAGTTCAAAACAACTACAAAAGTAACACAAAAACGGCACTTTAAGGTTCGTGAGAGGGGATTTAAAATAGGATTTTCACAATCGATGACGGTAATTTGAGCACCATGACTGTGCAAAATTTCAATATTCGAAATCGTCGGCCGGAATAGAGCTCCCTACTTTGCTTGTGGAAGGCCACTGCCATTGCTTGTGAAGTGCTGGCCCCGGTGGGTTATTGTTAGCGACATTAAATGATCCCCAGTAGCCGTTAAAGCCCATAATGACTCTTGAATTGTCGCTTAAAGGCCAGTCTAGCTCTCCCATATTCGGTATGTTGTGACATTGATAGGAATATTTCCCATCGCCATTGTGTTTGGGTGAGAGTGTCTGGCTGCCATGTGTGTTCGGCCAGAATTCATGGCCACCCCACTCGATGTAGACGATTGGATGAACAAATAAACCCTGTGCGTCCGTCATGAGTTGCACTGTGCTTTCGTCATCATAGGACGCACTGGGAGTCTTGAATTCCTTTGTATTTCCCCACAACGGTCGCCAATCGGTCGCTTGCCCCATGTTTGTGCGACTTTCATTGCCATGGTGATAATGAAATAGCGAAACAATGTAATCCTGCGCGTTATTCTTGGCTTTGTCAATGGGTTGCACGATAAGCTGAACCGTTGCCCAGTCACCCGCATGGTCGCCTGCATAGCCAGCCAGCTGACTAACCTGCGGGCCGAATACCATACCGATAGGGGCAAGCCAACCAGTAGTAGCCCGGTTGTAAGCAAAGAATTGCCAATATTCTATTTTAATCAGGCCTTCGTTTCCGGGTATTGGTGTTACATGGGCGTATAGACCGATGTTACCCTTTTCAATAATTTCGGGCCAGTCGTGGCCCTGATTATCAGCATAACCAAAATAAAAACTCCCATCCATATCCAGACGATAATTTGTCTTATGGGCAGCAGAGTACAATGACGAAGCTCCCCCCACTTCGTTTTCATGCAAAATCAGATCTTTTGAGTTTGCTGATAAAGTGGTATTTGAAATTTTCACAGGACCATATTGTCCATCAAGGAGTTTGCTATGCTGGATGTACCAAATGGGATCTGTGGGGCGAAACTGTTCGTCAGTAAGATCAAACGAATATTTGAAATAGGGGCTGAATTTCTCGATAAGCCTTGACTCCTCCCGATCATCCAGCAAGTCGTGATCTGCGTCCTGAAGCAGTGGTGGTACGTAATAGTCATAAGTTACTTCGGCTAATGTTGAATCCAGTGTAGTCCACTGACCCGAAGGCGAGAATACACGAGCAGCACCTGAAGTTTTGTAAGAGAGGCGTAATTGATACGTACCTTCGGATAAACCGTAGGCATGGAATTCACTTGAGAAATTGGTACCTGCCGGTATAACTCCGATGACATTAGGAAACTGTCCTGATGAAAGGAGCGGAATGTTATTTATAGTCGCGGTAATCCATCCTGCCTTCGTGTCGGCCTTATTGTTGATTGTGTAACTGACTTTTATTTCGCTGACCCCTTCAGGCATGGGTGATGGTTGTATCCACGTATTTTTGGCGATATCAAAAACCGCTGGATTCAAAGAGTTTACTGTGATCGTATAAGGAAAGATGTGGGCATTGTATTTTATGCCCTCTTGAGGCATTGGCTTTTCTCTTTCCTTCACATGCTCCTGCGGTGGTGGAACCCTATGTCGTTGTTGTTGTGCATTCAAATTAAGACTACACCAACCGATCGCGAGCGTTAAAAAAGCGAGGAATCGTGAAAATTCACTGAATTGCATGGCTATGGTTTTATAAAGCGTTACACCGGAAGTTAGCGTCATTAAATGCCATTTGGAGGTGACGCGACAAAATTCAATGGTCTCGAACTTTTAAAGAAATCACCACCCGATTTGTATCTCAATGTCGCATACTGGTTGTGGATTGCTATCAGAGCCACAACATTTAGAAATAACTGACCTGATAATATCATTCTTCAAACGAAAACTCACTTTATGAATGTAGGCAATTTAAGGGCATGCGACGAGGGACTAAGCGCACAAGAATTCGGGTAGTATTAATCAATGCCGTTGACTTGAAACAACGAAGTGGATAACAGAAAAGCGGTGTTCAACGCGCCCTAATTCATAATTCTCATTTTATCAGGTCAGGTTCAGACTTCTATCCAAACTCTCTTCTAACGATATCATCGTTTCTGTTCTTTCAATTCCCTCTACCTGTTGAATTTTGTCGTGAAGGACTTCCTTCAGGTGGTTTGTGTCCTTACAGTGAATTTTGGTGAACATGCTGTAGTTACCCGTTGTATAATGGATGTTGGTGATTTCCGGGATTTGCTTGAGTTTGGCCATCACCTGATCGTAAAGAGCGCTTTTCTGAAGGAAAATTCCGATAAAGGCAGTGATGTCGTACCCTAACTTTGTGTAATTGACTTTGAGGGTTGTTTTTTCAACTATTCCGGCTTCTTCCAGTTTGTTCATTCTTACGTGGACCGTGCCACCAGATACAAAAGCCTTCTTGGCCACTTCGGTATAAGGTTTCTTAGCATCCTGCATTAAGATCTCCAAAATCTTCAAGTCGACATTGTCAACTTTATAATTTTCCGCCATATAAAAATTCAGTTTTGAGTAATATTCAAAAATATGAAACAAAATTAAAAAATATCTAAATATTCAAATGTTTTGTTGATCGGTGGCCCCTATTATGCGTTACTTTGTTAAAGATTTTACAACGCACCGCACTTAAGACAGGTGGTGTGACACAAAAAAAATAGCCCGCCTAAAGCGGGTGATCATTGTAGGGTGTTGAAACTTGGCAGACAAGCCCTCCGGTCTCGGGGGTGGAGAGAACGGAATAAACTAGGTACAAAGTCAAATTTGTACGTAACTAACCGCTCCGTGGAGGTTCGAACCCTCCCTCTACAGCATCGACCGCCAGAGCCTTGGCGACGGCGGTCAATCAGATTAAGCAGGATGTGCTTAGAAGAATTTGAAAGATTTGAAGACCACCCGCCTTCGCGAAAGCTATTGCGGGTAAACATTGTAGGGTGATGAAACTGGCAGACATGCCCTCCGGTCTCGGGGGTGGAGGTCCAGGGACAAAGCAACCGTAACCCCGATCCAGCAACGACACGTCGCGGCTGGATCGGGAGCGCTGCCTAACCTCTCCGTGAAGGTTCGATTCCTTCCCCTACAGCTAGAACCAGTACATAGTAGATAGTCTTTAGTCCTGAGGAACTGAGATCTCTGGACTCAGGATTAAAGACTAGTATTAAAGATAAGCTCAGTTTAGGTTAATGAGTTATTCAGAGCTGACCCGTCCTTTCCTCAGGACGGGTTTTTTATTTTAACGGCTATTGATTTGATGGTCGACAATCGTTTGCTTTGGAAGGTATAAGCGCGATATTCCATTTTCATCTCCATAAATTATGACAGACTTTCCCTGGTTCAAGCGATATCCCGCGGATGTAAAACATGAAGTGCCATTATACGAATACACTTCTTTGGTCGACCTGCTCGAGAAGAGCTGCAGAAAATATGGCGATCAGGTGGCGTTTGAGAATCTGGGCGTAACACGCACTTATAAAGAGGTTGATAAACTTTCAACAGATTTTGCTGCATATCTTCAGCAAGGACTGGGATTAAAAAAAGGGGAGCGCATCGCCATACAGATGCCCAACCTGCTGCAGTATCCGATAGTATTCATAGGAGCATTGAAAGCAGGATTGGTAGTTGTAAATACGAATCCGCTTTATACCGCGCGTGAGATGGAACATCAGTTCAGGGATTCTGGTATTTCTGCTCTGGTCATTGTCGCCAACTTTGCACACAATCTTGAAAAGGTCCCGTATCAAGATTCCATCAAGCATGTAATTGTTACGAGTCTTGGAGATATGTTGGGTGGCTTAAAAGGTATGATGGTAAACTTCGTGGTGAAGACCATCAAGAAGATGGTGCCTGTTTATAATTTGCCAAAAGCCATCAAGTTTAAAGATGCAATGAAAAAAGGAGCGGCGCTTAAACTTTCTCCTGTTTCGATCTCGCTTGAAGATATTGCTATACTTCAATATACCGGAGGAACTACCGGCATTGCAAAAGGTGCACAGCTAACACACAGTAATCTCGTTGCTCACAACGCCATCGCTAGTGAATGGTTTAAACCTTATATCAAAGGAGGAGGTGATCATCTTATCTTAACAGCACTTCCAATGTATCACATATTCGCGCTGACCGTGAATGGTGTACTAATGTTCTCCAATGGCGTAAAGAATTTGTTGATCACGAATGCGAGAGATATTCCTGCATTGATTAAAGAACTAAAAACGCACGAGGTGACAATTATCACTGCAGTCAATACACTGTTCAATGGTATGATGAACAACCCCGACTTCAAGGATATTAATTTTGATAAATTGAAGGGATCAGTAGGAGGAGGGATGGCAGTTCAGGATGCCGTTGCTAAAAGGTGGGAAAAGATAACGGGCAAAGCTCTTAACGAAGGTTATGGCCTTAGTGAAACGTCACCTTCGATATGCTGCAATCCATTGGATGGAACACACAGGCTTGGAACAATAGGATTGCCCATGCCAAATACTGAGTTGGCAATCTTTGACGATGCTGGCGTTCAGCAACCACAAGGAGAATCTGGAGAAATTTGTGTGCGTGGTCCACAGGTAATGAAAGGATATTGGAAAAGCGATAACATAGATGTTTTCTTTCCAGGAGGTTGGTTCCGCACCGGAGATGTCGGGTTCATGGATGCCGATGGTTTCTTCAAGATCATAGACCGGAAAAAAGACATGATTAAAGTATCTGGCTTTAATGTTTTTCCAAATGAAATCGAGAATGTCGTTGCGGAATACCCTAAAGTTTTGGAAGTCGCAGCGATAGGTGTTCCTGATGAGAAATCCGGAGAGGTAATCAAGATTTTTGTTGTCAAGCGAGATCAAAGCTTAACAGAAGAGGAAATAATCAATTTCTGCAAAGAGAATTTAACGAAGTATAAGGTTCCGAAACACGTTGAATTCCGAAAAGAATTGCCGAAATCCAATGTGGGCAAAATTTTACGTCGTCCTCTTAAAGAAGAGGAGGCTGCAAAAGTCGCAGACCGGCAGCGGGGAAATAAAACATAGTCAGTACGCGATTTTTTAATGGTCTAAAGCGTTGTAGTTTTACAGACCCGTCCAAATTTAATCTGAAGCGTTATGATAGGTTTTTTTGAACATCAGTATTTGTCATACAAGAAAAGCCACATCAAGAATTTGCTGGCACTTGCAAATGTTGATGGCACGATGCATCCAAAAGAAGAAGCACTTCTTTACAAAATAGGAAAGCGATATGGTCTTAAAGACAGACAAGTTCGCCAACTGATAGAACTGGATGAAAAATTTGACGTAACTGTTCCAGATAATCACAATGACAAAATGAATTTGCTCTACGATCTCATCCTGATGGTATATGCAGATGACGTTATCGATACTCATGAAATAGAATTCTGCGAAGAAGCGGTAACGCAATTTGGAATGAAAAAAGAGCTGGTAGGATGGTTGCTCGCAGAGTTCGAGCGCGGAACACCTCCACCACCTGAAGAATGGGACGCCATCAAGGCAGAAGCCAGGGAGAAGTATCTTCTGTAAGGATCCCAATGAAATTCAGCATTGGCAATGAAACTTCGCTGAACAAATTATCGTTGACTAACCAACCCCATTTACTCGTCGATCTATCGATTGCAAAGGGTCATCGACGCGTAATTCAACTAATTGACAGTAAGATATACAAGGCCTGGAGAACCCTGAAGGTGTTCATCGTGACTGCATTGTATTAACTTTAATGTATAATTATCTTTCAGGCATTCTCGCTAAAAAGTAAATTAGGAGCCCAAAGTAGTTTATGGAAGAATTCAGAAAGCTCACCACCCAGGAAAAAGCACTTCGAATAAACCTGAGCAGAGCAATTTATGGTTCATTTGCCGAGATCGGCGCGGGCCAGGAAGTTGCAGCCAACTTCTTCAAAGTTGGTGGCGCCAGTGGTACGGTCGCGAAAACGATGTCGGCATATGACATGAAGTTTAGTGACGCGATCTACGGCGTCGGCGACCGCTATGTGTGCGAGCAACGCCTTACGCGGATGCTCGATCACGAGTATGTGCTCTTGGCCGAACGACTTCCGCATAGAATTGAAACGACGCGGTTTTTCGCGTTTGCAGATACGGTTGAAGTAATCAACTACGAAAGAACCAATCAAGGCCATGGCTGGATGGGCCTGCGTTTTCAACTCAGACCTCACAGTGAACCTAACGAATGCGTGCTTCATCTCAAGATGCACGACACCGATCCTCTGCAACAACAGTATGCACTTGGTATCGTCGGTGTGAACATGCTTTACTCGTGTATGTTCCTGTCCGACCCTGAAGAGATGCTGATGTCGCTTCTGGATGGTATCACTCTGCGACGCATAGAGATCGATATGTTCCGAATCAATGGACCCGATTTCAAGCACGTTGACAATCGCCTGATGGCGCTAAAGCTCGTGAAGAACGGATTGACTAAAGCAGCAATGTTTGGTCCTGATGGAAATGTCATGCAGCCGTCAGATGAATTGTATAAAAAGAACGTACTCGTGCTCAGAGGACGATTCAGACCACCGACGCACGTCAACGTGGATATGTTGCTGGCATCGCGCAGAAATTTCAAGCATGAGTCTGATGTGGATCGTGCCAACATCGTATTAATCTCTGAATTGACGCTAAACGATCTGAGTCCGGATGGAAAGATTGATGAAAAAGACTTTCTACATCGCGCTGATATTTTGTGTAGCCTTGGACAGAATGTATTGATCTCAAATTACTTTGAGTACTACAGGCTTGTAGATTATCTGTCGAAGATCACGAAAGGCAAAAAGATCGGTATCACGATGGGGATATACGCGCTGCAAAAAGTATTCGAGGAAAAAACATACGAGAATATCCGTGGCGGAATCCTTGAATGCTTTGCTTCACTGTTCGGATCTAACGTTAAACTCTACATATATCCTGCACTGAAAAAAGATTCTACTGAGATATTCACTTTGAAGGATTTTGAGGAACAACTACCAGCTAATCTGAAGAATCTGTTCAGGTTCCTCATGGATAATAACAAACTGGAAGAAATCAACGGAGCCAACATACGCAATCTTCATATTATATCAGATAATGTACTCGCCATGATCCGGAAAGGTGAACCGGGATGGGAAAAATATGTGCCTCACAAAGTTGAAGAAGCGATCAAAGAGTTTGGACTGTTTGATTATCCTTATAAGATCGAAACACCGAAAACGGAAAGCATAGAGAAATAGGAGCGTGGCGTGATGATTAGGGTGTAGGCGTGTCGCTGACGCGACACGGAATAATCAACAGTCAATAATCAATAAGATCAATGTTCATGATGAACTAGACCCATTTTTTTTTATGGAGGGAGATGGTGTGGGGTAATTTGTTGAAATGGTTTTTTAGAGAGGGAATGAAAATAATCAACAGTCAATAATCAATAAGGGTCAATGTTCATGATGGACTAGACCCAGTCTTTTTTATGGGGGGAGTGGTGTGGGTGTAAGCTCCCCCGAAAATAGTG
>JBDSKX010000005.1:0-4006 GCA_039916665.1 Chryseolinea sp. | reverse complement strand
TCAGTAAATTCCATTCCGGTGGTCATGCTGTCGTCTTCAGTTCACCTTCGTGACCGGGCTCGTTTCCTCGGCGCTACTGCATTCATCGAGAAACCCAACAGCTCAGAGTCGCTTAGGCATAGTCTGGAACAACTCATCCAGCGCAATCTGGTGACTGCGTGACATGTCATTAACGTCGTGCCGATCATTCATTACGACTTTAAAAACTGACGCTGAGCTTCTACAAGAAATGAAACCAGCACTCAAGTGAAAACGATTATTGCGTAGTTCCATCATGGATGCCAATTCAAACAATTGCTGCTTCATGTCGCTTATTAAGGGGCGTGACTAACCTCATTACAGTTTCCACAAAAGAAATAGCGCATCCCGCACTATTCAATTTTCACGCAGACTATTCAAATCTATTTAGATACTCGCAAAAACTGCTTCGGTTTTTTGAACTTGTAAATAGTGTAGTGCTCACCTACAGTCTTTCAAATAGGACAATACCATTCGATGGCTGGCGGGTAAGACATAATAAAGAACATCTCGGAGTGCTTTACTCCACATCAACAAGGATCGATCAAAATTACTTTGTATAAGATCCGACGATATATGTGAATGATGTAACTTCTTCGATCACTTGTGTAAAACTACTCTTGACCAAATCAGCTCACTTTAATGGGCAAAATATCTTTCATTCAGGCTGGTCCCAATACTCATTTTACCAGTTTCTCAGAACGCTCGTAATAAACCTTAACACCATTGGAAAGCCAAGATCTTGAAAAATCAAAAAAATTTATAGTCGTAGAAATACTTGAATATGTTCCTAACTCAGTAGTGATTAAAACAATCATTCGAAAGACTACAGGTAACGTAACCGCGGTATCCTTCGACTCTGGAGAAGCACTTACCGAAAAGACAACACCTTTTGATACATTTATACAAATTATAGAAGGGAAAGCCGAGATTTCAATTGATGGCGAATCATTTCTTCTGGACACGGGTCAATCGATCATCATTCCGGCGCATCGGAGAAACTCCATCATCGCGAACGAACGATTTAAAATGATTTCTACGGTAATAAAGAGTGGTTACGAAGAGATGGTTTGACTTATCGACTAGATTGCTCGCAAAAAATGGAAAGTAAATTTAAGGAAGGCGAAATTGTTGTAGAACGTACGCGTCCGTATAGCAAACTTATCATCACCCGATGCGATGGCAGCCTGTACTATTGTAAGGATGTAGAATTCAATAAAAGAAAAGTATTGGTTTATTTTGAGCGTGACCTAAAAAGAGTTGACGTGTAAACATTGCAGTTGCTTCGCTGCAGCTAGATCGGCTTGGTTTACAACACCGATGCGTAATACCTTAACCGCTGAATTTTTGATAGAATTAAATTCTGCAAAGCATAACTCTCCTATCGACGTCGATTTTAAAAATAGTTGTTTATTTTGTTTGCTTAACCCATTATAAAAAATAGACAACTTTCAGTACCGGAGTTGCTACCATGGTTGGTACTATATTACAGTATCAGCGCAGGAATTAAAGCGGCCTGGATTAACCCAACCTTCTAAGGATGTGTTGTCCATAATTCTGAGATCGGATTAGCGGATCAACAGCCGTATGGACTAAGAACAAATCCAATAACAAGGGACAAGTTCCACTGCGGTTCGCGGGGCAGACGGATGATCTCGGATAATATTATGTCAAGAGGGAGACATAATAATAGTATCCGTGATCAGAAATGATTTTTAAATCTGGGAACGTGCTGAATTAGCTTCGTTTCTGGACGAGGTTTGCAGAAGAGGGAAGGACTCAGAGATTGGTTCCAGTGGAGACCTGAAAGAATTCTATAAACGTTATCGAGAATATCTTGCAGGTAAACGACATCAATATTGAAACGATTATTCATTGCTATGGATTTGTTAAAGATAAGAAAAACGCGCGTCCTTTGTAAGCGCTGTATTGAATTAACACTGCAGAATCAGTTCACGCTTAAGTTATAGACGAGCTGTTTGTTCCCTGGTTCGCTTACAGGAGCACAGTAATACATTATATACAAATACTTGAGAATAACCAACGATCCTTCCGAGCCTGCTTCTGCCCTGATTAAGCTGTTTTCGGCATATATTGTCATTATTGATCATTCTCTATTAGTTATAAGGTGAAATGTTTTTTGACAGACGACGCAACCCCTAATACCATAAATACTGCCTTTTTCATTGATAGGGCCACATTCATCGGAAGTTGACAAATATAAATCATGCCAAACGGCTTTATTTATATTGGGAGCCGCAAGAATTGCACCATTCACTGATTTTGGTGACGAACGAATGCGTAACTTATCACGTTCGGACAATGTACCACAACAACTAATAAGTGCAAGACAATTCCACTCAACCTGTTACCATTTCTTTCTTTGATGCACTTCGCAAGAAAGTGGACATGCATTTTAGCGTCGCTGACATTCACACCGCCGGAAACAGCAAACTCTATATTAAGTCTATTATTCAGGTGTTGGCTTCTGCTGCGATGTACACAATACTTGTATTCTTTACGCCAGCCGTATGGATTTCAATTCCGATTTGCATACTTCTCGGATTTAACCTCGCCGTAATCGGCTTCAATGTTATGCATGAAGGCGGACATCAAAGTTTTTCCAAACATCAGTGGATTAATAATGTTTCGGCTCACTTTCTTAATGTTCTTGGCGGCAACGCATACTTCTGGCGGGTTAAACACAACATTAACCACCACACGCACACCAACGTTGATGGAATGGATTCTGACATCGATGTCAAACCATTTATGCGACTTCATGAAGGACAGCCACTCCGAGCGTATCACCGCTTCCAGCATATTTACTGCGTTGCGCTCTACGGTATCTCCTATCTTGCGTGGGTCTTCTATGAAGACTTCTTAAAATACTTTAGGGGCAGCGTTTCATTGATCACGGGACCTATGAAACTAACCGCCTGGCAACACTTGAGCTTCTGGACCACGAAAATACTTTTTGTGGTCGTTTACATGGTGGTTCCTATAGTAGTCGTTGGATGGCTGCCCTGGCTTGTAGGATTTCTAATTGTTACGACCGTGACAGGCGTTGTGATCAGTATTGTATTTCAACTGGCACACGTAGTGGAAGGCACAAAATTCTTCAGTAGCAAAGCGGAAATGGTAAAGCAAGATTGGGCAATCGACCAGCTTCGATCAACTTCAAATTTCGGAACGCACAGCAAACTCCTTCATTGGATGCTTGGGGGCCTGAACTTTCAAATTGAGCATCATCTCTTTCCCCGGATTAGTCACATTCATTACCCTGCCATTGGCTTGTATGTACGCGAAACATGTGATGAATACGGTATCGGGTACAACGAATATAAATCAATGTTATCAGCCATCGTTTCGCATATCGCACACCTTAGGAGACTCGGTAGCACAGCCTCTTGAAATTTTAGCTACAGAATTGCCGGCAACATTCGTCCGATTCTTCTTTTGAACTTAGTCAACCAATCCACATCGTTTCAGACATGAAGTTGTATATTAAGTATATGGTCAGTCTGCGGTGCAAATTACTTGTTAAAGAGGAGCTAGCAACGCTCGGCCTCAATGCCGTCATCGTTGATCTCGGCATGGTGGAGATTCTTGAAAGGATTACAGAAGAAAAGCGTGAACAGTTTAGAATCAATTTACTGAAGTCTGGTCTGGAATTACTCGATGATAAGAAGAGTATTCTGATAGAGGGTATTAAGAATGTGATTACTGAAATGATCCATTATTCGGATGAATTACCGGTCAAAAACTATTCGGACTACATCAGCGAAAAGCTTAATTACGACTACACATACTTGTCCAATATTTTTTCAGAGGTCAAAGGGATTACTATTCAGCAATTCATCATTATTAACAAGATTGAAAGAGTCAAAGAATTACTGTTATACGACCAGTTAAATCTAACCGAGATTTCTTATAGACTTCACTATAGTAGTGTTGCACATTTATCAAATCAGTTCAAAAAGATAAC
>JBDSKX010000004.1:0-19481 GCA_039916665.1 Chryseolinea sp. | reverse complement strand
GGAATACCCGCGACCACACCAGAATTCGCTAACCCGACGGATGTTTGAACGTAAGCTTTTTCTGTTTTAGAATCCGTTGTAAGATCGATAAGTCCCGAGCCGACATTGCCATATTCGAGCGGTGGATTGCTCGGGAACACTAAAACGCTTTTAATCAGCTGCGGATTAAATATGCTGAATGTTCCGATACCGCTAAGCTGCGCAAACTTGACGCCATCATAAACAGGTACTCCATTTAAAATGACACCGGTCTGCAATGGATCGCTTCCTCGAAAGCTGATACTAGCCGATTCATCCTGATTGGAGGACGATGGCAAAGTACGAACTGCCAACAACGGATCGGCTGACGATGCAGGATTTGTGACAACCGCGAGGTAGTCCAGTCTATTAATGACAAACTCCTCGGCGACAATCGGTTTTTCATTGATCTCGACATCATTCAACAACACACGACTTTGCTGGAGAGAAATGACTATTGGAGCAGCCTTATCCTTATATTTAAACTTGTACAAAGCATAACCAACCAGCGAAACATTGATACTATCCAGATAATCGCCGGCGATATCAAGTTGAAATTCTCCATTGTCTGCAGAGAAGGTACCAACAGGTGGACGGATGTTTGTGTAAATGGAAGCGCCTGGCAAAGCATCGCCGGTACGCGCATCGCGAATCACTCCTTTTAGTTGCGTCTTCTTTTGCGCCGGTAGCGAAGCGATCGGCGCAAAACAAATCAAGAACAACAAGACTCCTGGGAACTTCATTGCATGCTGCTATTGTTGGAGAACTCTTGTGAGCATTGGGATGATTTGCAAGTAACTTAACGTCAAGTAATAAGCAATCAACGAAGCAACTGGAATAAGCTACGTTGCCGAATAAAATGGTGTTCACACTTACTTATGATCTCTCACAAAGATTACTGCTCCAATTTCTTTTTCATACGATTGAGGCCATAATTATCCGGACTTACCAACAACCCCTCCTCTAGATACTTCTTTGCTAAATCAGGATTTTTACGTTTATCGTAATACATCACTAGATACCAATAGGCATCACCCTTTCCCCAAGTCGGCGCGTATGGCCCAGGATCAGCTCTGTCAGGCAAAGAAATAGCTTTCAATAAATTCTCTTCAACGATCTTACCACCACCGTAAGCACTTGGTGTGTAATAGTCCTTCACCGCCAGCGCGTAATAACCTCTCGGATTGTTAGGATTAAGTTCAACTGCTTTGCGAGCGTACTTCTCATTTGCCGCAGCTTTGAATGGTATTGTCATTCCGCGGGAGTAAGATATATCCAAACCCTTCAAAAGGGCTTGAAGCGCATAGTGTTCAGAATTTTTCTTCTTACAGTCTTCTAGAATTGACAAACCCATGTCTATCGTTTGCACTGCTACATGTTCATCTGCGTTTACTTGAAAATATAGCAGGTATTGCGCATAGGATTTCCAATAAGCAAGATGTGGATTGTCAAGTTCCTTCACTTGCTGCATGTCGTCAATAATTTGTTTGAGCGAATCAACTGAGGTCTTAAAATTTAACATCGTAATGTCGTGAACGATATTATCAGGAAGTGGAGTTTGTGCGACGAGCAAGTGTGCTGTGGCGATCGACAAGAAAATAAAAACAACGATGTTATGCTTCATGGATTTTCAGGGAGATGATTGTGCAAACGATAATAAGCTTTGATACTGACGAATGACCAGCCAACGTATATGTCAAAAATCAATAAGTCAATTGGTCACCAATCAAGGGTTATGAAACCCGAAGGTTTCGTTTAATATGTCAATATATCAATATTCAATAAATCAATAATCATGATGGACGAGTTCCGGTTCATTATTTGCCATCTACATAATGACTACGAAATTTGCTGGACGTCTTTCATCAATGTCGTGGCGTAAGCTTTGTCGAATATCCACGTGCAACACACGAAGTCCCTGGAGCACGCCATGTCCGTAACAAAACGGGCGCTTTTATATGGGCGCGCGACCACAATAATCGATGTGATGAAGATATGGTCATTCGCGCAATTTTCCAATCTAAAATAAAAGAGATTTGTTCGTCATTCATTATAAACGTACGACCAAAATCAATTTTATCTTTTCTAAATCCAGCGTGTGAATATCGGATGTTAACAAAACAAACTTCACTTTCCTTTCTTCATCCTACCAACTTTATCAATCGTATCTCCGATCACTCTCTTTGCAAACTCTATATCAATCCCCGCTTCTCTGGCCGCCGTTTCAACATCAATCTTTTTGCCCGCGTTAATCGCTGGAAGAACAGATTGCAGAAATCGGTTTATTTTATCCAGTTCAGCATTCTGTGGATCGGTAGATTTCGGAAAGAAAAGGTGCTCGTATGGATTCATCGCGAGATCTCTTTGTAGTATAAGTTTTGCTGTCGCGAACATTGATGGATGAATGCGAATCTGTGGCTCAGCAGGAATGTCGAAGCCGTGTTTGTTCAAAGCACTCACGAGTCCGGCAAAACCTCTGTCTGTCATTGCCGTGAGAAGGACCATACCTTTATCTTCCTCGAAATATGCGGCAGCAAGATGCGGAACATCTGCCCAATCTTTTGCAGTGATGCGAAAAACACCATCATTAAACTCCACCTTGAAATGGGGTCTTAACTTTTCAACGTCAATCGAAGTCAGATTTTCTGCTGAAAAGATTATCATTAGTTGATCTTCCTTATTCACCACCACGGGCATTCGTCCGCCATTGAGCAACATCATGTAAGGCACAGGATTCATTTCGACATCCTGCGCGAGCGATTCATCGCTATCAATTTCGTCGTCGAGTTGAGTCGCGAAAAATAAAATGTCGTCCGGATCAAAACTCTGATATGCGTTGACGGGACCATGAGTTTGCCAGCATGCCCCATTGAACGCAATCAAATTAAACCAAAGCATGGCCGACTGTTGCGTTAATGTTTGGGTGGTCCCCTTAGAGTAAAGCAGGAAAGTAGTATTCAACAATACATCTTCCATCATGTAAAAATCGGGAGATGGATTGCCAATTACTCTGCTAAAACAAAAGCGCCACGGTACCACGAGGTGGTCTTTCAAAAATTGCTGTTCATCGTGACTTCTGCGTTTTACTTCGGCCTGATTTAAATATTTACGCAACAACCCGCCGGCTTTAAAGATCCGATGACCAACGTATTGCGTCTCGATCATGTTCCTCCAGTTAGCATTCTTTATAGTAAGGTGCTCGTAAGGGGCAGCGAGTACATCAAAGTCGTGCGAGAGATTATCTTGTTCTGCTGCATAGTGAATGAGGAAGTCATCGAGGATGGCTGCCGAGATTCTGGAAGACTCGTCGCAGGTGTTTTTGAGGATGGTGTAGTTGAGCACGGGTGAGCTGGGATCTGCTGGGGAAATTACGAATTTGTTCTGTGTTCCGAAAAAATCTGGACAAAGGATGTTCGACTGAATTGTTTTGCGATTATTAAGGGCGAAGTCATCTAAGCCAGGTAACAGATCCTCTGTTCTTTTTCCTCTTGACGACAGATAATAAATAACGCGCAGTAACCCGGCTAACACCTCAATCAAACGGCAAGATATCAAACAGACTTTTCTCCTGCAGGACCTCTACCTTCTCCGCCTCAATTAAAAACAATTCCTTTCGCGCCCTGGTAATTGCCACATATTTAAGATTAAGCTCCTGCACCCTCTCCCATTCCTTTTGATCCAGGCGGCCCAAAGGCAACTCGTCATAATCCAAAATGAACACACGGTCATTTTCTAATCCCTTGGCGCGATGTATTGTCCACAACCTGATCGAATTTTCAGAAGCAGAAACATACGATCTGATCTTCTCAATAATTTCGGCCAAAGTAGAACATGTGAGCTTCCACAATTCATACTTTCTGTTCAAGAACTCAAGTCTCTGCTTAAGATACCCAGTCTCACTTTCAACATACAAAGTGCGTTCGGCAGCATTGACAATTCTTTCTGAATCCTTTTTGATGATCCACCTCCACCTTTGAAGAACATCCGTTTTTAACGTTTCAAACCCACCCAGGATTGAAGATATCGTCAAGTTGAGCTCTTCCTGCTTAAAAATACTCTTGATCTCATTAATGACATCGCGAACCTCATCCTCATGAATGTTTACGCTTACATTTTTGTCGATAAAACTGAAAACCAAAATCACCAACGGCGCCTTGAGTCTTGAGATGATCAGATCGCCTGGCCTCGCGATGTCCACAGTTTTTTCAAAAGTTATGAATTCGACATTGCCCTCTTCTTGCTTTGCCCCTACAATATCAGTCCTGATAGATCTGGCTAACTCAATAACCTTAGTCGGACAACGAAAACACGAGGTCAACGGAAACTGTTTTGCCTTCGTATTTCTTTTTACCTTATCGAACGACTCAATGTCTGCACCTGCGAAACCATAGATCGATTGTCTTGGGTCGCCGACAGCCAAAATCCTCGAGGACTCTTTTCCAAACTTTAGGACCACCGCGATTTGTGCAGGCGACAAATCCTGACACTCATCAATAAAAATGAAATCGTACTTGACAGTACTTTGAATGTTCCATTGATATGGTAAGTAGATCATGTCCGTAAAATCCATGATCATACTATTCTTGGAAAGTTCATTGCCAGCATTTAGCAATATCTCCGTGCATTTCAAATATTGAGTAAGCTCTGTTTCGAGCTTTTTTTTCTTGACTTCAACTTCACTGAAAATTCCGAAATGACTGACCACTTTCTTAAAATCATCCAACGTTAATTTGGATAACGTTGCCCGATACTTCTGGTTGATATCCAACAATCGCCGGTTGATTTTAAAAAGAAGATTCTTGATTGCAAAGGCTTCTTGCTTATCGTTTTGTGCTCTCTCAGGTTCAAGTCCATTAAGCCGGATGATTTTCTCGTAGTAGCCTTGAAGAGCATATTGCATCTCAGGACTTTTCAGTAATACTTCATACTTTCTTTCCTGCAAATCAATGCCGCGTACCGAAAGCTTACTTGCAACCAACATCTGCCATCCCAACGCATGGATTGTCTTCACCGTTATGTTCGAGAGACCTTTCTCACCGAGCCTTATATTGATTTGCTTTGCAATACTTTTGTTGAAAGCACAAAACAGTGCCTTACTAGATGTGCTGACGTACCTGGCACATTCCAAAATTGTCGATGTTTTACCCGCTCCGGCGACTGCGTCAATAATTCCATTTCCGAAACCCGATTCGACAAACTGAAAAATCTTATTTTGCTCAGGTGTATATTCCATCTTATTGTCGCAAGATAGCGATCTAGAGTAAAATCGTTATCGTGAACAATTCACTTATAGAAGCACGCCCGCATTGGCAAGAACGCTAGCGCGTAAGAGCGGCATTTGTGGCACCTCCTCCTCGGTCCTTCTCCAAAGGAGAAGGATGGCGAACCTAGAAGATTGAACCTTCAATTACGGCTCTTCCTACTAGCAAGTGTTTAAAACCGCTCCGTTAATATTTCCGCAAATATGGTAGTCACTGGGTATTGATATTTGGAAACAAACAGAAGCGTCAACTCTTCAAAATTACCTGCAGCAAATAGTGAAGCCGGCATCCTTCTCCTTTGGAGAAGGACCGAGGATGAGGCGCAACGCGAGTTGCACCGCTGTCAATCTTTCCTGGAAATACGCCCGCCATCGCGTACCACTCCCTTGTAGAAGCACGCTCTCAATGAAGACTTCTATTTTTAGCCTTGCTCCTACCTCGGATCCAACCACAATCCTCTCCTCTTCGACTTATCGCCATCAAGCTTCGCCCCATTCTCCTCAATAAGCTTAGTAACCATCGCCGGATCTTCTTCGAGTACAACCTCAGCAGTTCGCTCATCGTTTCCCCGTTTATACACTACCTTAACTTTACTCCCGGGCGTCAACAGACTGACTACTGCTTGCACCGATTCGTTATCGGTAACTTTTTTTCCATTGATGCTAACCAACACATCGTTGTTCTCGAGTCCGGACTTATAAGCTGGCGATCCCATTCGCGCATAACCGGAGATTTTTACAACGCTGTCAGCTTTTTCCAGGTGTACACCGAGATATGATTTGCCGGGTGCAGCTTTCACAAAAGCGATTCCCATTGGAGCCAACAACTTCTCATAATCAGGAAAAGACTTTCCGAAAACATATTTGCCAAAAAATTCATCAGCCAGAACAGCACCAGCATATTCCGACAATGCCACTTTTATATCTCTTACTGTGTAAGGCATTTCCGGCTTTCCATGCTTTACCCACATCGTTTTCATGAAACCATCCAATGAAAGATTACCCTTTTCATTTCGAAGCGTCAGGTCTAATGCCAGACCGATCACTTGTCCATACGTATAATAGGAAATGAATGTATTCGACATGTTAGTCGGATCGATTGATCGTGCTGCATCCGAGAATGGCGCTTGATAACTCATCTCAATCGCATTGAAGAAGTTTCTTCCCGGACTATTCTTCACAAAATTCAAAGCGCCACTAAGGCTCTGCGCATATTCTGGACCCGTCATCAAACCAGCGCGACAAAGAATCAAACTCGTATAGTAATTTGTAAATCCTTCGGCAAACCAAAGTTCTCCAGACATGTTTGCCCCTTCAAAGTTGAAGGGTTCCAGGGACGCCGGTCTTATGCGTTCAACATTCCAGCAATGAAAGAATTCATGCGAGACCGTTCCAAGTGCATCGGGTATTCCATCGCCTTTTAATGGAGACGATCCAACGACATAGGTTGAATTACGATGTTCCATACCATCACCGCTTGACTGCGGCATATAACATGCGAGAAACGTGTACGTGCCATAGTCGTAATCGGGAAGTTCACCTATAACCGCCTTTTCCTGTTTCACGATCTTCTTCACGCCTTCGAAATACTGATCACCACTTTCTTTAGATCCATTGTGATGCAGCGCGACCCGGATGGTATAGTGCTTCCCGTTCGACTCCTCGTCAAATTCATACAAAGTAAAATTGCTGATCTCCGTAGGACTATCCATAAAATACTGGAGGTTGGGCGCGAAATACTGAGACCCATCTTTGGGCGTATTACCTAAGAGCTTAAGCTGCGTGGCAACTTTCCATTTAAGATCCTCGCGAAGCTTGAAGTTAACACGAACAGGACGGTGATCAAGTCCGCGTGCAAACACAAAAGTTGCTGGAATGTTGAGGTGCGCATGCGTTTCATCCACCTGCATATAAGTTCCATCGCCGCGATCTCCAAAGATAGTGTACGTGAAAGTCACCGTTCCATCATGTCCTGAGACATCCCATTGATAAGGATTAGGCCTTGTGATTGTGAGTAGCTTTCCTTTGCTGTCGACCGCCTTTACATTGTAGACATTCTTGGCAAACTCATGTAGAGCATAACGACCCGGTGAGGAGCGACTCATCCTCACTTCCAGTACTTCATCTTCGAGATTTCGGAATGTGGCCGTTACATTCGCTTCGTGATGAACAGCATTTTCGAATGAGATCTCGTAGTCATTGGATGATTGAGCCATAACACGGACTGAAGTGATGACGAAGAAAAAGAGGATGTAGCGCATAGAGGAAGTTTGGGTGCAAGGAAAGTAAATTCTTTCAGAGCGGGAAAGAGTTTTTTTCATTGCAAAGGCGCGGGGAATAACAAACCCAAAATTCCAAGTCGCATTTCTTTGCGTCTTGGCGGTGAAAAATTTCTAACCCATCGGCCGCATCCCTTTTCAATTGAACCAAACGGCATATCCCTGCCTCCTCAGATCCCAGGCAAGCTTTTCTTCCATAGCAAGGGCCTGCGCTTGGGTCATCGGCTTCAGATTGATATGCTCGTACAAACTCGGACGTAAGTATGTTCCATACTTTAGAACAATGCTCGACGCGAGCTTGTGTCCTTTTTTATTTACATATCCGGTTCTGTGTTGTAAGAATCGCTCTGCGGGAGTCCTACTGGTTGAGCCCACATACAGGCACTGAAGTACGCCATTGAACTGAGGGTTGGCTAGTCGAAACTTTGTGTTTTCCGTAAAGACCTTTTTGGAAAGTTCAACGACGTAAACATGATATCTCATTTGCTCTATAACTGAGTTGTAAAACAGATTATTTCTGAAGGAATATCCCGGGGCAGATTTTAATAATTTCGTTCTATGATCACTTGATTTCACTTGCAAGTTAACCATAAGCAAATTTACTTAATGTCTGGTGATGTTTGGGGGATTAGAAATAAGGCTACAATAGGATTGATCTCGTGCTGGTGTCCCAACAGCAAATCCTTTGAGATTTAACAAAGAGTTTTCGAAAAACATATTTTACGAAAAAATTCGTGCGCTTCAGCAGACCAGCTGTTCGCCAATGCGGACTCTGACCAAGTTTATTAAGTCCGCGTGATGGAAATTTTGATGTCGATGTTTCGAATCACATTCTTTCAATAGCCCGAATGTTCCATTAATAATGGCAATCCCTTCAATCAAATACCACACAAACGAATTTGCTCTATAACAAACGGACTTGTAGGAAATAGGGGTGTTCTTTGTGGCGAAAACGTTAATACTGGTGTTGACTCATCAGCGTTTTGACAATGTATTACTACACCAGAAATTTTCTCATTTCCTTCTATAATCATGGCGTAGGTCTCCATGAATACGTTCACAAAAATTGGCTTCGTTGAGGGTTGATATCTGATGTTCACAGTGAGATCGACACTTTGTGGCATGCCATACATTGACAAAAAATTATTGAATCCACCACCGCTACGGGAGCCATTGCCCAGCAAAAGGCCGGTCGAGTAGGATCTATCATCGCCTTTACCGACAAAAGTGAAGACTGTCGTGAGGTTTGACTGCTGTTTGTAGGAATCAGTTTGTGGATCGTACACATGCAAATCAAGATGCGCTAAGCCAAAGGAAGCTACCATACCATCCACTGGGCTGTTTTCCGGACCTGGATCGAGCACGCAAAATCCATTTGCCTTTGAAATTCTCGCTGTGCATTGAACAACGGCATAATTATTCTGAGCCATTGGAAAGGTTTGATGCATGTATCCGACGAGACCCAGTCCTTTGCCCGGAAAAATAACTTCATCTGGCTTGTTTCCATACCCTGTTATTCCCGCCATCGATATTTGTCCACTGACTGGATTTGTATTAATGGACTTATGATTTTCAAAATTGATTACGTTGTTGGCTACAGCCGGCTTATTGTTGTTCGCAAACTTTTCAACTGTTGGTGTCGAAGGAATCCCTACAGTGTAATTTAATTTTTGTTCTGCTATCAACGAATAATCTGATCCGCACATGAGGGGTGGTTCTACCAAAGGCTCCGCTATTGGTTCCCTTCCTGGTGCGCCCTGGCGTTTGAATAATAGATCATAACCAGGATGAAAGTGACCTTCCTTAATAGACATCATACCTCGAATGTGTTCGGCGCTTTTCTTTACCCGATCTTTGCTTTCATGCAATACGAGTTCTTCAATTTGTTTCTTCACTTGCACGTCGACATGCTTGTTATCGCCGATTTGTTTGGCAATTGAATTCCAGTTTAAATCATTTTTAGACATAACATTATTTGTTTTAATAAAGGTGACTAGAAAATATTCTGCTTTGTAAACTGAATACAGTGATTTTTGAAGGGCCATCGTGCAAAAAGCGGAAGCCGCATGCTGAAAAAGCTAAAAAAAAGTTTGAATCCGTTTTTGTTGATGATTCATCACCTGACCGTTGGGGAAGAACACTCATGGATAGACGTGAAGCTGCAATAGCAAGAGTGGAAGAACGACAACCAACAACTCTTTTTGAAACAGATTATCTGCTCGGAGTTTATGACGGTAACAGAATGGGCGCCTGAGAAGTGAGTAATTGCGGACCGCCAGCGTTGCATCAATAAATTAATATCTCATGGGCGTTGAGACAATAAATTCATTAGCTCGTGATTTACGTAATACACTTCTCGTCCTTGCTTAATAGGGCGTAGTATTTTTCTTTTAGTCAATTGTTTTAAATAAATAGATGCCGTTTGTCGCTGTGCTATACCCTTTTCGATTAGAGTTTTTATCTTAATGTAAGGAAAACTAAAAATCAAATCATTGAGTTCATACGCAGGTAGCTTTTGAGATACATCTTTTCCTTTTATTTTATTCAATGTTTTCTCTTTCAGAGTTACTATCTTTTTTATGAGATCCAAAGTTTCTCCAGCTGTCTCTTTAATTGCCTGAAGCATGAACAAAATCCACGCTTCCCACTCGCCTTTTTCCGTGACTAATCGTAAACGCTTGTAGTAATCATCTTTATGTTGAATAATATACGCACTATGATATAAAACCGGCAATGTTAATAATTCACGATACACCAAATAAAGTACATTTAAGATTCGGCCGGTCCGGCCGTTTCCATCGGCAAATGGGTGTATGGCTTCGAATTGATAATGCATGAGCGCCATAATGACTAGCGGGTCCAAATCCTTTTCTTCATTTATAAATTTCTCCCATTTGGCCAATTTATCTCCAATAGTATGAGGATCGGGTGGCGTATAGATTATCCTGTTGTTCGATGGATTTGCTAATTTGACACCTGGAAGACTTCTAAATCCTACCGTCGTATTTTTTACTCGTTGCATAATCTTAACAGCCAGTCTTCCAGTAAAAACAGGCGTCCTTTTTAACTCGTCCAGTCCCGTGTAAACGGCCTTTCGATAGCTGATTACTTCTTTCGCAGGTGAATTGTTTTCTAACGGATTAATTATTGCTTTATACAATTCATCTTGAGTCGTAACAATATTTTCTATTGCCGAGCTGTCTTTGCTTTCTTGCAATACTATGGTATTTAATAGCAAATCTGGATTTGGTAGCGTTTGACAGTATCCTTTTAGTTCTGCGAGATATCTGTTGGCCTCAATGGCGGCCTTAAGAATGACAGAACTTTCCAATTGCGCTCGGGGAGGCAGATCAGGCAAGGCATTATGAGCAATTTCCGGGTTATTTGATGTCATATTCTCACTTTTGTCATCACTGACCTATTTATATGATATTCAATTTTTTACGTTAGGATTGAATATGTTTATATGATAAATATATCTATTATATATGTTTATATTATAATAAAATATGTACATATCTAAAGAATGTATATATAACATGTACATATGCCATCGAAGCCGCTTCAATTATTGAAATTGGGCCCTTACCAGGCCCAAGCTTTAAGTCCAACGCTCAGTTAACTAACTACCGCGACCGTCTAGAATTCATCCTCCCCATTATCCTCCATTACGCCTAGCTTGCCTCGACGTGGTCGGGGCTACCCTAGTAAGGATCAATAATAGATTCCGTGACCCCGCTTTATCGGGGTCGGCCTTTCAACACACGCTCTAAATGAAGATGCATTCTTAAAATACGTTTCACAGCGATTAAAGCTGATCACGGGGACAATATCAATTTTTGCACGATTTGTCATTACTTGTCAAAAGTATATTTTAAAATAACAGCTCGATTCAAGACCTTCGACCGTGAAATACGATAAACTCAAGTGGCTATTCGAAAATGACATCACCGTCAGGCTTATCAGAGCCGACAATGCACCACTTATCATAAGCTTTCTTTATCATTCGTTCAAACAGCAAAATCGGATAACGTATCCTGAAAAAGAACTCGAGTCTCTGCTTGGTGATAGTTTATTCGGTCTAAACCAGGCCGAAACTTTGTATCCATCCACACCAAAAGCATATCTTAAAAAATGGACCGAGCAAGGCTTTCTCCGAAGATACTATGAATCTGATGACGATCCTGTAATAGATTTGACACCGTCAGCCGAAAATGCAATCAAATGGATGGAAGAACTGGGTAAGCAAGAATTTGTTGGCACAGAATCAAGGCTACTACATTTCTTCTCCATATTGAGGGAACTTGTTCTCAAAACGAATACCAACGTCGAAGAACGCGTCGACGAACTTAAGGACCGTCAAAGACAAGTCGACATTGAGTTGATTAAAGCCAACCAAGGAAACATTGAAGTCTTTGATGATACAAAAATAAGGGAGCGATTTATTTACGCAGAGGAAACTGCCAAGCGATTGTTGGCAGACTTCCGACAGGTAGAACAGAACTTCCGTGATCTTGATAAAGAAATCAGAGAAAGGATAATCAAGAGCAGTGTATCAAAGGGCAGACTATTAGACGACATCTTTAATGAACAGGATTATGTATGGTCTACCGATCAAGGGAAAAGTTTTCGCGCATTCTGGGAGTTTTTGATGAGCGATCAAAAGCAAACCGAATTAGAGCAACTCATCAAAGCAATATTAGTGCTGCCTCAGGTTGAAAAGCTCAGAGGGCAATCAACAATAAATCGAATAAAGAACAACCTCATTGACGCAGGTGAAAAAGTCAATAGAACTAACGATAGCCTGATTGAACAACTCAGGAAATTTGTTGAGCAAAAATCGCTTCTTGAAAGCAGACGACTATTGAGTAGTATCGAAGAAATAGAAAAAATACTTGTAGAGAATAAAGATAACGGTGCGCTACATCAAAAACAGTTTGAACTTGATGGAATATTCAAAGCACACTTTTTTATGGGTCGGGTTCCTTTTACTCCTCCTTTCCAGGTTAAGTTTGAAGCGAATGTGAATGAACCAGGTGTTGAAGGAGAGATATCCGATATTCTATTTGACCAGTTTTATATCGATCCGGATACACTTAAGAAAAACATTGCAAACATGCTGAAGCATTCACAACAAGTTTCCCTCAAGGAAATAACCGACCAGTATAGTATTACCCGTGGCATCTCAGAGGTTGTCGCTTACTACCAAATTGCCTCGAAAGAAAAAAAGCATTTTGTCAATGCTGACTTCGAGGAAGAACTTGTGATTCATAACTATCGGGCAGGGAAAATGTTTCAAATTAAATTACCTCAACTCATTTTTAACCGATAGCGTATTATGTCAAGTCCTCATTCAATTTCTCTCATTGCACTTTTGAAAGGGATCGTATTCGAATCTCAAAAAGATATTTGGGTAAACCTGATTGACTACGAAGCAGATGTGAGGAAATATATCGATGCACTCGGATTGTACCTTCATCTTGACAAATCAGAGGGATATGCCTTTTTAAAACAGGCGGACTTTGAACCAGGCTTTGAAATGCCACGACTGATTGAGAAGCGTCAACTCAGTTTTCAACTTACATTAATATGTATAACGCTTCGGAAATTCCTTCTGGAAAATGATGCTGCCGGCACTTCTGCCAGAGCTATTATTTCCAAGCAGGAAATAATAGAGCGCGTAAAGCCATTTCTAAGCGACACTCCGGATGAAGCCAAACGAGCGGAGAAAATTGAAACACAGATCAAACGTGTCGTCGAAGAAGGTTTTCTTCGGCCTTTGGAGAATGAGGTTGATCGCTACGAAGTCCGCAGGATCATTAAAGCTTTCATTGATGCTGATAAGGTTGAGGAGTTGCTTCTAAGGCTTCGCGAATACACGATTGAACGGAATTAATATTGTAAGAGATGCACATGCCCATCACTGAAAACGAAGTTACCGCAGGGTTCAGATTACAGAACCTGGAAGTACTGAATTGGGGGACCTTTCACCATAAAATTTGGGACATTCATCCAGATGGAAGCAATTCGCTGCTTACTGGTGATATTGGATCTGGTAAGTCGACTTTGGTCGATGCATTGACGTCACTGCTGGTGCCCCATCATAAAATTACATTTAACAAAGCTGCAGGCGCTGAAAGTAAAGAACGTTCACTCAAATCCTACGTTCGCGGAGAGTATAAAAAGGAAAAGTTGGAGTATACAAATACGGCCAAAGAAGTTTACCTAAGACCAGAGGCCAATACATATAGCATATTAATAGCAAATTTTGCTGACGCAACATTCAATGAAAAAATCTGTCTGACTCAAATCTTCTGGATGAAAGAAGATAAGGTTGAGAAAATGTTATTGGTGTCAGTCAACAAACCATTATCCATCATTGATCATTTCTCTTCGTTCACCGATATCCCCGAATTGAAAAAGCGACTGAAAGCCGAAACCGCAATTGAAATATTTGACGACAATTTCAGCAAATATAGCGAGCGGTTCAGACGTCTTTTCGGGATGAACAGCGACAAGGCTATTGATCTATTCTACCAGACCGTATCGATGAAGGCTGTTAGCAGCTTGACGGATTTTGTTCGAGATCATATGCTTGAAAAAACAGATGTGAAAGCCCGAATGGATGAACTGAAAAAGAGGTTTGATGATCTTAACAAAGCGCACCAGGCAGTTGTCACTGCGCGTGAACAAATCGATATTCTGAGACCGCTTGTTGAAAATGCGGTGGTCCATGGAAAGCTTGACAAGAATATAAAAGAAATTGATCGGATCATGACTCTAATTCCCGGATGGTTCGCTGAAAGAAAAGTCGCGCTTCTGGAAACCGAAATAAACGAATGTGAGCACCAATTACTTCAGACCCAAAACCAATTGGATCTGGTTGAGACGTCACTTCATAGCCTTAAAATGCATGAACTTCAACTCCGGCAGGATATTCATGATAACGGTGGAAAAAGGCTGGAAGAAATTGATAAAGAAATAAAATTACATGAAACTTTAAAGAGTAATAAACTGTCAATATCTGAAGCTTATGAGAGGTTGTGTTTGGTTTGCAACATCCGGAATGTGGACTCGGAAAAACAGTTTTATCAAAATATAAAAGACGCAACCCAGGCGCTGTCAGGAATGGAAAGCAGACAGCAGATATTAGTAGAGGAAAGGGATGGACTGAAATCGGAGGAAAGGAATCTTAAACTTCAAATCGACAGCGAAGTACTGGAGTTGGAATCTCTGAATAAGCGAAAGAATCAGATTCCAGAATACATGGTAAACATCCGGGAACAGATAGCAGCGGACTTGAATATTAGTGAATCGGAAATTCCATTCATCGGCGAGTTGTTAAAAGTTCGGGATGAAGAACAAGAATGGGAAGGCGCCATTGAAAGGCTGCTTCATAGTTATGGTATGAGCATGATCGTTCCAGTTCATCTCTATAACAGGGTAAGCGTCTATGTTAACAACACGACACTTCAATCAAAAGACGGAAGACGTCAGCGCCTCGTCTATTTTAAAGCGGATGAACTAAATTACAAGTCAAGAAATGCAAGGACGGTTAGACAGGACTCCGTGGTTGATAAGCTGGAGATTAAACCAGAGACGGAGTTCGAAGAGTGGCTTTACGATGAACTTGTAGTCCGTTATAATTACGCATGCGTTTCTTTTGAAGACTTTCGAAAAGTCCCTGATGCTATTACAAAGGAAGGTCAAATAAAATCGGGAGGAAAAAGGCACGAAAAAGACGATCGAAGAAAAATCCATGACAGATTGCAATACGTCCTCGGATGGAGTAACACGCAAAAGAAAAAGGCCCTGGAAAATTCCATCGAAAAGTCCAGGACAGACCTTCGAAGTGTTAACCAAAAGATCAAGACAGTTGAACAGGAAATGGCGAACAACAAAGTTCTTGAGAAGAACCTTGACGCATTTTTACGGATCGACAACTTCGCCGACATCGATTGGCAAAGTGAAAATAAAATCATTGAGCTGCTGAAGAGCGAAAAAAGGGAACTGGAGACTTCAAGTGATGTCCTGCAGTCACTGCAACGTCAACTGGAGGAGGTTTTGAAGAAGACAGGTGAAGATGACGTGCTGCGGAAGGTCAAAACCGAAGAACTTGGAAAACTAAAGAATAACAAGGAAAAGTATTATGCCGATCTCAAAAGCGGTGAAACAGAAGCTTTATCATTTGTAAATGAACCTGATCGGGAAGCAATATATCTTTTGATTGAAGTAAGGGCTTCCGGTATCAATTTGACGGTCCGAAACATTGATAGCGAGCAGCGTAACATCGAACGGAAACTTAGCGGGGATGACAGTAGCGAGAAAAGCAAGCTTCTGAAAGATCAAAGCAAATTCATTGGTAAGATTATCGGAAAGATGAAAGACATCAAAGGACATAGCAGCGCTGAGACAAGTGAAATGGCTGCTGATATGGAAGCGTTACCAGAATATCTGACTATGTACGAGCGCGTGGCAAACGACGACCTGCCTCGACATGAAAAACGATTTAAAGAGGAACTGAACAAAAACACCATTCAAAGTATAGCAATCTTCAGCAGCAAACTGGAGAGCTTTGAAAAAGATATTCAGGAGAAGATTGAAGAAATCAATAAGCATTTAAGGGAGATAGAATATGACTCATCTTCCGGAACGTACATTAAAATACTTACTGATCCGACACTTGATCGTCAGATAGGCACCTTCAAACAGGATTTGAAAAATTGCTTTTCTTATAGTTTTGGCGATATGGACGAGTTGTACACTGAAGAAAAGTATGGCCAGGTGAAAAAGTTATTAGATCGATTCAATAGCGCTCAGTCTATCGATATTGAATGGACGAGCAAAGTTACAGATGTGCGGCAATGGTTTGATTTCAATGCCAGTGAACGCTACAGTCAGGATAATACTGAAAAGGAATTCTTTCCGGGTTCATCGGGCAAGTCCGGCGGTCAAAAAGAGAAACTTGCTTATACTATTCTTGCCAGCGCCTTGGCATTCCAGTTCGGACTTGTATCCGGTGAAAGTAAATCCAGGTCCTTCCGTTTTGTGGTCATCGATGAGGCATTCGGCAGAGGATCTGATGAAAGCACCAGATATGGACTTGAGCTATTTCGAAAACTTAATCTTCAGCTTCTTATCGTTACTCCCCTCCAGAAGATCAATATAATTGAGAACTATGTTAACACAGTCCATTTCGTTTCAAATAAAGATGGCAATAACTCTCAGGTTCGCAATCTTACGTATACTGAATACGTGCAGGAAAAGATTAAGCGCCAACTTCAGTCCGCTTCATGATTAGTCCTGATGAAATTAAAGTCACTGCCAACAAATGGTGGCGAGAGATTCTCCAATGTGAACTTCATGGCGAGATCTTTTTTCCTAGAATCCTGAGTCGTTTCGGTAAAATCAAACCAAACGAAACGATACTCAACTTTGATAAAATGCAACAGGAGATTAGTTCTCTGCGGAAACATAGTAAAGAGAACGTTGGATATGGATACACCGTAACATGGACTGAATCAAACAATCGAAAAATCGGACGCAATCTGTTTCCAACAAGCATATCGATCGATTCGCAGGAGGACTACCTCAAGCTCTTGAAAAAGGAGAACGAATTCAAGCGGTTCAAAAAATGGAGCTTAACAATATTGGCAGAATTCCCGGAATTGAAGGAATGGATATCTCGTAACCCGGAAGACGTGATGCGCTACTCCAACGACTGGACCAATATTTTAAAGGTATGCACATACTTCAAAGCAAATCCAAAGCCCGATGTTTATGTTCGTCAACTTCCAATTGAGGTTCATACAAAGTTTGTCGAGGAACAAGAAGCATTGATTGCTTCCCTACTGGACTTCATCATCACTGATCACATCAATCGATCGGAAAAGAATTTTTTACAGCGGCATAACCTTCGATATGATGAACCGCTTATTCGGGTTAGGTTTCTTGACCCGGAAAAACAATTTAATGGGCAGCCCGATATTAGTATCCCAATCTCCCGATTTCGGATGCTTGACATTGACTTCAGGAGAATACTGATTGCCGAGAACAAGATGAACTTTCTTACGCTGCCAGAACTAAATGATACGATCGCGATCTGGAGTGGAGGTGGTTTCTACGTAAGATATCTTGCTGATGTGTCTTGGATATATGAAAAGCAGATTTATTATTGGGGCGATCTCGATACGCATGGTTTTCATATCCTCAATCAAGTTCGGGGATATTACAAGCAAACCAAAAGCATGATGATGGATCAGGAAACATTGAACAAGTTTAAGAGTCAATGGGGTAGCGGAAGTCCTACCAATAACATGCAACTTGACTTCCTGACAAACGAGGAACTTGAACTTTATGCACACTTGAAGACAAACAACATAAGGTTGGAGCAAGAAAAGGTTGCATACGACTATGCGGTCGAATACTTATCAAAGTTTATAAATTTCAATGAAGGCGCAAAGGTGGTGTAAGAGGATAGCTATTTGCATCTGATCAACAAGATTTAGAGGCTTGATATCTAAGTCAAATGAATTTTTAATATACAATTCGAACAAAGAAGAATTTAAACGAGCTTTTTTGAAGGGCGTGTTTTTCATGACCGTCGATAAATACTCCACAAAGCGATAGGCCAGCATATATTTCCGCACAGTATTACCACGAAGAACTGTCAGTGGAAATGCTTGAGATTGCAAACTGAAGCCCTAGTCTTTCAATTGAAAATCCGATGTCATCTAGGAAGATTGAATTCAAGAAGTTGGTTAGTCCTACTTTGTCAAGTTAGCTTGAATTTGAGGGATATCGCCCAAACAGGTCTACGAGAAGTGACTACTGATACCGTCACACAATGTCATTTAGTTCACGAATATCTGTAGAGCTTCCATCAAGGAATGTATTAGTTAAGTTGCCCTGAAAAGGCAACACATGGTAGCCCCAGGTCGCCCTCGACGAAGTCGGGGCTACCTGGGGTGAGGATGTATACATTTTTTTGAACCCTGAAAGGGTTGGTCTTTCGCCGCACGCCAAATTTCCAGACACATTTGATTACACCCTCCAATTTTCCTGATCAAAATATTTCCAGTATCAGTCGATGAAATCATACTCATAAATTGTTTGAAAAATCGATCCACCGTTATATCACAATCACTTGTTAAAAATTTCGTACACGTCATTTTCTCAACCAAAAATCGACAGTCATTAATCACGCCTGATATCGAAATAGCATTGTACAAATATCTCGCAGGCACGTGTCAGAATTTAAATTGCCACCCAAAACGTGTCGGTGGACACGTGGATCATGTCCACATACTTAGTGACCTGTCTAAAAATATTTCAGTTTCTCACTTCATTAAAGAAGTGAAGCAGTGGTCTTCAAATTGATGAAATCGGAACACTCACGAAGTAATTTCTACTGGCCGGCTGGCTATGGTGCATTCTCGGTGGGTAAAAGGGATATTGAATCAGTTATTAGTTACATCGATCAACATCGATCAACAACATGCTCATCATAAAAAATATACATTTCAGGAGGAGTTCAGGAAATTAATGGCAGACAATGGCATAGCGTTCGATGGGCGGTATGTTTGGGATTATATTCACTTCTCATGTGTATCAATATATTTTAGTGTAATCCGCCATTAAAACAGACCGTGCATTTGCGCGCGTGAAAGCGTGCTTTTCATAGTCAGGTCGTAGTCGCGCGCATAAATTCACTGCAACTTCAACCCCAGGTAGTCCGACGAGACGTCGGCCGACCTGGGGCTAGCATATGTTGACCTTTCAGGCCAACGTTTTTGGTGTTATACGAATAATGGTCGCACAATGTCATTTAGTTCACGAATATCTGTAGAATTTTCATCAAGGATTGTATATATGGTAGCCCCAGGTCGCCCTCGACGAAAGTCGGGCTACCTGGGGTTAGGATG
>JBDSKX010000003.1:0-7250 GCA_039916665.1 Chryseolinea sp. | reverse complement strand
AACGGGCGATTTTATAGAACAATAAATTAAACACTCCCATCCATGCATGTTTTTGTAATATCAGTTCTGGGTTTCAAATCCAGAACGGGCCGGGATAACTTTGGACGAGCGATCCCTTTATTTAACCCTTCCCTCTGGGCAGATCGATGTTTGAAGTCTATGACGCTGCCATCAACGCATACATTCCTTAATTCGAGAAAAACAGGCTGCCATCAGTCGCAGTCCCAACAACTCCCCAGAGATACGTTTTGCTCCGAAAATGAAGCGAGCGCCTGATTATCCATCAATATTTTATCTTGAATTCGTGATTTGCAAACGCAACTTGTGGCCCTGAGCTGGTCCCATTAATGAAAAAATAGTCTTTCATGATAAGTGTAAGATTCGCCACTCCTTTTGATTAATTCATAAGCTTCCAAAGGCAATTTTTGCGATCGAAACCCCAGAACATGAAAAGCTATTTTTTCTCTTTATTAAGTTTAACACTGCTAACTATTGCCATTCCAACAATTGCTCAAGACGATAAAGACGAGCAAGAAGTTGATCTGTATTCACTTTCATTGGAAGAACTCATGAATACGCCGATCAACTCCGCGTCAAAAAAACAAGAGACTTTGTTCGACGCACCACTTTCAAGTTATACAATTACAAAATCTGATATTGGAAAGTCAGGAGCGACATCTATTATGGAAGCGTTACGAATGGCACCCGGCGTCATTGTTCGCGAGCAAGCCAATGGAATGTATGACATTCACATTCGCGGAATGGAAAATCTTGACAGGACAAATGGTACCTTCTTAAAAAGCAACTCATATACCCTGGTGATGATCGACAATCGCCCAGTGTTCAATCATGGCTTGGGTGGTACAAACTGGGAGTCATTATCCATTGACCTTAACGACGTCGAACGAATTGAAATTGTTCGCGGTCCTTCATCTCCCCTATTTGGTCCGAATGCAGTGACGGGAGTAATTAACATCATCACCAAGCGATTGAACACATCCGCGACGTTGGTAAACGCTAACGTTCAGGCTGGATCACTCGGAACTACCATTGCCAATGTGAGTGCCGGTAAGCGATTTGGGAAAATCAGTGCCATTATTTCCGGAAACCTGCAAGACCGAAATAGGGTCGACAGTAAATACTACAACGAAAATACAGGAGAATATTTAACAGCGGAGCAATACATCCCAAATGCCAGCGAGCGTGTATTGAGATATCCAGATCCCTCCAGATCTCTAAACAAATGGGGTATCAATGGATTTGTGACGTACAAGGCAACACCAAATGTATCGGTTGACTTGTCTCTTTCAACTCAACAAGCATCTTTTCAAAAAGTATGGATAACAAATCCGTTGAACGATGGAACAACACGTAACACTACAGCCAACGTGAGTGCCAAGATTTATGGTTTAAATTTTCGCTCATCATACCTGAAAGGACACAATCTCGACTATCGATCAAACGCACCACACGCTGAGTATGACTTCTCAGTAGCCGATGGAAGTCTTGATTATGACATCAAGCTAAACTCGAAGTATACTATCACACCTGGCCTTAGTTATCAAACCGTTACATTTGATGATCGCGATTATACAAATCCCCCACAAGGTATCATTGGCTTGTTTAACGCTGACAACACGATCACAACAATAGCAGGATTTGTTCGGGCCGATCTTAATTTCACCGATAAGTTCAGAGTGCTGGGAGGTCTGCGTGTAGATAAGTTCTCTCATCCCGACGACGTATATCTTGCATACGAGTTTGCATCGACATACAAGATTAACGCGAAAAATCTTGTTCGATTTGCAATCACGCGATCAAACAGTGGCTCCTTTGCAGGATACAACTTTCTTAACATCGGCGGCGGTCAAATCGGGAACCCGAACCTCAAGTTGTTTACCCTTAATTTGATAGAAGTCGGATATCGCGCGCAGCTTACCAGTCAATTGCAATTCGATATCGATGTATTTCAACAAACGGGTAAGAACTTAACTGCCTTGGTTCAAACGGCAGGTCCAATGCAATTCAAAAACCTGCCAACGAAGGCAGTACAAATGGGAACAACCGTCTCGTTGAACTATGTGCCAAACGAGAATATTCAGTTCAAACCTTTCTTTACTTTCCAGCAAACCCAGACCAAAGACTTACCGTCTGTTTATGTTGATCCCACCATCGTTCCTGAAGGTTATATAACCTACAACGACAGCAAACATGCTTATACTCCTGGATCGTACGGAGGGTTCTACTTTAATTACAAGGCAACTCCAAAACTGAATATTAATTTAAGCGGGTATTACTTCACCAAGCAAAATCAATACGATGGATCCCAATACAATCCGGATGGATCTGTTAAAGCGACTCAATATGCATATGGCCAGATCAAAGGAAAATTCATGATGAATGCAAAGGTCTCCTACGAGTTGATCAAGCATCTGAATATTTTTGTCAACGCACGCAATGCCTTTGCTTCTAGCTCAAGAGAATTCTATTCGGCTGACCAAACTGCAGGCCTGTACACTGGAGGTTTGTCGTACAACATACTAAAATAGCAAGACACGGAACTTGTCCTGAGCGGGAGCGGCTCGCGAAGGAATATAGCGCACGTTAACCAGTTTGCTATTACAAGGGGGTTTTTGGCGACTGAGTGTGTGTGCCGTTATGTTGTGCACATAATCGCCGCTGGTTCGCGTTTGCTGATTCAGCGACTTCTCAAGATGACGGGATGTTTACTTCACTCAGATTTTTCCACATCTCACATAATATTGCTTAAAACTAATGCATCTTTCCGCTCATATTACACGCCAACTATATCGCCATGAGACATTTTTCCATTACTTCACTTTTCGTCTTATCGATTGCAGGTCTTCAACTGATCTCCTGTAAGCCAAAAGAAACAACAGACACACAAGCAACAACGACTGAAACTCCTGATACGTTACGTGCAACAACCATCGTACCGGAAGGCACTTTTACATCAGGTGTGGAAGGTCCGGCAGTTGACTCGGCCGGGAATCTTTATGTCGTTAATTTCGGAAAGGAAGGAACCGTTGGTGTACTCAATATCAAAGAAATTCCCTCGCTATTTCTGACGTTGCCTGAGGGAAGTGTTGGCAATGGCATTAGATTTGACAGCCATGGGAACATGTTCATCGCCGATTATCCAAAACACAATATATTGAAAGTCGACATGGCTACACGCAAGATCTCGGTCTATGCACACGAATCGAAAATGAATCAGCCCAATGATGTAGCGATCGACGACCAGGATAGGCTATACGCAAGCGATCCGAATTGGAAGGAAGGAACAGGCAAACTCTGGAGGATCGATACCAATGGAAAAGTAATGTTGCTCGAGGATAGCATGGGGACCACGAATGGCATTGAAGTAAGCCCCGACAATAAAAGACTCTATGTAAACGAATCTGTACAACGGACAGTCTGGGTGTACGATTTGTCAGGCGACGGTAATCTATCAAATAAGCGCACGTTGCTTACTTTCCCCGACTTTGGAATGGATGGCATGCGTTGTGATAAAGACGGCAACCTTTACATTGCGAGACATGGCAAAGGAACCGTTGCCGTCGTGAATCCGGATGGCAAAATACTGCATGAGGTATATCTTAACGGGAAGAATCCGTCCAACGTAACGTTTGGCGGACCCAATAACAAGACAGTATACGTTACCGTCCAGGATAAGGGCAACCTCGAAAAGTTTGAAGCTGATGTGGCCGGTAGAGAGTAAACTATTTAACTTTTGTGACTGCTTCGAATTCTACAAATCCTTTTAGCATCCCCTTTACACATTCGCATGGCGTGGGTCCGCCGTCCCAGATACCTTCACAGGGTTTCTCAATAAATTCGGGTCGGTTTTGTTTGACCCAAGATTTCGCATCATAATATGTGTTAAGATCATTCGACGCAGTCTCGACGGAACGAATTCGACCGTGTCTAAAAGAGATGTGAAATGTATCAGTAACATTGAAGGCGATCTTGAGGGCTGCCATCAGATCATCTTTTACGGTGACAGGAAATATCACAAGCGAGTCACTTGGTTCAAAAAAAGTGTTCCGTTTAAGTATTTCGTAGTGCGCACACTCGGCCCATTTTTGATAGTATAAAATATTGGGCTGGGATGCCTCCGCATTGGACAACAAAGACGCTAAGGAATCTCTGTTAAATGAATAAAAGGCATCAATAAATTTAATTGCGACTACAATATTGCTTGAGTTATTTACGGGAACCTCCACATGTGAAGAGTTTTTGCAACCACCCAGTATTAAAAAAGACAAATAAATAATTTGCTTGATACTCATGTTCCAGTTAAAAATCCTTTAGCCCTTAAATCGCCTATTCGTAAATTCAGTTCAGTGGCTTCCCTCACACCTTCTTTAACCCGAACGACTAAATTGAGCCTGAGTCCGCGCTGTTAAGTGAGGTACCGAATGAAAGTCTGATGCAAAGTACTTATTATTTCCTCCTGATCGCTTTTCAACTATCACGAGCTCACGATTCAAATCGATATTAATTTTGTCCGAAGTTTCATAGTAATTTTTCACAAATGAGCTTCCTGCTTTTACGCAAATGCTAAAGTTTGTTATGGCACGCCGCAATCAATAGTAAATCTTTTCTGGCATATTCGGATTTCATTCCCTTGGTTTTCAAATTCGCCCACGTTAACCTTAGCTCGATACCGCTATGACATCCAGCTTAATCGTCCAAAATCCATTCCCCGTCGGAGTTACAGACTTACTCATCGGAAAATTTGAATAACCGCTTTAGTACTGCCTATGTTTGTGACGTTAGTTTTAGGGTTTCATATTTACGGTATGATTAGGGGTGACTTTGGGAGAGTCATCCCTTTTTTGCTTTCATACCAAGAGAAAAACAACAGTACTCTTGGTAATGCCCCAATTGGTGAGCGATCCGTCGTTCAGAGCGTGTACCAATCTCAATCATAAAAGACTTTCCATCTCAAACATTCAATTGAAATTGATCCGTAAAATCCAGATCGCGAAGAAACTGACTTTATCCACCAATGGCGGAAGCATCAAAGTCACCAGACGCACAGAATAAGTTTCTTCCCGGCGGAGTGTGTGCGTATTTACTACATGACCCGAGTATGGCAAAGTTCACTGTGCATCACAAAGATTATAAGGCGCTCAGAATGACGGAAAAGGGATAGCCTATGAAACGCGAGCGTTTCGATTGCTTCCGACAATGCACCCGCTGAGATACTATCGAATAATTAATGAAATCCTGCGTGATAATGCGCAGCCCTGAAAAAGCAAGGCCTTGCCAGGGTTTACTTTCCTCACGTCAACAACAGCTGATATCTTTTTACCACAGTAATAAATTACTTCCAGATCATACGATCCTTTCTCCAGATAGAAATCATTGATAGGTACTTCTTTTGCGAACGACCGATCCTCTCCCTTTGCGATCACCATACTACTACTGATAAATAGACTTTCGCCGGCCTGACGAACGCTATCCGGCATTTTTCTTGACTTTGTTTTCGTAAAAGCAGCCATGTTAAGCATCGGCATCTCTTGCGTTCCGTCCTTGTGATACAAAGCAATTGCCATTCCTGTTCCAACGTCAGGCCTACACAAATCTGACAACGCCAAGGGAGCTGCCTGCATATCGCCGGTCAAGCCGTAGATTAATAAATCATGATCTGATTCGTTGCGGAAAGTTAACGTCAACCTGAGGATAGTCGATGAACTGTCAAGCGCAAGCGTTTCCTCCTTGATAGTGAGTTTAAGAGACTGAGGAGAATCAGTCTGACCATATCCAGACGTGTGAAAAAATATGAATGCCAGCGCTCCCGTGATCCAATTCAAAGAATATGCTTGAACTGAAATTCTCAGTACATACCGTGCAGCCCTATATCTTATTCTGTAATTGTCCAAAAGCAACTCAAAATTACGAAATCAAATTTATAGATCCACCACAAAAATTCAGGGTAAGGTCATAAGAAATTGACGTGGATTCTTAAACGATAAAATCAAAATATTTTGTGCCTGACAAAACAAGCCCGCGAGGAATTATGGGAAATTTTACTATAGATTTGTGACATCAGCATATCTTCACAATTGTGACAACCCCTTTACTTCGACAATTGATAAACTTGTTATAAATCCATCAAACAACTGATGCAACCATCATTCAAACCTACGGGATATAATTCACTCTCCCCTTACCTCATCATCGACAACGCACAGGCTTTAATTAATTTTTTGGTCAAGATCTTCGATGCAAAAGAGCTCAGGCGTTACGATCGGCCAGATGGGAAAATTATGCACACCGAATTAAGCATTGACGATAGTGTGATCATGATCAGCGACAGCTCCGACCAATGGCCTGCGAATAAAACGATGCTTCATGTTTATGTCAAGGATGTATTTGAGACCTTTGACCGAGCTGTAGCCTTGGGGTTTGAAGTCATCGAGCGGCCGATCAGCAAGCACGGCGACCCGGATGTACGCGGATCTTTCTATGACAACGCGGGTAATTTCTGGTCGGTCAGTACGCAGATGGATGTTGACGAACGTCGCTAGATATCCGGCCATAATGAATGCCATCCAAAGAGATAGAACAGGTCGCTCTATTACCTATTGCATTACGCCCCACAGGGATCGGATAATAATAGAAGGCCGCAAAATAATTGCAAACCGGTGTTGTACCGGGCTCGCAACGACGATCGTTTTATGAAAGAAGTTCGTTGATGCGCGCAATCAGACGATCTAAATTAAAAGCGATTCGACCAATCCGCCTTGAGCATATGTCGATGGAATTCACCTGTTAACGGTAACGGCTGAATACTCAATGTTAGCAGAGATTTGTGCATATGGCGCGTGATAGCTTGTGCTCCGAGCTTCAATTGCAATCGCGCCGCCTGTTTTATGTGTGTTTTTCTTTGTTATTATTATAGCGGCTCTTCAGGTTGCTTCAGTCCGGCACGAAAGAGTTCTCAATCATTAACGCAGAATTGCATCCAAGTCACCTTGAAACCGCTCAAGAAGGCAAATATATGAGAGGTTCATGCTCAGGAAAATAATGAACACCTGATAAGCCTATCCACCCGCCACTGCAACACAAGGCACAAGCAATAGCATCAATATCATTGCCAGTAGCACGCACACAAAAATCACGTTAGCCAGCACTCTCATAAATCTCTAAATTTTTGCTCTTTGACATCGCTGCAGGCCGAAGGTTTAAAAGCACTTATGCAGAATTTGATTTCTAAA
>JBDSKX010000002.1:0-4182 GCA_039916665.1 Chryseolinea sp. | reverse complement strand
GCAAAATGTGCGATGTGCTCGCCACTCATTCATCCCTGCAACCACTGCATTACAAACCCCACTCAAATTTTTGCGCCATGTATCATATTCGGTACACAGAAATCAATGCCCTTCGCTAAATTGAATTATGTTACCAAAACATCATCCCTCTATAACCCCAACGCCACGAACATGAAAAGAAGAGACTTAGTTAAAGGCATTACCCTGCTTCCCATTGCGGGCATGTCAACGGTATCGCTGAGCGCGACGGCTGCAACACCGGTAGGGCCCGCAGAGCGTGACTTCTTCAAAGAATTAGGTATTCGCACGTTTGTCAATGCAGCCGGTACTTATACCTATATGACTGCATCGCTCATGCCACCCGAAGTGGTGGAGGCAATACGCGTGAGCGCGAAGCAGTTCGCGATACTGGATGATGTTCAGGATAAAGTTGGAGAGCAGATTGCAAAGATGTGTAAGGCGGAAGCGGCGATGGTTACTGCGGGATGTTGGTCTGCAATTGTCCTGGGTATGGCGGGTATCCTTACCGGTATGGACGCCAAGAAAGTGGCTAAGCTTCCTTTTCTTGAAGGAACAGATATGAAGTCGGAGGTGATCATTCAGAAATCACACGCTAATGGATATCATCAGGCACTGACGCATACGGGCGTGAAGATCATTACAATTGAAAACGTTGACGAACTGCGCAAGGCCGTCAATGATAAAACTGCCTGCCTTTGGTTTCTCAATCGCGAAGCTGGCGTCGGACAAATCAAACATGACGAATGGTTGAAGTTGGCTAAGGAATTCGGAGTACCGACGATGATTGATATCGCGGCGGATGTTCCACCCGTTGAAAATTTATGGAAGTACAATGACATGGGATTTGATCTCGTATGTATCTCTGGTGGTAAGGCGATGGCTGGTCCTCAGAGTGCCGGGATATTGATGGGTAAGAAGGACCTGGTTGCTGCAGCGCGTCTGAGTGCGCCGCCACGGTCGGGTATTGCGAGAGGACATAAAGTTAATAAGGAAGAGATCATCGGTATGTATGCTGCGCTTGATCGGTATGTGAAACTCGATCACAATAAAGAATGGAAAGAGTGGGAGCATAAGATAGCAGTTGTCGATGCTGCCGTAAAGAAAGTAAAAGGCGTAAAGACAGAAGTAATTGTTCCACCAGTTGCAAATCATACACCGGCATTGAGGATTTCGTGGGATCCTGCGGTGACAAAGCTTACCAGCGAAGATCTTGGTAAGCTGCTACGCGCAGGATCACCTTCTATTGAAGTTGTCTCCTGGGAAGAGAAGGAAGCGGTGAAGGTGACTGTGTTTATGTTGAGAGGCAACGAGCATGAAGTTGTTGCTAAACGTCTCGCAGAGGAGCTTCAAAAAGTAAGTAAAGCATAATCAGATAATCATAAGTCGCAGCCCACTCGAGGATTCTATATGAAGAGATTTTCAATGTTCAGTATCCGGCGTATAGCCTACGTTAGTATAGGCGTCGTCATGTTGCTTGGTATCCGGTGTACGCAAAAGACTGAAACAAAACCCGCCGCTCTTCCTAAGGGGGATGCTGACAACGGAAAACTTGTACTTGCCGATGGCTTTGAGGTTATGGTTGTTGCAGACAGTGTCGGAAGAGCACGACACATCGCCGTAAATGAAAATGGAGATATCTATGTGAAGCTCCGTGGCGTAACCGACAAAGGAGGAAATGCTGCCCTTCGTGATACAACTGGAGATGGCAAAGCGGATGTCATTGAATACTTTGGCACATACAAGGATCCCGGATCATACGGGACCGCTATGCGCATCTATAACGGATACATATATTTCACAACCACGGGTACGGTTTACAGAAACAAACTCATCCCCGGAAAACTTTTGCCGGACACCACAACCGAAGCGGTCGTCATCGACGACTATCGCAATCGTCCTTACGGTGTTGAGCACATCGCCAAGCCCATCGCCTTTGACGACAATGGACACATATACGTACCGTTTGGCGCGCCGGGCGATATGTGTCAGGTGGAAAACAGAGTTCCGGGATCACCTGGAATGTTGCCTTGTCCGCAGTTAGAACTGCACGGCGGCGTGTGGCAATTTGATGCCAACAAAGTCGGTCAGATGCAAAAGGACGGTAAAAGATACGCTACGGGTATACGCAGTCTTGTCGCCATGAACTGGAATCACGAAGACGGTAATCTGTTCGCAGTGCAACATGGACGCGATGACTTCTATCGCACGTGGCCAGGTCTGTATTCTCCTTATAAGAGTGCATTATTACCATCAGAAGAATTCATCCGTGTTACCGAAGGTACCAACAACGGCTGGCCCTATTTTTATTTTGATCAGATAAAAGGTAAGAAGGTCTTGAATCCTGAGTATGGCGGCGATGGCACTAAAGACACAGGCGCAGATACGGTTGCCGTGCCACTCATTGGCTTTCCGGGACATTTTGCCCCGAACGATTTATTATTCTACAAAGGTGATCAGTTCCCTGCGCGCTATAAAAATGGTGCGTTCATTGCATTCCACGGTTCGACTATACGCGCACCTTATCCTCAAGGCGGATATTTTGTAGCGTTCGTCCCATTCAGCGGCGGAAAACCTTCCGGTGCATGGGAAGTATTCGCCGATGGATTCGCGCAACAGGATACAATTGTCAACACCTCAGATGCAAAAGCACGCCCTATGGGTTTGTCTGAAGGACCAGATGGCTCTTTGTATATCACTGAAAGTGTAAAAGGAAAAATATGGAGGGTGATGTTCAAAGGTGACAAAGCGGCATTCGGTGCAGCACAACTCGTAGGAATGGAACAGCGTAAGATGCGTACCAACATCAAAGACCCGGATGAAGTAAAAGACAATCTGTTGAAAGGAAAAGAATCACCGGGTGAAATTGCTTATCTGCGATACTGCTCTTCATGTCACCTTCCCATGGGACAGGGTGATGGAAACCGTTTTCCACCACTCTTCGGCTCCGAATGGGTACGGGGGCCAAAGAAGGATTTGATTCAAGTCGTGTTGAAAGGATTAAATGGCCCGATCAAAGTCCGTGGCAAAGCGTATGATGGAGTGATGCCCGCGCATTCGTTTTTAAGTGATGAGCAGATTGCAAATATTCTTACCCATATTAAGACGAGGATGAGTCATGGTGGTGGACCGGTGTCGGTTGAGGAAGTGCAGATGGTAAGAGCGCAGGAGTAGGGCAATGTGTTGGAGTCGTGTTCACCTCATCCTCGATCCTTCTCCTTTGGAGTATTTTGGCGAAGGATTGAGGATGAGGTGACACACAGCGTGCGTACGCTTTATCCCAAAGAAAAGTGCTTTTAAACGAAACACGGTCGTTGGCTGTGGAACGCGCCACGGATCAAAAAAAATCTTCGGCATCACCGGATATAAATTATCTTGCGACCCAATAACAACACTACTAATGTTATTATTCGACTCAGCAAGTTCAACACCTAAAAAATCTCCTCGTCCAGCGCTACCCAAAAATGTTCCCGCAAACTATCACCTGGCATTTCTGTTCAACTTTGCAACCTCACGATCTGTAAATTTTGATCTTGAGCCGGTACTCGTACTGAAGCGCGACAACTTAACGGAGTATAAAAGAATATCCCTTCAAGCCGATATAGCACTCGCTTACTTGCAACCGCTCGATGATGCATTTTATAATGACTTTCTCGAATTTTCTGACAACAACATCCTGAAATGGATGACGGGAACGGGTAACAAATTCATTCGCAATACAACTACAGGGTCGTGGACCCACGCTTCTGCACGTGAGTTGAAAAATCTGCGTAAGCATTATCGGGATCTGCTTCAAAAACTATGGCCGCGACTGTCAACCTGGCCTAATCTTTTTATTCTGAAACAAGGCCGCTTCAATAACCACACACAGCAAGCGATTCGATTGAGCAATCATCGACCCGAGATCAGACTTTCGGTTGAATTGGAAAGGGATACCATTGCATTAAAGCTTAATCTTTCATTGGATGGCAAACCATCAAAGTTAATCCTTTACAGAAATCTACTGGTAGAGAATGAAGGCGTTCTCTATCTGCCGCCCGATACAGAAACACTTCAATTGTTTGAGTCATTCGCGATGGGCGATATGCACTTTCCGCTTTCGATGAAAATGGACATTGTTAAGAAGTACATCCTGCCATGGCTCGGAAAATATCAAGTGAGTAT
>JBDSKX010000001.1:0-12622 GCA_039916665.1 Chryseolinea sp. | reverse complement strand
GCGCCGTGTTTTCTAAATAGATTTCTCAGGGACTGATTCATAACGTCTTTGAAATTAGGATTGTCAAAGGTAATCTCCTGTGATCCAATAATTTGATTAAAAACTCCTAATTTCTTACCCGCAGCCCGGGGAGTACTAAAATTCAATAATGACTTATCGAATCAACAGAGTCGAGATTGCTGCCGTGGTTCAACTTTTGTTGCATATTATTGGCTATCCTACATCACATCGACCGTTTCGATTTTGCCATTAGCGTCGTACTTTAACTCGGTGACACGAACATTTCTTAAATGCGTTTTGCCTGACATTGCCGTGTCATGGTAGAACAAATACCATTTCCCGCCTATCTCGAGAATTGAATGGTGATTTGTCCATCCTTTAACCGGCTTCAATACGATGCCCTGGTAGGTAAAGGGTCCATAAGGATTGTCTCCAATCGCATAACAAATGAAATGGGTGTCGCCCGTCGAATATGAAAAATAATATTTTCCCTTGTATTTATGCATCCAGGACGCCTCGAAAAATCTCTTGTCGTGATCTTTTCCTATGAACGGTTTGCCTTGTTCATCAACGATCTGTACCTCTTTTACCGGTTCTGCGAATTTTAGCATATCATCCGTTAAACGGGCAACTCTTGGGCTAATCGCCGGCTGGTCGTCTTTTTGAAGGTCTGTTTTTGAACCTTTGGAATCGTACTTGCCCGACGCCCAGCGCTGGAGTTGGCCGCCCCAAATTCCTCCAAAATACATATAGGCTTTGCCATCATCATCCAGGAACACAGCCGGATCCATGCTATAGCTGCCAGGAATAAAATCCTTTTCAGCTTTAAATGGCCCTTCGGGATTGGTAGACAACGCTACACCGATATGGAACACATCTTTTTTGTCCTTAGCCGGGAAATAGAGATAATACTTTCCGTTTTTGAATGCGGCATCCGGCGCCCATAATTGTCGACCTGCCCAGGGTATATCCTTCACATCAAGTGCCACACCGTGATCTGTGACGGCACCACCAACGCTGTCCATTGATAGAACATGATAGTCCCTCATGTCAAAATGATCGCCGTTGTCGTTCTCTGCAACCCCTGCTTCGATGTCATGAGACGGATACACATATATTTTGTTGTTGTAAGTGTGAGCGGAAGGGTCGGCCGTATAGATAGAAGATACCAGTGGGTCTTTATTGAGAGCAGACTTTGCAGGAATTGAATCCAACGTAGAAGTTTGTGAAGTTTCGCTTTGTTCAGTTTTTCGTTCGCACGATGCAATCAAAACGACACAAAGGACATAGGCGAAAAATGAGATCGCTTTTGAGAATAGGTTACTCAGCATAACTGGAGGGAGATTACAGATTGATTATCGTATCAAGATATAACTTTACATCGAGTGACTGTAGTTTATGAAAGATATTTTGTTCGAACTAAGATCTGTGCAACAATGCGTGCAACTTCTATGCAACTTCCTGCCTGTTTTTTCTATACGTTATTTTTCCAGCCAGCCTAAATCCTGCCATGAATAACCAAATGAAGTAAAAACAGTGAACTGCTTACCTTGGTTGATAGCTTGATCAGGGTGGGTGTTCTGATTCTTTGGCAAAGAAAATAAGAAGTGAAGCCAAACCCAACCTGACTCTCAAACCTAGTCTACCATTCATTCGCCTATCAGTATTTATTGATTGACAGTCCAAGTCCTGAGACACTTCACCCAGTAGCTCCACACCATCGCGCACGAAAACGAAATGTTCGAGTTCCTCTGTAACGCCAATTCCGTTATCTGTGATAATTACAACATCCATAATGCTCTAAGTAAATTGAAATGGAAATGATTTGTGAAGTATAAAAACATGATGGAGTTTGAAGTGTAGTTAATTAATACTTGCAGCAGCTTCATCTCATCGATTGTGATCTGAATTGAAGTACAACGTTAGCTGTGCTCTTCTGAATTGTGCTTGCCGATGGAAGGTCTGAATATTAATATAAATCTCGGTGCGCAGGATGGTTCCGAATCAAAGTTATATTTGCTGCTCCTTGCATTTTCACAATAGTGGCTGTGCTTTTTGAGGGGCAGTTCCTTTGTCGGGAACCTCAAGCTCCACTATAATTTCTGATGAGTCAAGCTTACTTTGATTGCTCTGCCTCAGTTTTCCAGCAATAAATTTTCTTTATTGAAGGATTTTGTCTCAATACTGTCATTCCTTTTTTTGTCAGCTTGGTTTCATTGAGGTTGATGGCATTTAAATATTTCAAATCCTTCACCTCGTCGGCTATTGCATCTCCAATTGGATTTTTCTCCAACCTTAGCTTTTCCAGGTTTGTCATTTTCCTTAAAACTTTCAGATCATAGTCATTAAAGTTATTATCAGATAGATTTAGCCAAACGATATTCTCAGAAACCGCATCTAATTCTTTTTCGATATCTGACATTTTAATTTGCGAATGTGATGGCAATGAAAGATCTAGCATAACTGGTCGATGTGACATCAGCCTTATAATGAATCCCTTTTTGCGCAGCGCGTTGATGAATGCGCTATCAAGCTTTTCGGGTATCAGAGGATTTACCGTGTGATCTGCCATTGAATTCTCCTCTGACGTCGTCATTGAGCCGGGAAGAGCAAGAACCTGTGATACGACTTGTTGTATGCTGTCGTATCCTGCAATTTCAGATAACATTTTATTGCGGACTGCGCCATGCATAATCCACCATTTGATGACTATGGTCTCGGATCTTGTCAGTGGCGGTTTACCATCACTTGGCATGAAATCTTCGTCGTCTCTGTCCAATGTAATGCGTTGATAGAGTTCACTCTTTGTCAAACTTCCACTTACAACCACTTCGCCGTGTTTTCCACCTTTCATGATGTTGTCCCAGGATGTCAAAAGCAATTCACCTTTTCTTTTCCCCGCGCGATGACAGCCTACGCAGCGCTTTTCCAATACTGGAGCAATAATATCTTCAAAAACGAATGCAGCTTCTGGAGTTAACGGTTTGGTGCGTTCTACATGCGTTAATGTCTCCAGCGAAAGGTATTCCGAGCCATGCGTAAGATTTCCGCCCTGGTGTCCGACATAAAACAACAACGCTACAACTACAACACTGGATGCTGCTAAAATTCTGTCAGTTAGAAACCCCGGCTTTGTGTTGTGAGAGCAAGTAAACCATAGTACTCCCGAAAGCAGCGCAAGCGTGATTCCAGAATATTTATGATTTGATAATGTTTCCATATTGTAGTCTCCGCTCAACGACAATAGATATCCGAAAACGCACGCGATAACAGCCGAAATGAAACCAGCGAGCAACGTTATGCCTACAGCCGTTCTTAAATATTTATATTTTTTAAAGTAAGAAAGCCCGTTGAATCCTGCGGCCAGTAGTAAAAATCCTATGGGCAGATGAACCACCATGGGATGCAAGTGACCGAAGAATGTAGACAGGTCTAGAAAGATCATCCCACTCGGGTGAGTTTCACCGGTGATGAATAATTTGCATTCCATTGACAGACGTAAACATTTTTTTCATCGTCGACACATACATCATGACCGTGTTGAAATGCTGGTGTTGACTCTTGCAGGGTCGGCTGAAGAACGCCATTGTTATACACGGGTTCAGTTCCTCCCGGACTCGAAACGACTTTGTTATTCTGATCGAGGATTGTAACAAAACCGGAATTTGAAAACCGGTTGCCTGTTTTATCCTTTGACCAGCAAACTCCTGCATATATATTTTTATCATCTATTACCGGCCTGCATACGTACATGCCTGGCAGGTCAATGCGTTTAAGATACTTGCCATCCAGACTGAAAAATTTGAAACAATTTTCCTCACGCGATGTGCAGATCAGAATTGGATTATTTGGATCACGGCGATCAATAGCCACTCCGTGAGCATTTATAAGATTGTGTTCTTTGTTTGCATTGTTGTGACCAGCAAAGTGCCGGATGTATTTTCCATATCGATCGTATTGGAGGATATAATCTGATCCATAGCCGTCGGCAACATAAATGTCACCATTTGCTGCTACAGCAGTTTCGGTTGGCATGAACGGCTCGTTGTCTTTGTAAACACCGATGCTTCTGGGGTGACCTATAGCAAACACAAGCTTACCATCCACCGTCATCTTCACCACCTGTCCAGCCTGTTTGTCCCAATTGCCAATTCGATTCTGAAAGTAGCCACAGTCCGTAATCACAAGAAAATCATCTTCACCTTCGTGTGAGATTGATAACCCGTGTCCTCCGGGAAAAGCGCTGCCCCAGAAGTCAAGAAGCTTTCCCGACTTATCAAAAATCAGAATATTGTTTTTTGTGTGATCACCAAGCATGATCAGTCTGCCCTTACGATCCTGAACCATTTCATGACAGTTCAGCAATGGGTTCGTGGTGACGCTCATCTTTGCCCAACCTTTGTCAACCTTATACTTGAACGCGCCGTGTCCGATGATCGACTCGTCAGGTTGGATGTCCTTGTGTCCAATGGAAAAACTTATTGCAGGTTGTGCAAGTACTGCTGCCGTGGTCAACGTGGATTGGCGAATAAAATTTCTGCGGGATGTCATTTGTCGTCTAGCTTATTAAATGGTCAGGTAAGAATATCTTTCACGATCTTGCCGTGCACATCTGTCAATCTAAACCTTCGACCTTGATATTTATACGTAAGTCGCTCGTGGTCGATGCCCATCAAATGCATTAATGTTGCCTGAAAATCGTGAACGTGTACAGGGTTCTTTACGATATTGTAACTGAAATCGTCTGTTTCGCCATAGGAGATGCCAGCCTTCACGCCTGCGCCAGCCATCCACATGGTAAAACAACGCGGATGATGATCACGGCCATAATCCGAAGCTGTGAGTTTACCCTGTGAATAAACTGTGCGTCCGAATTCGCCGCCCCAGATGACCAACGTATCCTCTAACAGTCCGCGTCGCTTTAGATCTTTAATCAATCCGGCGGTCGCCTGATCGGTATCCATGCATTGTCTTGCAATACCTTTTGGCAATCCACCGTGTTGATCCCATCCCTGATGATACAGCTGTACGAACTTTACATCTTTTTCAAGCAGCTTGCGTGCGAGTATGCAGTTTGCAGCATACGTCCCGGCATCACGGCTACCGGATCCGTAAAGGTCAAACACCTCATCTGGTTCTTTAGAAATATCGACAACTCCGGGAACGGAAGTCTGCATTCTATAGGCCATCTCATATTGTGATATTCTATTTTCAATTTCAGGATCACCGTAAGTATCATTCTGGAGATGATTCAACTTTGAAAGATAGTCGAGCATTTCTCTGCGATCGGCGCCATCATACCCTTCGGGGTTATTAAGGAACAATACGGGGTCTTTACCGGATCGAAATTGTACACCCTGATGTCTCGACGCTAAAAATCCATTTCCCCATAATCTTGCGTACAAAGGTTGATCCTGTGGAGCATTCTTGGACACCAAGACAATAAAGGTTGGAAGATTTTCATTATCGGAACCCAATCCGTAGCTGATCCACGAGCCTATTGATGGCCGACCTGCCAATTGATTTCCGGTTTGAAAAAAAGTAATGGCCGGATCGTGATTGATAGCCTCTGAATAAATTGATTTTACCAGACACAATTCATCGATCACGCTGGCTGTATGAGGCAACAGCTCGCTCACCCATGTTTGTGTCTTCCCGTGCTGATTGAATTTGTAAATGGATGGAACCATCGGAAGTTTAGCCTGACTGGCGCTCATTCCGGTTAATCGTTGACCCTTTCGAACCGAATCAGGCAGATCTTGCCCGGCGAGATTTACAAGTGTGGGCTTGTAGTCAAAGGTTTCGAATTGTGATGGCCCGCCACTCATGAATAAATAGACTACTCGCTTTGCCCGTGGTGCAAAATGTGGCAATGCGGCGAGGATGGCCTCTTGTGATGACGCGTCTATTGCTGGGGGAACGGGCGCGGACTTCCCAAACAGTTCTTTCCCGCCCAGTAGGGATCCCGTTGCCAATGCTCCAAGACCCAGAGAAGTCTTGACCAGGAATTGACGACGATCCAGGCTCCGATTCATTGAATCGAATTCCGGCGTTTTGATCCTGAATTCATCATCATGTATATGAGGCATACTTTTTATCGTTTTGTTAAAGTTGCATCCGAATTTAGTATTGTACTGGCGACTACGGTATTCGCGGCGGTCCATGAGCTATCTAACGTTTTGTCTGCCTTGTGCTGACCGGCATTCAACCACCCTTTAGTTTTCGTCGGATACTTTTCAAAGTTTTGATATTGCTTTTTTTGAAGGTCCATCAGAAGTTCAATTTCCTGGTTTGATGGAGTTCTGCCGGTAAGCTTCCGGTAGGCATCGACCACTGTTTTTCTGCCGCTGCCGTCGCGTGTCATCTGCTCCCCTAACACACTGCAGGCTTCAATGAATGTTGGATCATTCAGCGTAACCAGCGATTGTAGGGGTGTATTGGTTTGCTGTCTCCTCACAACACAATAGCTACGGCTCGGCGCATCAAACGTGGAAAGTGTTGGATTGGGAACGGTTCGCTTTACCACAACGTAAACGCTTCTACGATAGACGGCACGTCCTGTATCTGCATCATAGTGAGCGTTATTAATTTCCCAAAGTCCATCCGGTTGATATGGCATTACACTCTTGCCGCCAATTTTGGTCTGCATCAATCCACAAGCCATTAGCGCATTGTCGCGGATCATTTCTGCAGTCAAACGCAGCGCCGGGCCGTGAGACAGCCATCTGTTTTCGGGATCTTTTTCGGATGACTCATGCGTACCCCTCGAATCCTGACGATATGTCGTCGACATTGCGATCAGTTTTTGAAGCTTCTTCATATCCCATCCATTTTCCTGAAAGCTCAATGCTAACCAATCCAACAATTCGGGATGACTTGGCATTGAACCCTGATTCCCAAAATCTTCACTTGTCTTCACGAGTCCGGTACCAAAGAAATTTTGCCAAAATCTATTGACAGCAACGCGCGCAGTTAAAGGATGATCTTTGTCGGTCAGCCATTGCGCGAGACCCAATCTGTTTCTTGGCAGATTCTTGTTGAATGCAAGAATTGATTCAGGTGTATTTGGGAAAACTTCTTCGCCGCGCGCACTGTAATTGCCACGTTGCAACAGATAACTCTTTTTCGGTTTGGTCATCTCCTGCATCACCATAACTTCTGAAATGTGTTCTGCGGAATCAACTTGTTGCTTGCGTTTTTCCCAAAGCTGATGCCTCAACATCTTTAAATCCGGGTCTATGGCCAATTGATAATATACTTTCAATTCTTGTTTAGTCGGCACCTCACTAGACTGCGACAATACTTTAGTCCAGGTAGTCTTTCGTGAAAGGATCATTGCTTCCACAGAAGATAGTTCACGGTTATAGACTACCAGATCATCGATCACGCCATTCTTGAGCCCCCAACCCCTGTCCCAGGCTCCGATTTGAAGACCTGGTTGTCCCGAATACAAAAGGATGTCTTTGGTGAGCTGATCCATGGTTATTTCCATTGGCATTTCACTTCCATCAAGATACAAGTGCATACCTGTTGCTTTTGAAGAACCATCATACGTCATCGTCAATTGTATCCATTGATCCCGGGGAACGTCTTTATAAGATGTTTTGGTAATGGCATTGGAAGGTGCCGTATGGGTAATGCTCATCTCAAGGGTGTTCTCTTTTAGATAGAGATGATAGCCACGGAAGTTATAAAGTCTCTCGGAATTACTTTTATGAAAGATGACACCCTCTTTTAAGTCTTTCGGGACATATACCCAAAGGCCGATGCTGAAGGGATCCATTCTTCGAAAGATTCCAACCTCTTTCAGGTCGAGCCAGACATCACCGTTGAGGGACAACGCATCTCCTTGTTCATGTTCTTTAAATACTGGTTTCTCAGTGCCCGTCAATTGTCTCATTTCGCCTGATTGACGAGAATTAATTTTGTTCCTGAGTGATTTATCATCAAAAGGAAAGTAAGCAACAAGGCCGACTGAAGGAATCTTTTCTTTATGGAGCGACAGTAATGATGATGAAATCCATTTTGTAAACCCTCTGGAAGCAATACGATTTAATGAGTCTTCTTTTTTTTCTGAGGCTTCGACGTCTTTACTCAGAAAAGCCATGATTTTTTCTTGTTGTTCTGTGGGCAATAGCAATGTTGGTGTAGGCAGTGCATTGTCCCATGAGATTTGGCCAGCTTCACGCACATTGTTGAAGAAGCTGAAGATTTCGTAATAGTTTTTTTGAGAGATCGGATCATACTTATGATCGTGACATCGCGCGCATCCAACGGATAAACCGATGAATGCCTCGCCGAAAGTATTTGTGCGATCCATTACATATTCTGTTTGAAATTCTTCTTCAATGATTCCGCCTTCAAGATTTTGCGGGTGATTTCTATTAAATGCTGTTGCCAGGATCATTTCGCGGGTCGGCTTTGGCATCAGGTCGCCTGCCAGCTGCCATTGAATAAATTTATTGTAGGGATAGTTTTTATTGAATGCCTGGATGACCCAGTCGCGATACGGTGACATATCGCGTAATCTATCAACAGTATAACCGTGCGAATCCGCGAACCGTGCAAGATCAAGCCATTGAACCGCCATCTTTTCGCCGTAGTGTGGTGAATTCAATAATCTATCGACTTGCTTCTCGTAGGCAACAGGAGAATTATCTTTAACGAAGGCATCTATCTCAGCCAACGTAGGAGGAAGTCCGGTGAGATCAAGTGTTACGCGTCGCAACAGGAGTTCTTTGTTCGCTTGTTTTGAAGGTTTTAATTCCTCCTTCTCAAGCGTTTCAAAAATGAAATGATCAATTGGGTTGGTTGCCTGATTGTCAAATTTGGATTTTGGGATCTGACGTATTTGCGGCTTTACCCACGCCCAATGAGGTTTATATTCGGCGCCATCTTCAATCCACTTAATAAGAATTGCTTTTTCTTTTGAGGAAAGACTCAGGTGAGAATCCGGAGACGGCATCAGATAATCGGGATCGGTCGAGATGATGCGATGAAATACTTCGCTTCCTTCAGGATCGCCTGGATGTATCGCCACCTTCGACGGATTTTCGGGAAGCGATGCTTTTGCCGCATCGGACAAATCAAGCCGAAGGCCTGCCTTTTGCTTTGCTTTATCAGGCCCGTGACAGGCAAAGCATTTGTCTGACAATACAGGTTTTACATGAATATTATAGTCAAGCTTTTCAGGAAGTTCGCGATATGCGATTGCAACATCCTCGGGGAGGTCAGGTTTGCAGGAAACAAGCCCAATTAGAACGCAGGAAAGGACAAAGACATTGCGCAACATTTGAATCGCGAATAAGGACTAACAAAATAGGAATGTTTACTCAAAGTTTGAGCATAATTTTGATCAACATCCATTTTTGCAATGCGACTTTCGATGGTTGAGAGCAGCTTGAGGAAAATTTGTGTAACGAGAAGCACAGCACGCGATGGATTTTGTATCCATACTTTGCGTCCTGTGCCTCTCGAAGTAAAAGTGCTGTTAGAGTGAATTATAATAATCAATTAACTGAACAAGCTCTTTTTCTTTTCTTGGTGAGATTTTTTGTTTTTTAGCATACTTAGTGAGCTCCTCTTGCTTGTCTGGAAATGACGAGATAAATGACTGAATACTGGTCACTTCTTGAAGACCACCGCTGCCGACTTTATAGTAATATGTGTCTGGTTTGCGTTTGTACTCCGCGGGCATATCACCGCCATCGAGGGCTTTACCTTTTTTTTCTGGTGCAAAAGCAATGGTCCTTTTAGAGAGTAACATAACTTTGCCGCTATCCAACAATTCAAAGTATCCAAGCTTCGATTTACCACCGAGATCATATTTATGTGGAACAAATACCAGGTTCCCCAATTGAGCTTTCTGAATCACCATCGTAGCGTCCAGTACTAGCGCCTTTCCATTTTCCTGATACTCCAGTAAATCCTGGAAAGCATTATAGCGCAATGGTGCAGTTATATTTTTATCTGCATAGTAGATAACGCCATCTACATACTTTTCCTGCAAATACGGACTGCCTTTAACAGGAACACTTGACGCGGTCGTCTGTGCATTGGCGATCATTTGAGTGCCGATCACCAGTGCGCAAAATAGGATGTTAATTTTTATTTTCATGAGTTGTTTACTTTATAAGAATTGAATAGTTGCAACACCAAACGGTGAAGTTCCGGGCAGATAATTACTCTTACTCAAGAACTGATGAGCGAATTGTGCTTAGCTAAAATATTGCCAGATGTTTTTTGATCAACGAAGTGCTTTAATCCTTGTTAGAACAACGTGTCCGGATTCGGTATGTCCGGAAATTGAGAACACTGATTCAAAATCGTTCATCGCGAATTATGCGTGAGGAGTATTGAAAAATTTATAATTAATATTTTGCAACCTTTGATGGAATCCGGCGTATAGCGGTGGGTTTGTAAAAATTAGGCGTTAGGAGTTATGGTGTCCATTCTTGTAGTGTAGCCGTAGGGTGATTTAATGACGCAGTATGGGGTAGTGCCACACCGTAAGATGATTATCTACGTTTAGATCCGTTACGAAACAATTTCTGTCGTTAAAATTTGCCAATAGAATTAGACTGTTGTTATTGTCAGTTATGAATGGACTGTTAAGTTGATTCTCAACAACTGAGCGTTGTGTATTGCCTCCAGCAATTCCCGCTTCATTAATACCGAACGCATGACTATTTGTACTTCCTGAATTTCTCAGAGCACCGGTAGGCATATTGGATGGCTGTAGCGTGGAGTGTATCACATCATTCCCAATTGAGCAAGTGCCGACAATTTGAGGACGCATTGTTGATATCTCTCACTGTACTGTAACCGGTGGTTCAGTATGCAACTCGGCCATGCCTTATTTTGTAGACGAAAGAAGATCACGTTGTATTTCCGAATCATTCGTCGAGGCCCACTATTTCGGACTTGTCATTCAATTCACAGGCAAAAATTTCGGCACCTCCAAGGGTCCTAAGATCCTGAAGGCCTTCTGCCTCCGACCAAGAAAATGCGTGTTTTGATCCACCGAATACGTTAGCATAGTCTCTTATTTAGCTTTTGTTGTATCGCTGTAGCAAGGCTCTAAGTTCCACCTGGGAATAGACCGATAGTTTTATGGCGTAGGGCATGTTCGTAAGTTGTGGTGCGCTTAAGATATTAATACACCACCAAGTCGTAAGGTATTTTAATCTCACATTTAGTTGGAAATCAGATCGGATAACCTGAGCATTAAGGCTAATAGCTGGACTAGTAAGGGTGATTTTCAAATCAAATTTCGTTGTGCCCAACTCAGACGGTGCTTGGTAAGCGGTGGGAAGTGCTTCCATCACAGTTGCAGAATTTAAATAGATAGGAATGTACTTGCATCCAGCTATTGATAAAATCGTCCTTTGTATTAACAAGTCTTTGGTGACAATTGTTGAATATTGTATTGGCACGGATTTGATCACGAAAGAATTTCGCGTTTTATGGAACTAACTACGTATTACTTCATCAATAATTCTCTGTTCGAACATCTTCGGAAGGATGAGGTTGCATTCTTAAACCAAAACATGACGCAGGAAAAATACGCCAAAGGGAAAAATGTATTTCAGGAGGGATCTTATCCAAAAGGAGTCTTTATCCTGGACAAGGGTAAAGTCAAGATTTACCAGTCGTTCGACGACGGGCAACAAATCATGAGTGTTCATGTTCAGGGTGAGATTTTTGGTTATCGTTCCTTTCTTTGTGGTGAAACGTATCCTGTCACTGCGACTACAATTGAAGAGTGCAGAATTTCATTTATTCCGAAAGGTCCCTTTCTTGAGTTACTTCAGAGATCCACATTGTTATCCAATATTCTTCTGCGATTTCTAAGCTACGAATTCACTGTTTGGGTTAATACCATTTCCAACTTAACGCAACGAACAGCACGTGAAAGGCTCTTGTTAAGTTTGTTAATACTGATTGAAAAATATAAGACAAAAAAATTATGGCCGGTGGAGATCAGGCTATCACGTGCTGATATGGCAGCTTTGGTTGGCACCTCAAAAGAGACACTGTCCAGAATGATGACGCAACTCAAGCAAGAGAAATATATTGCGAGTAAGGGCCGTTCGATTATCATTAACGGGCCGGCACAGGTAGCTCGTCTGAAGAAGGCGCTGTCGGATTCTTCAAAACCAGGTCTGACCTAAAACTGTTTTTCTGCCATTCTTAGATTTATATATAGTCTTTTTTCTAAAAGAAATATGGCGCTGTTTGAAATTCTCGTCTTTAAACTGCTGTTCATATATTTTCAAGATGTCCCTTGCGGAAATTGTTCCGACGAATTGGCGGGATGCTCGTTCGACAATAGGTAATACGTCCTGACCAGATTTAATCAAAAAATCGACGGCAATATGCAGCGAGTTGTCGGCATAAATGCTATTCACTTTTTGCGCGTAATCGCCAATCAAATCATTCTCATTTTCTGTTGTTTCGGAGATCCAGCTTCTGGCGATTATTCCTTTTAATTTCTTTCCATTATCACTTAATACAAGTATGGAACCACTGGACGAACTTAAACCCTTTCGACGAATAATTTCTCTTATTTCACCGATGCTATGCGATTCGTTGATCTCGGGCACGGGACCGATTTTGTTCG